>JABDKA010000206.1 GCA_013002405.1 Sulfitobacter sp. | reverse complement strand
CCGCAGACGTTCACGCCACCAACCAGCGGATGCTCTGCCAGTTTATGCAGCGCGGTCTGCAGGGCAGGGGCCGCCACCTCATTCACGTGCTTGAGGATCTCCTCCTCCTGCAGGATGCGCAGGTTTTCCAGCGCGACCGCGGCGCAGACCGGGTGGCCGGAATAGGTGTAGCCGTGGTTGAATTCGCAGGCGTTGATCACCTCCGTAATCTCATCCGAGACGATGGAGCCGCCGATAGGCGCGTAGCCCGAGCTGAGCCCCTTGGCGATGGTCATGATGTCGGGCTCGATCGCGAGGGTCTCGGAGCCGAACCAGTTGCCGGTCCGACCGAAACCGCAAATTACCTCATCGGCGATCAGCAGGACATCGTACTTCTTGCAGATACGCTGGATTTCCGGCCAGTAGGTTGAGGGCGGCACCACGACGCCGCCCGCGCCCTGCACCGGCTCACCAATAAAAGCGGCCACTTTTTCGGCACCAAGTTCGAGGATCATCTCTTCAAGCTCGCGCGCGCGCGCGAGGCCGAATTCATCCGGAGTGTGATCCCCGCCCTCGGCCCACCAATCGGGCTGGTTGATGTGGTGGATGCCGGGGATGGGCATGCCGCCCTGGGCGTGCATCGCGGCCATACCACCGAGCGATCCCGATCCGATGGAGGAGCCGTGGTAGCCGTTCTTGCGGCTGATCACGTGGCTTTTTTCCGGTTGGCCCTTTTCGGCCCAGTAGGTGCGGACCATACGCAGGTTGGTATCATTCGCCTCGGAACCCGATCCCGCAAAGAAGACGTGGTTCAGATGGCCCGGGGCAAGTTTGGCCAACTCTGTTGCCAGGGCAATGCCGGGCACGTGGGTCGTCTGGAAGAAGGTGTTATAGTAGGGCAGTTCGGTCATCTGACGCGCCGCCACTTCACCCATCTCGGGCCGACCGTAGCCGATGTTGACGCACCAAAGGCCCGCCATAGCGTCCAGGATCTCGTGCCCCTCACTGTCGGTCAGGTAGACGCCCTTGGCCCGCGTGATAACCCGCGCGCCTTTCTTGTTCAGATCATCCCCGGTGGTGAAGGGATGCATGTGGTGCGCGGCGTCCAGCGCCTGCAGCTCTGCCGTTGGCATGTGGTTGGTGATGTGGGGCATGGTGCGGAGCCTATCGCGGGAGGGAAGGTGTCCCGATGCAGAATATGATCAAATTATCCGAAGTCAATCGAATCAGGTGCGTGCGGCTTTCTCATCGAGGGCGCTGCGCACCTGCCGCATCCCCTGCTCGACATCTTCGGCCATGGCCTGGGCTGCGGCCGCCACATCG
This sequence comes from Sulfitobacter sp., assembly GCA_013002405.1. Taxonomy (GTDB): domain Bacteria; phylum Pseudomonadota; class Alphaproteobacteria; order Rhodobacterales; family Rhodobacteraceae; genus Sulfitobacter. The sequence goes on along the minus strand of JABDKA010000206.1, from coordinate 13,623 downwards.
CCGTGCTCAAGAGCCTTCAGAAGATCGCGGTGCTTGTCGGGCAGATTGGAGGTGCCGAAACGTCCGCAGACAACCCGAAGGGAGGGACCGAACCGGAGCCAGAGCCGGTCCACGGTAGCGGCCATGATGGGTGCATCGGCTCCGGCATAAATGAGGGAATGAAAACGGTAATTGTGGGTCAGGTAACCGCCCACATCGCCCCGCGCAATAGCGCTGTTCAGGTCCTCGTCACAGCTCTTGAGGGCTGAAAAGAGACACTCCGTCAGGCGCTTTGCTGCGCGGCGCGTCAACTCGGGTTCCAGTGTTTTTCTCATGAAACCAAGCTCATCCACGCCCTCAAGTGTCAGCTCGGGCACCGTGACGCGGCGGTTGCCCTGATGGGTCAGCGCCCCTTCAGCAATGAGACGGCGCAGGGCCTCGCGCACCGGGGTCATCCCGGCCTCCAACTCAGCCGTCAGTCCCTGGATCGTCACGGCCTGTCCCGGCGCCAGATTACCGAAGAGGATCATGGCGCGGAGCCTTTCGTAAACCACCTGATGCGCGGGCATCTTGGCGGCCTCTTCGGCCACAAAGGGATTGGTTGGCGCGGTGACGTCGATGTCCATTTTCAACTGCCCAAAATCAGGTCACGGGGCATCACCTTGCACCGGTCCGCCCACCGTGAAAGCATAAAGCACCTTGCCGGAAAGGGCAAAACTTGATCAAATTCGCGCAAGCACCGGGATAAACCCGGACGCGCAATGGGAGTATGACATGATCTATCGCATTCTGGGCGGTGTTGCCGCCGCGGCCCTCACGACTTCTGCCGCACTGGCGGAGGAAGTTCGGGTCTATAACTGGTCGGACTATATCGATGAGAGCCTGCTGGAAAAATTCGAGCAGGAGACCGGGCTTGAATTGATCTATGACGTTTTCGACAGCAACGAAGTGCTGGAGACCAAACTGCTGGCCGGTGGTTCGGGCTATGACGTGGTGGTCCCTTCGGGCACCTTCCTGCAGCGCCAGATCACCGCGGGCGCCTTCCAGAAGCTTGATATGAGCAAGCTGGACAACAAGGAAAACCTCTGGGACGTGATCGAGGACCGTCTGAAAAAGTACGACCCGAACAACGAATATGCCGTCAACTACATGTGGGGCACCACCGGCATCGGGCTGAACGTGAACAAGGTCAAGGAAGCCCTTGGCGACGATGCGCCCATGGGCTCGCTCGCCCTGATCTTTGAGCCCTCCAACATGGAAAAGCTGCAGAACTGCGGCGTGCACTTCCTCGACGCGCCGGCCGAGATGATACCGGCCGCCCTTGCCTATATCGGTGAGAATCCGGATTCGCAGGACCCTGACACGATCGGCAAGGCCGAGCCCGTGCTGACCGCCGTGGCGCCCTACGTTCAGAAGTTCCACAGCTCCGAATACATCAACGCGCTGGCGAACGGTGACATCTGCGTGGCCTTCGGCTGGTCCGGTGACATCCTTCAGGCCCGGGACCGCGCGGCCGAGGCTGACAATGGGGTTGAGATCGAATACCACGCTCCTTCCGAGGGGGCCCTGATGTGGTTCGACAACATGGCAATCCCGGTCGATGCGCCGAACCCCGACGGGGCGCACAAGTTCATCAACTTCCTGCTGGATTCCCAGAACATGGCGACCGCGTCGAACTATGTCTATTACGCCAACGGCAACCTGGCGAGCCAGGAGTTCCTGGAAGAAGACGTGATCGGCGACACGGCCATCTACCCGGATGAGGCGACACTGGATAACCTCTACACCACATCACCCTACGGGCCCAAGGTGCAGCGCAAGGTCACCCGCATGTGGACCAAGATCAAATCTGGCACCTGACGCCGTTGGAGGGGCGCGGCCGAAGGGCCACGCCCCTTTTTTCTTTCATTACACCCACTAGCCGAAGGGGTGCCCTTCCTTGAGCCAGAACGTCTTTGCCCCTTGGGATGACCCGAACGCCAAGCCCTTGATCCGGTTTCAGAACGTCACCAAACGGTTCGGTGAATTCGTTGCCATCGACGATCTGACACTCGACATCTTCGAGCAGGAGTTCTTTGCCCTGCTGGGCCCTTCGGGCTGTGGCAAGACCACGATGATGCGGATGCTGGCGGGGTTCGAAAACATCAGCGCGGGCCGGATCGAACTTTCCGGTCAGGACATCGGGAAGGTGCCCCCCAACAAGCGGGCGGTTAACATGATGTTCCAGTCCTACGCGCTTTTCCCGCATCTGTCGGTCTGGGAAAATATCGCCTTCGGTCTCAAGCGGGACCGGAAGAGCAAGGAGCAGATCGACGCGCGGGTGGCCGAGATGCTCAAGCTGACCCGGCTGGAGAAATTCGCACACCGCAAGCCGCACCAGATTTCGGGCGGGCAGCGTCAGCGTGTGGCCCTGGCGCGGTCTCTGGCCAAAGCGCCCAAGCTGCTTCTGCTTGATGAACCGCTGGGCGCGCTGGACAAAAAACTGCGCCAGGACACTCAGTTCGAACTGATGGACATTCAGGAGCAGACCGGCACCACCTTCGTCATCGTCACCCACGACCAGGAGGAGGCCATGACCGTTGCCTCCCGGGTGGCCGTGATGGACGAAGGGCGGATCATACAGGTCGCGACCCCTTCGGCCATCTATGAGTATCCCAATTCTGTCTACGTGGCCGACTTTATCGGGGACGTGAACATCATCGAGGGCAAGGCGAAACCGGCGGGCGAGGAGCTTTTCCATCTTGAGTGGGCCGAGGGGCGCGCACCGGTCAAGGCCGCCTCGCAACAACCTTTCAGCGAAGGGCAGACCGCGCATCTGGCGATCCGGCCCGAGAAGATCCGCATCTCGACCGAGAAGCCCGAAGAGGCCGTGAACCTCTTCGAGGGGAAGGTGCTGGACATCGCCTATCTTGGCAACCTGTCGACCTACCATGTGGAATTACCCAGCGGTCAGGTAATCAAGGCCCAGACGGCCAACACGCGCCGTCTTGCGCGGCGGGATATCACTTGGGAAGATCCCGTCTGGATCAGCTGGAGCGCCACGGCTGGCGTGATGCTGGACCGATGAGGGACAATGGAAACCCTGCCCCGGGCGTGACCCGGGCCCCCGATAGGCGCGAAGCGCCCGGCCAAGCCCGGGCCGGAGTCAGCACATGAGACGCGCCGCCCTCATCGCCGTCCCCTACTTCTGGCTCCTGGTGCTCTTCCTGGTGCCCTTCATCATCGTCTTCAAAATCTCCCTTTCAGACGCGGCCCTGGCCATCCCGCCCTATACGCCAACCCTGAGGGACGGCATCGCCGCCATGTTCGCGGAGTTCGATTTCGAGAACTTCGTCTTCCTGACTGAGGACGATCTCTACTGGAAGGCCTACCTGAGTTCCCTGCGCATCGCGCTTCTGTCGACCTTTCTGACGCTGCTGGTCGGCTATCCCATCGCCTATGGCATGGCCCGCGCGCCCGAGGAATGGCGCCCCACCCTGATGATGCTGGTCATCCTCCCCTTCTGGACCTCTTTCCTGATCCGCGTCTACGCCTGGATGGGGATTCTGAGTAACGAGGGACTGCTGAACCAGCTGCTGATCTGGCTCGGGCTGATCGGTGAGCCGCTGCAAATGCTCAATACCAATTTCGCGGTCTATGTTGGCATCGTCTATACCTATCTGCCCTTTATGATCCTGCCGATCTACGCCGCGCTTGACCGAATGGACGGCTCCCTGATCGAGGCGGCGGAGGATCTTGGTTGTTCGCGCCTGCAGGCCTTCTGGCTGGTGACCATCCCGCTGTCGCGTAACGGGATCATTGCGGGATCATTCCTGGTCTTCATCCCTGCCTTGGGTGAATTCGTCATCCCATCGCTCTTGGGTGGGTCGGGCACGCTGATGATCGGCAAAGTCCTGTGGGAAGAGTTCTTCAACAACCGCGACTGGCCGGTGGCGAGTGCCGTGGCTGTGATCCTGCTGCTGATCCTGGTCATTCCCATCGTGCTCTTCCAGCGCAACCAGCAAAAACAGGCGGAGGCCGAGCAATGAGGCACCGCTCCTGCTTCATCTTGCCAGATAAACTCCCTCCGGAGGCGCCCGCACTTTCACCAAGCGCGCAGGAGGACAAGACATGAGACGGCTCAGCTGGTTCAATGTCACCTCGCTCACCCTTGGGTTCGCCTTTCTCTATCTGCCTATGGTGATCCTGATCATCTACAGCTTCAATGCCTCCAAGCTGGTAACGGTCTGGGCCGGGTTTTCGACCCGTTGGTATGGAGAGCTGATCCAGAACGAAGCCTTCCTGGATGCCGCCTGGGTCACCCTGAAGGTGGCCGTTATTTCCTCCACATTGGCGACGGTGCTGGGAACAATGGCCGCCTATACGCTGGTGCGGGGCGGGCGGTTCTTCGGGCGAACGCTTTTTTCGGGCATGATCTATGCACCGCTGGTTATGCCCGAGGTGATTACCGGTCTTTCCCTGCTGTTGCTCTTCATCGGGATCGGTCTGGACCGGGGCGTGCTGACCATCGTGCTGGCCCATACCACCTTTTCGATGTGCTACGTTTCAGTTGTCGTCTCGTCGCGCCTGATCAGTTTTGACCGCTCGCTTGAGGAGGCCGCGCTGGACCTTGGCGCCTCACCTTTCGATGCTTTCCGTCTGGTGACATTGCCCATCATCGCGCCAGCCGTCATTTCCGGCTGGCTCCTGGCCTTTACCCTGTCGCTCGACGATCTGGTGATCGCCTCCTTCACGGCGGGCCCTTCCGCGACGACCTTGCCGATCAAGATCTTCTCGGCCGTACGCCTCGGGGTCTCGCCCGAAATCAACGCGCTTTCCACGATCATGATTGCCATTGTGACGGTCGGCGTTCTCACGGCGTCCCTGGTCAGCAAGAGAGCGTCCTTGCGCCAGCAGCAGGATGCGCAGGCCGCTGAACGTGCGACTGGATGAAGCGGATCTACGGGGATTTTGCCTATTCTGACGCGCCTCGTGCGGATTGTTGGTGGGACCGTACCGCAGACTTACCCGAACGTCTGGCGATTGCCGGACCGCTTGACGTAGAGGTGGCCATTATCGGGGGCGGCTTCACCGGTGTTTCCGCCGCCCTTCATCTGGCGGAGGCGGGCCTATCGGTTGCCCTTCTGGAAGGCCGCTTTGTCGGATGGGGGGCATCGGGACGGAACGGGGGATTCTGTTGTCTGGGGGGCGGGATGCTGGATGATGCCGACCTGGAGAAGTCCTTTGGGGTGGAGGGCCGGAAAGACTGGCGTCAGGCGGAACGGGATGCGGTTGATCTGGTGGCATCGCTTATCGACCGTTTCGGGATTGAGGTTGACCGGCATTCGGACGGCGAGACGCAGTTCGCCCATCGCGCAAAGGATTTCGAGGCGATGCGGGGTACGCTTGCCTGCTACGAAGAGAACTACGGCGTTGAGGCGCGACTGACCGAAAAGGCGGATCTGGAAGCCGAAGGCATGAACGCGGGATTCGAGGGGGCCATCACGGTGCCCATCGGATTTGGCCTGAATCCCCGGAAATATATCAACGGTCTGGCTGAGGCGGCGAAGAGTGCCGGGGCGCGGATATTTCACGATACGCCGGTGACCGGGATTGACCGCCTTGCGGAGGGCTTTGCCCTCAAGACACCGGGCGGCACGGTCACGTCACGGCGGGTCATCGTGGGGACCAACGGGTATTCTTCCGAAGATCTGCCGGACTGGTTTGCCGCGCGCTATATGCCAACGCAGTCCAGCATCATCGTGACCCGTCCCCTGACCCAGCAAGAGATGGGCGCGCAGGGCTGGACCAGCGGGCAAGCTGCATACGATACGCGGCATCTGCTGCACTACTTTCGCCTGATGCCGGACAACCGGATGCTGTTCGGTGTGCGCGGCGGTTTGCTGTCCTCACCGGGGTCTGAGGCGCGGGCAATTGCACGGGCGCGGGCGGATTTCGACCGAATGTTCCCGGCCTGGCATGGGGTGGAGACGCCCAACACCTGGTCGGGTATGGTCTGCATCGCCCGTGACCGCATGCCATTTATCGGGGAAGTGCCGGACCAGCCGGGCCTTTTTGCCAGCCTTTGCTACCACGGCAACGGTGTTGCCATGGCCACCTACGCAGGCGCGCTGCTGGCTGATCTGGTGCAGGACAAGGAGCCGACGCGGGTCTACCCCGCGGCCGTCCAGCGCCCGCTGCGGCGGTTTGAGCTGGGGCGCTTCCGCCGCTTGGTGATGCCGATAGCCTACGCCGGTTTTGCCCTGCAAGACCGTGCCTGATCAGATCCGGTCGCGTAGCCCTTCAAGGTTGCGGGCCAGCACCGTGATGCCCCCTTCAAGGATCAGACCGGCCTCCCCGTTGATATCGCGCGCCTCCGTGATCTGGGCGTAGGTGGGGGCGGGGTTCGTCGCTATGACCTCGCCCTTTGACAGGCTTTCAACCTCGAAACTGTAGCGACCGGCGGGGTAGGTGCCGCCGCCCGTTGCCTGACCGTCCCATATCACTTCGGACGCGGACAGGGGGAATTCCAGCCGGTCGACAGTGTTCCCCTGCCCATCCTTCACCAGAAGGAAAGCGCGGTCAGCGCCGGTGGCAGGGTCTGTGGCGACGGGGATTCCCTGGCCGCCAAAGTAGACAGGATCACTGGTCCGGGCCGCCATCCCGATGAACCCCGCAACCCGGGACATGTTGGAGACCTGAAGCTGCGCCGTCATCTCCGCAATCCGGTCGTTCGTGAGGACCTGCTGTTCGACCATGGAGAACTGGGCAAGCTGGGCTGCATATTCCGAGCTATCGATCGGTTCGAGCGGATCCTGGTATTGCGCCTGCGCGGTCAGCATCTTGAGGAAGGTTTCAAAGTCCGAGGACAGAACCGTGCTTGTCTCCGACGAGGGGAGGGTGGCGGCGCTGGCAATGGCGGGATCGTTCGGCAGGCCCGCGAGCGGCTGCTGCGTCAGCGAGATGGGGATCGGGGCAAGGCCCATTCGGGGGTCTCCTTTCTAGAGTCTCAGATCAAGGCCGGTCTGCGCGGCGGATGTCAGCGGAACCGGATGGGTTTTCGGCTTGGGATCGCTGAAATCGGAAGTTTGGCTGGTTGACGGTGCCTCGTCGATTTGGGTCGTTGGCGCGTTCCGGGATTGGCCGGAGAAGGAAAAGCTGACGTCCTCGTAGCCAAGGGCCTGGAATTCCTGATCGAGGCTGTGAATGTGCCGCCGCATCAGATCCAACGTCTCTGCCCGTTCGGCCAGCACGCTGACAACAAGCCCCGCTTCCGTAGCAGAGACGGAAAGGCGCACGCGCCCAAGCTCTTCCGGGCTGAGTGAAATCTCCACCGGCCGGGTTGGCAGCTGCTGCGCGACCTCGGCGATCTGGCGGGCGACGTGGCTTGGCAGGTCCATCCGGGTTGGCGCGCTGGAGGGCGTCTGGGACAGGGGCGCGGCGGTCTCTGACCGAGCGGTCATAGCGATTTCCTGACCGACCGCGACCTGCGCGGCTGGCTTTTTTTCCTCTGGCCTCAGCACTGCGTTCAATGTCTCCGGCTGTGCGGCTGGGGCGGCAGCGAATGGAGACGCCTTGTTTCTTGGGGCGGCCGGTTCAGGCGTTTCTGGTTCGGTCGCTGCCCGCCGAAGGTCTTGGGAGGAGCGGCGCGTCTCCCTGGCTTCGGGTGGCAGTGGCAACGCGGTTCCGGTTGCATCGCTGATTTTCTGGGGCTGCGGTTTGGTGAGCGTAAGAGGCGCGCTTTCCGGAACGGTGAGTTTGTGGGAGACCCGTTCGACGCGCTGCGGTTCCATTTGGCGGCCGGTCGGATTGACCCCTTCGCGCTGTGGGATGGGCATCGCTGCAGGATTTGGCTGTGTGCGCAGGCCCGGCAAAGGATCGGTCTTGAACGGAGCAGAAGTGGAAGGTTCTCGCGACACCTCTCCCTTTGCCCGCGGGGTGAATGCCTGCTCCGGCGATTGGGCGAGAGGGATGGGCCCCTGCTTTGGGCCTTCCGGTGGGAGGGGGAAAGACACCCGGATTTCCGGCTTTTGCCAAGCCTGCCCGGGGGCGGAAAAGGTGGGCGGTTTACTGCTTTCCTTCTTTTCTGCAGGGCTCGGATTGGCCCGCGGCGGAGTGGGCAAGGTTTGCGTAAGCGCCTGGTCGGGGATAGGGCGGATTGTGTGTGCCTCGGCCGTCGGGGCCATCAGGGAGGGGGCCGGGTCTACCTTCGGAAGTATCAGTTCCGTACGATTAGGTAGGGTGAGATATTCAGGCATGATCCGCAGACCTTCGCCCTTTGAGGATTGCAGTGAGGGTGACGATAGAAGCTTCTTTGCTTCCGGCAACGAAGGACCCTGAGCCAGTTCCGCGACTGCCTGGCGTGGGCCATCGGGCTGGCCGACGGGCCCACGGTTTTGTACGGGCCGCAGGCGGAATGCCACACTAGGGGCCATGTCCGACGCTTTGGTCTGCCTCAGCGGCGCGCTTTCTTGTCGGGGAGCGGGGATTTCCTGGTCGGTCTTCTTCGCGGTCGTCGGCTGAGGGGACTCCGTGGCCATTCTCAGGGTAAGGTCCTGGGCCAGATGCTCCACTGGCAGAGGTAAGCGTTCAGGGATAACTGGTTGCTCTAGAGCAGGCACTGGGTTTGCACATCCCGGAACCCTCGCCCGCGACCTGGTCGGCAGTTTTCGTACGTCCGCTTTTACTTCGCCCTCTGGCCGGACCGGCTTTGCGGGACTGGGCACGGGCAGGGTGGCCGCCGATCTGTCAGCTGACCTATCGCGCGCAAGCGGGAGAGCTGGCTCTCCGGAAACCCCCCAGCCCAAAGGCAATGGATCTTTGCCCTTCTCTATACCTTTCAAGGCAACATCCGGCGACGGACGCACAGGGGGATTCTGAGCGGGCACTTCGGACAGGGGATCCGGTGGATGCTTGGCCAAGTCATTGGATGAAGCGCCCGTCAGATCGGCCGTTTCGAGGTCCGGCTCCGCGTCGCCCTCAGTCGTCTTCGGTGGCGTGGCGTCTGTACCTGAAACGATTTTGGCAGTCGGCGCTTCCGGCAACTTGATTAGTCGGTTCAGATCCGCGTGGATCTCACCAAATGTCACAAGCTGACCAAGGGCAGCGGCGTCTGTCGGCAGACCGGTGAGTGGCACCTCAAGCTTTGCCAATTGTGTCTTGCCCTCACCCGTAAGGGCCGCTGCGGACAGCTGGGTCAGAATGGGATGCATGGCCTCTCCTCGGGAGTTCTTCTCCGACCGGGCGCTTATCCATCATCCTCCTTACTGCTTGTTTACCGAACCCGGGTCATGGTGCGCAAAGTATGCAGCAATTTAGGAAACCCGAGATGGAGATACCTCCCACACTTTCCCTCACCGCCCCCACCAAAGATGCCGCCCTGCGTGCCGCCGCGCAGGAACTTGAGGCTTCATTTCTGGCGGAAATGCTGGGGGCTGCGGGATTTGGAGAGAGCAGGCAGAGCTTTGGCGGTGGCGCGGGGGAGGACCAGTTCGCATCGCTGCTGCGCCGCGAGCAGGCGATGGTGATGGTCCGGAGCGGCGGCATCGGGCTGAGCGAGACGATTTTTCATGCCCTGAAGGAGAAACAGGATGACCAATGACAGTGCCCAACGGCCCATCGCCGCCCTCAACGAACTGCTGGAGAACGAGAGAACCGCCTTGCTGGGCGGTGACCTTGAAAAGGTCACGACGCTCCTGCCCACCAAGGAGGACCTGATCGGCCAGATGACGGATGTCTGCCCCTCCGACCCGGCACTATTGCAGGCGCTATCCCTCAAGGTGGCACGCAATCAGGCCCTTCTGACCGGCGCGATGGAGGGGATCCGCACAGTGAACGACCGCCTTTCGGCATTGCGGCGTGTGCGCGATGGTCTGGAGACCTATGGAGCTGACGGAAAGAGGCGCGCGATCGCGACACATGAAAGCCCATCTGTCGAACGGCGGGCCTGACTTGCCTAAGCCTTTAGGAAAAAGCGGGGCAGTCCCCGCGGGTTTCTTCAACAACCCTTAACATTCAAACGGCCATCTTGCCGCTCGCATCCGAGGTCGGGTGGCGCAGGGCCTGGGGTGTCAGCCTCTGCACAGGTCAGAACGACTTTCCGTCCAGCCCCAATGGGGGGTGGGACATCACGGGCGCAAAGCGTCATTGACTGAAAGGATATGCTTATGTCGAGCATTCTTACAAACAACTCCGCCATGGTTGCACTGCAAACCTTGAAGATGATCAACAGAGATCTGGCGGGCACTCAGAACGAAATCTCAACCGGGATGTCTGAAGTGGTCCCATCTTTTCGGACAGGTTTGCAGCATTTCTAAGGTGTATCGGTTTAAGTTTTCATGCTGCTTTTTGCTCTTCCAAGCCCGCCCAATATGCGTCGTCTGGTGTTTGTCGATCAAGCGCTGAATGGGGACGCTCGGTGTTGTAGAATGTCATCCAGTTTTTGACGACGCGTCGGGCCTGGAAGCCGTCGTTGATCTCTTCGAGATAGATCGCCTCCTGCTTCAGGCTACGCCACAGACGTTCGATGAAGATGTTGTCGAGGTATCGGCCCCGTCCATCCATCGAGATACGCACTCCGGCGTTGGTTAGGGTTGTGATCCAAACCGATCCGGTGAACTGGCTGCCTTGATCGGTATTCATGATCTCAGGCGGACCGTGTTTGGCGATGGCCTCGTTCAGGGCGTCCACGCAGAAGTCGGCATGCATCGTGTTCGATAGCCACCAGCTCAGGACCTTGCGCGACGCCCAATCCATGATGGCGACCAAGTAGAGGAAGCCGTTCTTGACCGGCACGAACGTGATATCGGCGCACCAGACCTGATTGGGGCGGTTTATGATCATCTTTCTTAGCAGATACGGATAGACTGGGTGCTGCGGGTGCGGCTGGCTGGTTCGGGGGCGTTTGTAGATCGCTTCCAGACCCATCTTGGTCATCAGCCGCCTGACGCGATGGCGTCCAACGACAACGCCTCCACGGCGCAGATAAGCGGCGATCTGGCGCGACCCGAAGAACGGATATTTCGTGAACACCCGGTCGATCTCTTTCATCATCGCCAGCGTGTCAGCGTCGATCCCGACGGGCGTGTAATAGAAGGCCGATCGGCTGAGCCACACCAGCTTGCATTGTTGGCTGATACTGAGCTGCGGGTGGTCCCGCTTGATCATCGCGCGTTTCTTCTCGGGGCTCATCGCTTCAGCCCTTCCGACAAAAAATCGTTCTCGACCGCCAACCTCCCGATCTTGGCGTGAAGTTCCTTGACCTCGGCCTCGGTCGGGCCGCTCTGCTTTCCGCCCGAGAAAACATCGGCCATGCCTTCGATGGCTTGCCGCTTCCATGTGCTGACTTGGTTCGGATGCAGTTGATGTTTTGCCGCAATCTCCTGCACGGTCTTGTCGCCACGCAGCGCTTCCAACGACACCTTGGCCTTAAACTGATCTGTAAAATTCCGGCGCTTTGCCATTCTCGTATCCCTTCAAAGGCTTGGGATACACCTTAGCCGACTGTCCGGTTTTCTGGGACCACTTCAGGGATCTGAACTGTCCCGCATGTCCGGTAGCCCTCAGACGCGAGATCTTGCGCCAGCGTGAATAGCAATTGATCTGTATCACCGCGTCCCGGTGCCATCGTATAGGCGATTTTCATTGTCATTCTTCCTTTATCAATCGCAGAACGGCCGGAACTCTACCAGCGCGCCTTCTGGCAGGTTTTCGACTTCAGATGGAATCAGAATGACCCCATCCGCGATGGGGAGGCGAGCCACGCGCCCGGAATGGGTGCTATCTTCAAAGTGAACAACCTCTCGGCCCATGCCGTCGAACCCAGACAATTCCGCCAACCGCAATTCACATCGCCCAAACGTGTGACGCAGTGGGCGCGATAGTACGACGTGCCGACGGAGGCCGTGCGGTGCCTTACCCCCGGACAGGCAACGAGAAAGCACTGTCCCAAACACTTGCCAGACAAGGAATGCCGAGAGCGGGTTTCCCGGCAAACCGAGCCAATGAACATCTCCCAGTTTCCCGAAGGAAACAGGTTTCCCGGGCTTTATCGCGGCACCACTGAACGCCATGCGCAGACCAAGATCCGCCAGCGCAGGTTTTACATGGTCTTCCCCGCCGACAGATATACCGCCGGTGCTGACAATTAGATCAACGCCCTCGGCAAGCTTACTCAGCTGTCGTCGTAGACCGGCACGGTTGTCCTCACCGGTTTCGACGCGGACAAGTTCGATCGCGGCCGTCTCAATTGCGGCTCTCAACATCGGGGTATTCACATCCCAGATGCCCGAAGTTTTGCGGGTAACTCCGGGCGTACTTACTTCATCGCCGGTGACCAAAAGAGCAACACGAACGCGACGCCGGACCCGAACAGCAACTGATCCAGCGGCCGCGCAAGCGGCAATGTCCCGCGCCGTAAGATGACGGTCAGCGGGTACGACAACGTCGGCTGCGACCATGTCTTCGCCCGTTCGCCGTACATGCGCGTACGACCTCACCTTTTGCAAAACAACTATTCCGCCTTCGGTGCGCTGGACGTGTTCCTGCATCACGACAGCATCCGCACCGTCCGGCATTGGCGCGCCGGTAAATATCTGCGCAGCGTTTCCAAGGCGAACCGATCCCAATTTCTTCTGCCCGGCCGCAATCCGGTGCGTCACAGGAAGAACCCACGGACCCTCCCCAGTCAGGCAGGCTGAATTGATCGCATAGCCATCCATCGCCGCATTGTCGAACGGTGGCGCGGCCGAAATCGCACAAACCGGTTCAGCAAGTACCCTTCCGCGTGCACTGGCAAGAGACACAGTTTCCGTCTCTGCGACTTGACCGGCATTCCGCACAATACGGGCTATCGCCTCGTCGATTGAGACCAAATCGCCCAAGTCATCAGCCGCGCCGCACCCGCACCCTTGCTCATCGATCCTTGTCAGAACTGTCATTGTGCCGCCTCCTGTCGGAAATGTCCCGGACCTACCGTGCAATCGAGGTCACGCAGACGGCCATCCTTGAGCCCGTAAATGAGACCGTGAACCCGAATGCTGACCCCGTCCCGCCAGGCACGCTGAATGATCGGTGTCTCGGCGACACGGCGCACGCCTTCAACAACGTTAAGCTCCGCGAGTCTGTCACGACGTGCTTCTGCGCTCTCTTCCTGTGCAAGATCCACAGCGTAGGCCCGTGCCAAACGCCGGATCGGCTCGAGCCAATGATCGGCCAACCCATGAGGCAGGTCTTCGGTCGCGGCCTTTACGCCGCCGCAGCCATAATGACCGCAGACAATGATTTCGCAGATATCGAGCGCTTCTACTGCGAACTCCAGCGCCGACAGCATGTTCATATCTGAAGAGTGAATCACGTTGGCGACATTGCGATGCACGAACACCTCACCGGGATCGAGACCGGCGACGACATTGGCCGGCACGCGGCTGTCTGAGCATCCAATCCAAAAGAACTCCGGTGACTGCCTTGTCGCAAGCCTCGCAAAGTACCCCGGTTCCTCAGCATTTTTGTGATCGGACCACTGCGCATTGCGGTCTAAAAGATCAGCTAGCATGTTTCGGCCTCCTGCCGGTGATCAAGACCACGCCGTTCCAGCATATTCTCTCTCATCGTTCTCAGGTCGTCTTTGGTCAGACGCGCCCGCGCGATTGGCAGTATAATTGCATT
>JABDKA010000179.1 GCA_013002405.1 Sulfitobacter sp. | reverse complement strand
GGGTAAGGCCGGACCGACCACTGCGGCGTTCGACAAAGGTCGCCGCGCCGCACCAGAAATCGGCAGCACCCATGCTCCGCGTTTCGATCACTTCGAAATCACCGCCGTTTAGCGGATTGATAAGCATGGCGTCCTCCTCTCCCAACGTTGCCGCGGCGAGCGGCGCGGCGCAGCAGGCCGCGAGAAGCAGGACGAACAGTTTCTTCATGGGTTGATAATCCTGAAATCAGCACAAAAACTCATCGCATGACCAACTGACAGGTTTGCGCCTGCCCGGCGAATCGTGAAGCCCGGGATCAGAACGCGGGAGGGCTCCAGATCGGCGGGGTCGAGCGTGAAAACAACGGGGCTTCGGCGGCCGCTGTAGGGCTGTGCGACGTAAAGCCGTTCAATCCCAACCGCACCCAGCCTGCGAATGGCGTAATCTGCCGCCGCGCACCACATGCCGCGTGCGCCCATTCCGCCACCGTCAGGCACCGAAAAGCCGCCCGGTACAGGTGTTACCGTGATGCCCCCCTCAGCGCGGAAGGTTTGCGCGGCAAGGGGCGTGGCCAGTGTGGCGACAAGCATCGCTGCGAAGAGAAAACGCATCAGTCCAGGAGCCTTCTGCGGTTAAAGAGAAAATCGTCCCTCTCAAGGAGGTAGTCCTTGCAGAACTGGTAGGCGTGGTGGATCGGCAGGTCTTCTCCTACGGCAGTGACCGAAACGGAATAGGATTGGAATGGCGCGCTGCTCAAACGGCTCTCATCCAGTGTAAAGACCGCGCCGATGCGGCCCGCGCCGCTGACCGAAGCGCCCCGCGGTGTCTTGATGTAGAGCCGTGCCGATCTGGATATCCCACGTGCAATGGCGTAATCGGCCGCTGCACACCACATGCCGCGCGCACCTTCGCCGCGCGCTTCGATCACTTCGAAATCGGCGGCATTCAGCGGGACCACCAACAAACGATTGATGGCTTTGAAGGACTGCGCCGGGGCGGCATGGGCCATCCCCGCAGCGAGGATCAGGGAAAAGAAAAGGGGACGCATGGACGTGCCTTTCAATTTCGGTTGATTGAAAAACTAGGGTGCACTTCGACCAAATCAAAATAACAGTCCTGTGTGGGACAGGTTGACGCAGATCAATGCCGATTGCCTATCCGGCAATCGGGCAAAATCAAGGTAAAGAAAAACGGCCCCGCGCAGGGGCCGTTTTCTTTACTGATCCAGGAAAGACCGCAGTTTGCGGCTCCTGCTGGGATGCTTGAGCTTGCGCAGCGCTTTCGCCTCGATCTGGCGAATACGTTCGCGGGTCACGCTGAACTGCTGGCCGACTTCCTCAAGCGTATGATCGGTGTTCATGCCGATGCCAAAGCGCATCCGCAGGACACGTTCCTCACGCGGGGTGAGGGAGGCCAGCACCCGCGTGGTGGTTTCCTTGAGGTTTTCCTGAATGGCGCTGTCCAGCGGCAGCACCGCGTTCTTGTCCTCGATGAAATCGCCAAGCTGGCTGTCTTCCTCATCGCCGATGGGCGTCTCAAGGCTGATCGGTTCCTTGGCGATTTTCATCACCTTCCGGACCTTCTCAAGCGGCATTTGCAGCTTCTCGGCCAGTTCCTCCGGTGTCGGCTCGCGGCCAATTTCGTGCAGCATCTGGCGGCCTGTACGGACCAGCTTGTTGATCGTTTCGATCATATGCACCGGAATACGGATGGTGCGCGCCTGGTCCGCGATCGACCGCGTGATGGCCTGGCGGATCCACCATGTCGCGTAGGTGGAGAACTTGTAGCCGCGGCGGTATTCAAACTTGTCGACCGCCTTCATCAGGCCGATGTTCCCCTCCTGAATAAGGTCAAGGAACTGCAGGCCCCGGTTGGTGTATTTCTTGGCGATGGAGATGACGAGGCGCAGGTTGGCTTCGACCATTTCCTTTTTGGCCTGACGGGCCTCTTTTTCACCCTTTTGGACCTGCTGTACGATGCGGCGGAATTCCGAGATATCGAGACCCACATACTGGCCCACCTGGGCCATGTCGGCGCGCAGCTCTTCAACCTTGTCGGTTGAACGTTCGATGAACATCTGCCAGCCGCGACCGGGCTTTTCGGCCATCCGCTCCATCCAGTTGGGATCAAGCTCGTAACCGCGATAGGCCTCGACAAACTCCCTACGGTTGATGCGCGCCTGATCGGCGAGTTTCACCATCGCTGAATCGATCTGCATGATCCGGCGGTTGATGCCGTAAAGCTGATCGATCAGCGCCTCGATACGGTTGTTGTGGAGGTGCAGGTCGTTGACCAGCGCGACAATTTCGGAGCGCAGCTTCTGGTAGGTGTCTTCCTGTTTTTCAGAAAAGGAGCCGTCTTCGTTCAGCGTGGCCGAGATGCGGCTGTCCTGCATCTCGCTCAGCTTTGCGTAGTCGTCCGCAATCAGGTCGAGCGCTTCCAGCACCTGGGGCTTCAGCGCCGCCTCCATGGCCGCCAGGCTCATGTTGGCCTGATCGTCCTCATCGTCATCGTCGTCCGTGGTAATGGGGTTGCCGTCTGCGTCCAGTTCCTGCTTGGTCTCGTCGGTTTTGGCCTCCGACGTATCCGCCGCGGCCACCACCGGCGTGGTTTCCTCTTCATCACCCAGCTGATTGCCAAAGGTCGCTTCCAGGTCGATCACGTCGCGCAGCAGGATTTCTTCGGATAGAAGTTCGTCGCGCCAGATGGTAATGGCCTGGAAGGTCAGCGGGCTTTCGCAAAGCCCCGCGATCATCGTGTTGCGGCCCGCCTCGATACGCTTTGCAATCGCGATCTCACCCTCACGGGAGAGAAGCTCAACCGAGCCCATTTCACGCAGGTACATGCGGACCGGATCGTCGGTACGGTCCAGCTTTTCGGTGGTGCCCGAAGAGAGCGCGACTTCCTTGTTGCTGTCGGTGGTCGTGAGTTCGGTGGAGCCCTTCTGCTCCTCCTCCTCGGCCTCTTCGTCCTCGATGATATTGATGCCCATCTCAGAGAGCATCGACATCACGTCCTCGATCTGCTCCGAACTGACCTGATCGGGTGGCAGCACGGTGTTAAGCTGATCGTAGGTGATGTATCCCTTCTCACGCGCCTCGCCGATCATCTTCTTGACAGCGGCTTGGGACATATCGAGCGAATGACCGCCCTCTTGATCGTCCCGTTTGGTGTCTTCGTTGGTGTCTTTGGCGGCCATAAAAGTCCCTCCAGCGCGGCTACGCGAATCAGTCAATAAGTGATTCGTTTGAAACGAATCATGCGGGGTTTGAGGTGATTCTTAAACCCGTTGTCCTGCTTTTTCCTAAAGTACCTGCGAAAAGGTCACGTCCTGCTTTCGCGCCTCTCAGCGTGGTCCTTTGGATTTCTCGAATTTGATTGTCCCCAGAAGCGCATCCAGGGCACTGCGTTCGTCTTTCGAAATGCGGGCACCGTTATCGCCCACATCGTATTCTGCCTTGTCTTCCTGACCCAACCGAGCCGCCTGATCCGCCGCTTTTGCGGCTTCCGACAGCCGCCAGGTCACACCTTCGTCCGGCACACCGCTGAGATCCTGCGCGGCCTCGGCAATCTCTGCATCCAGGCCCCGCGCGGCCTCAAGCTTTGCCAGTTCCTCGGCGACGGTCTGCCGCGCCATCTCGGTGTTGCCGGGGTTTCGGATACAGGGTGTGATGGCGACATGGCGCTGACCCAGCAGGTTTTCAAGGGCGTGCGGGCCGAGTGCGCTTGAAAACTTCTTGCGCAACACCTCTGACCCTCTATGGCCGTGGCGCAGAATCAGATCGCGTATCTTCTCGTGGGCGGAATCGTCGCAGGTCATGCCTTCCAGCCCACTGTCGAACTCTTCTATAATCTCCGGACAGGTCACAAAGGCCGCGAGGACGACTGCCTCGCGCAGATGCACCGTCGCACGCATATCTTCCACAGCCGCCAACATAGAGGCCTTGGTGCTGGGCAGAGGGGCCTGCGGAGGCGCCTGCCACTTCCCGCTGCGCCCGGCGGGCCGACTGCCGCCGCCGCGCTGACCCCGAAACAACTGCCAGCGCAAGTCCTTGATCGCCTGTCCGTAGTGGCTGCGGATCGACGGATCGCGGATCAACTGGATCTTCTCCCGCAACGACTTGTCCAGCGTCGCCTTCCGCTCGGGACTGTCAAAATCCTTGCCTGCCGTCTCCCGCTGCCAAAGCAACTGCACCATCGGCACAGCCCCCTTGATCAGCTTGCGAAAGGCCTCCGCCCCCTGCGCCTTCAAAAGGTCATCCGGATCCTGCCCCTCGGGCATCGAGGCAAAGCGCAGCGACCGCCCCGCCTCAAGCAAGGGCAGGGCGAGATCGATGAGCCGCATCGCCGCCCGCTGACCTGCTGTATCCCCGTCGAGCGTGATGATCGGCTCAGGGTCTATCCGCCAGAGCATCTGTAGCTGGCTTTCCGTGATGGCCGTGCCCAGGGGCGCCACCGCCGCCTCGAACCCCGCACCGTGCAAGGCAATCACATCCATATAGCCCTCGGCCACCAGCAGCGGTTGACCCTTGCCCGCCGCCACACGCGCGCCCTGCACGTTGTAAAGGCTACGACCCTTGTCAAAAAGTTCCGTCTCGGGCGAATTGAGGTACTTGGCATTGTCGACCGGGTCCATCGCTCGACCGCCAAAGGCAATCGCTCTGCCCCGCCCGTCCCGGATCGGAAACATGATCCGGCCCCGGAACGTGTCGTAGGGCTTACCGCCCTTTGTCGATGGCTTGGCCAATCCCGCGCCGAGGATCAGGTCGTCTGCGATGTTCTTGCCCTTCAGGGCATCCCACAGGCCCTGCCAACTGTCAGGCGCAAAGCCGATTTCCCAGTGATCGAGTGCGGCCTTGTTCAGCCCGCGCCGCTCCAGATAGGCGCGGGCCTCTGCGGCGGCGCCCGTCTGCAGTTGAAGCCGGAACCAGCGCACCGCCAACTCCGTCACCTCCGCCAACTGGGTCCGTCGGTCCGCCTTTTCAGCCGCCTTGGGATCGCGGGCGGGCATGGGCATTCCGGCCTCACGGGCCAAGATCTCTACCGCTTCCATGAAACCGACATTCTCGGTCTCCTGCACAAAGGAAATTGCATCACCCTTCGCGTGACAGCCGAAACAGTAATAGAACCCCTTGCGGTCATCGACGTGGAAGGAGGCGGACTTTTCCTGGTGGAAGGGGCAAGGCGCCCAGAGATCGCCCTTGCCCTGGTTGGACTTTCGCGCGTCCCACATGACCTTGCGGCCCACCACCTGGCCCAGGCTGGCCCGGCTGCGCAATTCATCCAGAAATCCCGGTGGCAGGCTCATGTCTCATCCTAAGAACCGGAGGCAGACGGTGTCCAGTACCACGCCCCTCTCTTTGTCACGCTAAATACCTCCGGGGGAGGCGCGGGCCCCGCCCGCGACGGGGGCTGGCCCCCGGTCCGCCCGGGTTTACTGTGCCAGACAGGCGGTCTTCCAGGCGGCGCCGAAATCCTCAGACTTCAGGTCCCGCATCTTTACGTCCGAACTGTAGATCCAGCCCGCGACCACCGGGATCGTGTTGTTATACTGTTCGGGCCAGTCGCCCGCCGCCTCAACATGGGCGCGCACGTTTTTTTCCCTGACCCGGTCCAGCCGGGCCTGCTGCACCGCGGACACAACCGCCGCCTGGTAGGTGCAGTCCTGCTCTTTCTTGCTTTGTGCCGCTGCACCCGATGCGGTTGCCGTCACCAGCGCTGCAGCCATGACCACTTTCATCATTTGATCGCTCCACGTCCCGATGCGCGAGATTCGCGCGTTGGACCCAAGACTACCCCCGGGAGGCGACAGCCGCCATGGCCTGTTTGAGATCGTGCACAAGGGTCGTAGCCATGGACCGGAAAACGAGGATCATGAACTTCTCCTGGCCTACCCGGGTGATCGAGGCGTTCATGTGATAAACTTGGCTTCGCACCGTGTGTCCCCGCTTGAAATGCGCCACACGCAGATCCACCGGCACCAGCCGCGCCAGCACATCCTCCGCTGCCGCTCCCTCAAGGGTCACGGCACACCAGGCATCGGACTGATCCACAACCGCGCCATGTCTGCCCAAGGTCTTGTTCGGCGCGGGCCCTATCAGCAGTACCTCACGCAGACCAAACCAGAGGCACCGCGCGCCTTCCTTTCCAGCGGCACGGTTGGGCGCGGGCCAGGCCATGCCGTGCGCCTTCTCCAGCGCCTTGCCCATCCCATCGCCAATGGCCGTCAGAGAGGTCAGGTGACCCGGATTAATCTCCTCCGCCTTCGCATCACCAATCTCAAGTGGTAGCAGCTCCGCTGCGGGGGCCATCGGTCTCAACTCAGCCACGCACACGCCCTCCTTCGGGGTCAAGGAAGACCGGATGGCAGATCTCCACTTCCGTCTCCAGGCCGCGCAATCCGTCCACCAGCCGGATCACGTCGCCGTGCCGCGCGGGCCCGTTCCTGACAAATCCCAGACCGATATAACCGCCGACGTCGGGTGAAAAACAGACCGATGAGACATGGCCCAGCGCGTTGCCGTTCTTCGCCTCGGCACCCACTTCGTAAAGGTGCCCCCCGGCCGTGATCACCTTCATATGCTCCACCGCCTTCAACCCCACCAACTGCGGCCGTGTCTCTTCTACCAGTCCGGGGCGCGCTGCCATGGTCTTGCCGATGCAATCCTTCTTGGCCGAGATCATCCGCCCCATGCCAACGTCAAAGGCGGTTGCACGGCCTTCGATCTCAGCATGGGTGATGAAGCCCTTCTCGATCCGCAGGACGTTCAGCGCCTCCATTCCGTAGGCCCCGCCGCCCATCGCGCGGGCACGTTCTTCCAGCAGCTTGAAGAGGCTCGCCCCGTAGCGCGCGGGCACCGCCACCTCATAGGCATGTTCGCCGGAAAAGGAGATCCTGAAGAGCCGCCCCGGCACGCCCGCCACCTCGACCTCGCCGCAGGCCATGAAGGGCCAGCCTTCGCTGTCAATCGGCTTGCCGAGGATCTCGTTCAGCAGGTCGCGGCTCTTCGGTCCGGCTACAGCGAACTGCGCCCACTGTTCGGTCACGGATGTAAAGGCCACCTGCCATTCGGGGTGCAGACTCTGGGTCACGAACTCCAGGTGCCGCATGACATTGCCCGCCGCCGCCGTTGTCGTGGTCATCACGAAGTGCTGCTCTCTCAAACGCGCGGTGGTGCCATCGTCCATCACCGTGCCATCCTCGCGCAACATCAAACCGTAGCGGACGCGCCCAACCTTCAGGGTTGAGAACATGTTGGTGTAGGCGAAATCCAGCAGCTTGGCCGCGTCGGGACCCTGTATGTCGATCTTACCCAGGGTTGAGACATCGCAGACACCCACCGCCTGCCGCACGTGCCCCACCTCCCGGTCGCAGGACTGGCGCCAGGTGCTTTCGCCAGCGCGCGGGAAATAGCTGGGCCGGTACCAGAGCCCCGCCTCGATCATTGGCGCGCCCATCTCAACCGATTGCTTGTGAGAGGTGGTGAAGCGCTGCGGGGCAAAGCCCGCGCCCTGCGCGCCCGCGCCCATGGCGGCGATGGCCACTGACGTGTAGGGCGGCCGGAAAGTGGTTGTGCCGGTTTCCGGGATGCCCCTTCCGGTTGCGTCGGCAAGGATGGCGAGCGCGGCCACATTGGAATTCTTGCCCTGGTCCGTTGCCATGCCTTGTGTCGTGTAGCGCTTCATATGCTCGACGGATTTGAAGTTCTCCACGGCCGCCTGCTTGATGTCCTTAACGCTCACGTCGTTCTGAAAATCGAGCCAGGCGCGGCCCTTGCCCGCAACGGCCCAGAGCGCCTGCACCCGGTAGGGCGCGTCCTCCGCCTTGGGCATCTTTACATCGACGCTCTTGCGGCCCAGGGCCGAGAGCGCCGCCCTGCCCGCCACAATCCCGGCCTCGAAACAGGCGTGTGTCGAAAAGGCCCCGTTACAGGCCCCCGCGACATCCATGCCGGGCACGGCACCCTCGGTGGGCACGAAGGCCTGGATATCCTCCCGCCAGGTGGGCCTGCCGCTTAGATGACAGGTCAGATTTACCGTGGGGTTCCAGCCGCCGGAGACGGCCAGACAATCGGCCTGAATGGCCTCCTCACCCGTCGCCGTCCGAAGGGTCACCGCTTCAAGCTCTTTGCGCCCAGCCGCGTTACAGACCTGAGCGCCCTTGAAGACTGGGAATTCCGCCCCCTCCACCTCCGCATCCGGACGGCTGTCGATCAGGCCTGCTACATGAACGCCCGCCGCAGCCAGATCACGGGCCGTGCGGTGGGCGTCGTCGTTGTTGCCGAAGACGGCGACCTTCCGTCCGGGGCTCACGCCCCAGCGGTTCAGATAGGCACGCACGGCGCCCGCGGTCATCACACCAGGGCGGTCGTTGTTCTGAAAGGCGATGGGCCGCTCGATCGCGCCCGCCGCCAGCACCGACCGCTTGGCCGCGATGCGCCAGAAGGTCTCCAGCGGCGCACCGCCGCCACGTCTGGCCGTATGCTGATTGACCCGCTCCAATGCGCCAAACATGCCCCCGTCGTAGGCGCCCGTCACGGTCGTCCGCGGCATTAGCCGCACGTTGTCCATGCCTGCCAACTCCGCCACGGTCTCCGCCGCCCAAATGGCCCCCGGCTGGTGTCCGACGGCACCGCTTTCGGCATTGAGCCGCCCGCCCATAAGGCTGTCCTCATCGGCCAGGATCACATCCGCACCGCCCCTTGCCGCCGTCAGGGCCGCCATCAGGCCCGCAGGCCCCGCGCCGATCACCAGCAGATCGCAGAAGGCATAGGCCCGCTCGTAATTGTCAGCGTTGCTCTCCCCGCTGAGCGCGCCAAGACCGGCCGCCTTGCGGATAACGGGTTCATAGATCGCCTCCCAAAAGGCTTTGGGCCACATGAAGGTCTTGTAGTAGAAGCCCGCCCCCAGGAAGGGTGCCGCCAAATCGTTCACCGCCATCAGGTCGAAATCGAGAGTCGGCCAGGCGTTCTGCGAACGGGTCTCCAGCCCCTCCCAGATCTCCTGCATGGTGGCCCGCACGTTGGGTTCCTGCCCGGCCCCCCGACCCGTGGTGATAAGCGCATTCGGCTCCTCACTGCCTGCGGTCAGGACACCGCGGGGGCGATGGTACTTGAAGGAGCGGCCCATCAGCGTCACGCCGTTGGCCAGCAGCGCCGAGGCGACAGTGTCCCCCTTGAAGCCACTGTAGCTTCTCCCGTCGAAGCGGAAGCTGATCCGCCGGTCGCGGTCGATCAGTCCCTTGCCCGCGACCCTCATGCGGCACCTCCCTTCATGTCCCGCGCCAACTCCACTTCAGCGATGACATGCGTCGTGGTATGCCGCGTCACGACAAGCCAGGCCCCGCAGCCTCCGTCATGGTGCCACAACTCGCGCCGCTCACCGGCCGGATTTTCGCGGAGGTGCAGGTAGTGCTCCCAAGCCTCTTCACCTGCGTCAGGCGCCGGACGGTCCAGCGCCACGGCTTCGCCCCGGTAGTAGAACTCGCGCCGCTCGCGCTCCCCGCAGATGGGACAGTCAATGCGCATGGCACCCCCATGGGCGGGGCACGATCTCCCGCTCCTTCTTACCAAAAATACTGAAATCCGACATCTCAAACGGTCCCTAGTGCAGATTATGCTGAGACCCGGTGGCCTCTTCGTCCATCAGCCCCCGGCCCGTGCGGAAGCGGTCCAACCGGAACTTGGCGGCGGGCGCGTGATGCTCCCCGGTCGCGATCAGATGGGCAAAGGAGAAGCCCGAGCCCGGCACCGCCTTGAAGCCGCCGTAGCACCAGCCGCAGTCGATAAAGAGC
>JABDKA010000163.1 GCA_013002405.1 Sulfitobacter sp. | reverse complement strand
GTGCTGCACCGGGTGCCCTACCGCGAGGATCACGAGGATCCGGCGGCCCTCTTCGCCAAAGCGGCGGAGGTGGATGCAAAGCTGGTCTATCTTGCCAACCCTGACAATCCGATGGGGTCCTGGCATGAGGGAGCGGCCCTAGTGGAGGCGCTTGAGTCATTGCCCCAAGGCACCCTGCTGGTGCTGGATGAGGCCGACGTGGAGACGGCTCCGGGGGCACGTCCCTGCCTCTGCCCTTCGACGACCCGCGCGTAATCCGGATGCGGTCCTTTTCCAAGTCTTACGGGCTGGCAGGTGCGCGTGTGGGCTATGCCGTTGGGCATCCGGACCTGATCACGGCCTTTCACAAGGTGCGCAATCATTTCGGCATGAACCGCGCGGCACAGGCCGGGGCGCTGGCCGCACTGCAGGATAAGGCGTGGCTAGCCCATGTCCAGGGAGAGGTCGCCAGAGCGCGCGACCGGATCGCCGAGATCGCCCGCGCCAACGGGCTGGCACCGGTGCCTTCGGCGGCGAACTTCGTGGCCATCGACTGCGGGGGCGACGGGGCCTTCGCCAAGGCGGTCCTTGAAGGGCTGATCGCACGGGGCATCTTCGTGCGCATGCCCTTCGCCGAACCGCAGAACCGCTGTATCCGGGTGAGCTGCGGAACGCCCCAAATGCTCGATCTTTTGGCAGAAGCCCTGCCCGATGCTTTGGCGGATGCAAAAAGAGCGTGACCTTCGGCAGGGGCCGGATATTGTGGGGATCAGAGCTTTGTGAGAGATGCCGATGCGCGACCCAAACGACCGCCCCGCTGCACCCAATTACACCCAGGCCTGTATCGTGATGTTTGGCGTGAACGTCGCCTGGATCCTTGTCGCCATCTGGGCGATCTGGGGCTTTCTGGCGGCGGCATTTCTCGGTTGGCTGGTGAACGGGCTCATCAACCGGATCGAATCGGCCCGCAGCTAGTCTGACCTATCCCTGTGCCAGCGCCTCTGCCGCTGCATCCAGCGCGCCGGGACCGTGGGCGATGTCGAGCGCGCGCATGCCCGCCTCGATCCCGCCAAGCATCCCCATGATCATCTGACCGTTCACGTGGCCCATGTGCCCCAGCCGGAAGAAGCCATGCCATGCTTCGTCACCCGGAGGCGCCATGCCGAGCCCGATCCCCAGGGTCAGGCCCAATTCCCCCTCAACCCAGTCGCGCAGACGGGTGGCGTCCGGGGACTGAAGGCGCAGGGCAGTGACGGCGGTCGAGCGATTATCGCGGTCTGCGATGTTGAGGGCAAAGTCCCCTTCCGTCGACCAGGCCTCGCAGGCGGCCCAGATGGCCCGTGCCAGCGTCGTGTGACGGGCCCAGACCTCCTCAATCCCTTCGGCGTGAATCATGTCCAGCGCGCAGCGCAGCCCGTAGAGGTGGTGCGTGGGCGCGGTCCCTGCATGATACTGAAAGAACTCCTGCGGGTTGGCGCGCGGAGCCCAGTCCCAGTACCAGCTGACCCGGGGCAGCCTGGCCCGCGCTGCGGCCGCTTTGTCATTGAAGTAGACGAAGGCCATGCCGGGTGGGACCATGAGGCCCTTCTGGCACCCGGCGACCATCACATCGACGCCCCAGGCGTCCATTTCGAACCGGTCGCAGGCCAGCGAGGCGATGCAATCGGCCATCAGAAGCGCGGGGTGCCCGACCTCATCCAGCGTGCGGCGGAGGGCGGGGATGTCATTGAGGACTGAGCTTGAGGTATCGACATGGACGGCGAGGATTGCCTTGATCCGGTGGTCTGTGTCCGCGCGCAGGGCCTCGGCGATGGGGTTCATATCCATCGGAGACTGCTTGCCGAAGTCGATCACTTCCACCTCTGCCCCCAGAAGCCGCGCCGTTTCTCCCCAGCCATGGCCGAACCGGCCCGTGGCGGGGACGAAGACCCGGTCGCCCGGCTGGATGACGTTGGCGAGCGATGCCTCCCAGGCGGCATGGCCGTTGCCGATGTACATGGCAACGTGGTGATCCGTCCGGGCGACGCGTTTGAGGTCTGCCACGAGGCCGGGCATCATCTCAACCAACTCGCCCGCGTAGATGTTCGGCGCGGCGCGGTGCATGGCCCGCAGCACCGCGTCTGGCATGACCGAAGGCCCTGGAATGGCGAGGTAGCTGCGCCCGGGTGCGGTGGGGATCGTCTTTGCCATTCTCAAGTCCTGCCCTTGGTCCTTTGTCGGGCGGACCTTAGAACCGTGGAGAGCAAGGTCAACCACCCAAGCCCGCTTGCCCCCCTGCCCCCGCTTGCGTAGAGGAATGGGATGCGCCGCGAGGACCCTGCCCAATGAACGATCAGACCTACACCTCAGGTGAGCTGCTGCGCTGGCTCTGGGCCAATTACCTCAAGAAGCATACCGCGATGATGGGGCTGGCGCTGGTCTTCATGGTGATCGAGGGCAGTACCCTGGGTGCCCTGGCGCGGCTGATGGAGCCTATGTTCGACCAGGTTTTTGTCGCAGGGGACCGGGAGGCACTGTTCTGGGTGGGGCTGGTGCTGGTCGGTATCTTTGTCATCCGCGCCATCGCTGGGGTGGCGCAAAAGGTGCTACTGACCCGGGTTGCACAACGAACGGCGGCGCAGATGCGGATGGACCTTCTGGACCGGATGATGCGGCAGGACGGGGCCTTTCACCAGAGCCATCCACCGGGTTTCCTGATCCAGCGGGTGCAGAGCGATGTGAATGCCGTGGGCGATGTCTGGCGGGCTGTGATCACGGGCGCGGGGCGCGATTTGATTGGTCTGCTGGTGCTGCTGGGCGTGGCCATTTCCATCGATCCAATCTGGGCTCTGCTGGCCTGCGTGGGCATTCCGGTGATGGTCCTGCCCGCCGCGGCCGCGCAGAAGTTCGTGCGCCGCCGCGCGCGAGAGGCGCGGGATCTGGGCGCCGACCTTGCCTCGCGGCTGGACGAGGTGTTCCACGGGATCGTCCAGGTCAAGCTGAACGCGCTGGAAAAGTACCAGGCGCGGCAGTACCGGGAACTGACCGACCGTTTCATCGGGACGGAGGTGCGCGCGGCCTTCGGCAACTCCGCCATCCCGGGCATGGTGGATATAATGTCGGGGATCGGTTTCATGGCCGTGATTCTTTATGGCGGGTCCGAGATCATCTCGGGCGACAAGACCATCGGTCAGTTCATGACCTTCTTCACCGCGATGGGTTTTACCTTCAGCCCCCTGCGCCGTCTGGGCGGGATCAGCGGGCTTTGGCAGATGGCAGCGGCGGCACTGGAGCGGATCAGGGAACTGATGGACGCACCTATTGTCTTGAAGGACGCCGAGGCTCCGGTGGCGGCACCCAATGGAACGCCAGAGATCGCGGTCACGAATGTCGATCTGAGCTATGGCGAGACGAAGGTACTGGATGGGCTGACCTTCAGCGCGCCCGCCGGTCAGACGACGGCGCTGGTGGGCGCCTCCGGAGCGGGGAAATCGACCGTTTTCAATGTCCTTACCCGGCTGGTGGATCCACAGCGGGGCACAGTGCGGATCGGCGGCGTAAAGACGGACGAAATGGCCATGGCAGAGCTGCGGGGGCTCTTTTCCGTGGTCACACAGGAGGCCCTGCTGTTTGACGAGACACTGCGGGAAAACATCGTGCTGGGGCGCGAGGATGTAAACGAGGGCCAGTTGCAGCGGGTGCTGGACGCGGCCCACGTGTTGGACTTCCTGCCGCAGCTGGACAAGGGCCTCGATACGCTGGTGGGCCCGCGGGGGTCCGCGCTTTCCGGCGGACAGCGGCAAAGGGTGGTGATCGCGCGTGCGCTTTTGCGCGACACGCCGATCCTGCTGCTGGACGAGGCGACCTCGGCACTGGATGCGCAGTCCGAAAAGATGGTGCAGCAGGCGCTAGACCGGCTGTCTGAGGGGCGCACCACCATTGTGATCGCGCACCGTCTGGCGACGATCCGGGGGGCGGACAAGATCGTGGTGATGGACAGGGGCCGCGTTGTGGATGAGGGCACGCACGATGAGCTGCTCTCGGCGGGCGGACTCTACGCCGATCTGCACAGGTTGCAGTTCCAGGATGGTGCGCCTGCCGGGCGCAGTGCCGCCAAGGGCCGCAGGCGGAAGCGGGAAGAGCCGCAGACGCAGCGGGGCTTCTTCCGTTGGCTGGTGGATCACCTCCCGGGCTGAGGGCTAACGGTGGTAGCGCCGCGCCAGGGTCTCTGCATCGACCCCCGCGATGTAGCGCGCCAGGGTCCAGAGGTTTCGCCGACCTCGCACGAACCAGCCCTGAGCGGCGTATTTTGCGCCAGAGGTGACGGCGGTGGCCCGGAGACCGACAAGGTGGCCCTTGAGGCGGCGGGCCATCTTCACGTCTTCCATCAGGGGCATGTCGGGGTAACCGCCGACGCGCTCATAAAGACGCCGGGGGAGGAGGAGACCCTGATCCCCGTAGGGCAGGCCAAGGCGGCTGCGCAGGTTCGCCCAACCGGCGAACATCGCGGCAGGCAGGCCGCCCCGGTCAAAGCACAGGCGGAACCATCCGGCCCGGTCGCTTTCCTTGATATGCTGCCGAACGACGTCGCCCCACCCCGGCGCAAGGCAGGTGTCAGCGTGCAGGACCAGCAGCCAGTCGCCCCTGGCCGCAGCGCAACCTTGCGCCAATTGGGCCCCGCGTGAGGCACCGGCGGCCAGCACCTCGCCCCCCCAGGCCTGCGCGATGGCGCCCGTGGCATCGCGCGAGCCTGCGTCCACGACGATCAATTCCCGCACCAAACCGGCCTCCAAACCCTCCATCAATGCCTCAAGGCAGCGCGGCAGGGCCTCTGCCGCGTTGAGCGTGGGAATGATAATTGAGATCGGTGCGGGCATCGGCCCCCCTTTTGCGTCGGCGTTGCGCCCTATATGTCATGGCAATGGGAAGAAGGACAACGAGATGACCGAACGCCGCATTTTGCGCATTTCCGGCAGTGATACCCGCGAATTCCTGCAGGGACTTGTCACGAATGATATCGCCAAGCTGGACCGGGGGCTGGTCTATGCCGCTTTGCTGACACCGCAGGGCAAGTATCTGGCGGACTTCTTTCTGAAGGCCGAGGGGGAGGACGTGCTGCTGGATGTGGCCGAAGAGCTGGGCGACATGCTGATGCAGCGCCTGACCATGTACAAATTGCGCGCGGACGTGAAGATCGAAACCACGGGGCTGCATTTGCACCGGGGTCAGGGCGAAGGACCGCAAGACGCTCTGCCCGACCCGCGCAGTGTCGCATTGGGATGGCGGGCTTACCGCGATGAACCGCAGAAAGAGGCATCCGACACTGACTGGGATGCAGTACGGGTGGCGGAAATGGTGCCCGAGACGGGCATCGAGCTAACGCCAGACAGTTTCATCCTTGAGATGGGGTTTGAGCGGCTGGATGGCGTTGACTTCCGCAAGGGATGCTACGTCGGTCAGGAAGTGACCGCGCGGATGAAGCACAAGACCGAGTTGCGTAAGGGACTGGCGCGGGTAACGGTCGAGGGCACGGCAGAGCCGGGAACCGAGATCGAGGCGGATGGAAAGGCTGCGGGCACGCTTTTGACCCGCGCGGGGGATCAGGCTCTGGCCTATCTGCGATTTGATCGGGCGAAGGGGCCGATGAAGGCCGGTGAGGCGACAGTCACCTGGGCCGCAGAGGCGCATAATTCATAGGATTCTGCGAATAGTCCCCGGCGCGGCCGGGGTCCTGGATGGTTAACGAAAAGATAACGTAGCGTCATGGTCAGGCCCGGATCAGGCCCGTTCGACGTACTCCATCGTCTCCGTGTTGACCACAATGTCCTCATCCTGACCCACGAAGGGCGGCACGGAAATCTTCACGCCGTTGTCGAGAATCGCAGGCTTGAAGGAATTGGCTGCGGTCTGGCCTTTGACCACCGGCTCCGTCTCGACCACCTTGCAGGTGACCTTCTGCGGCAGGGAAGCGTTGAGCGGCTCTTCTTCGTAGTACTCCACCACAATCATCATGCCATCCTGCAGGAAGGGCCGACGATCCCCCAGAAGATCGGCGGGAAGCTGCACCTGGTCGTAGGTTTCCGTATCCATGAGAACCAGCATCCCACTGTCTTGATACAAGAATTGCTGATCTTTTTGCTCGAGCCGAACACGCTCAACCTTGTCAGCCGAGCGGAAGCGTTCGTTCAGTTTGGAGCCGTTCCGCAGGTTGCGAAGCTCAACCTGGGCGAAGGCGCCGCCCTTGCCGGGCTTGACGTGGTCCACTTTGACAGCGGCCCAGAGGCCGTCGTTATGCTCCAGCACATTGCCGGGGCGGATCTCATTTCCGTTGATTTTGGGCATGTAAGAAAACCGTCACAAAAGGTTGATGATGCGTTAATCGGCTCTATATCGAGTGCCGGGTGACCCTGCAAGCAAGGCTGATCAATGCTGCACGCACAGCGAGAGTTGCGCGCGACGCATGGGTGTTATGCAAATTTGTGGTATCCGAATCGTAGGTTATCCGTCATAAGAGGCGTCACGCCGAAATGACAAGAGCAAGAATAATGGAAAGGACGACGAATGGCTGATTTCGTTGATGGGACCGCTTTCAACAATGAGCAGGGAAACCGAGCCCGCAAACTTTTTGCTGCCGTTGTACTGGCAGCACTTGATGATGCAATTGCTGATGACAAGAAATACGGCAACGGGCCCGAGCAGATCGCCCGTTGGGCACGCTCGCGCGATGGCCGCGAAGTTCTCAGCTGTGCCGGTATCGACCCCAATGAACGGGTTGTCGAGGGCCTCATGGACTTCGTAGGCAAGGGGGTTCGTACCTCCGTCGCGCTGTCGCGGGAAGAATCCGAGCGCCGCAATGCCGCTGCACAGCAGGCCGAAGCCGCCTGATTACCCACCGATCCTTTTACGTCTAGAAAACGCAGTCCTTCGGGGCTGCGTTTTTTTTCTGCGTGGCAGTCCCCCTACCCGGCTGAGAATATGAACAGCCGGATGCGCGGACCTGTTCGTCGCTTGCCTCTTTTCCCCGGGTCCGATTTGGGCCAGTTTGCGCGCGTACCGCGCGTGGGGGCATCACATGGCAAAAGCGATCATGATACAGGGAACCGGCAGCAACGTCGGGAAGTCCATGATCGTGGCCGGTCTATTGCGCGCCTGTGCGCGGCGCGGGATGACAGTGCGTCCTTTCAAGCCGCAGAACATGTCCAACAACGCCGCCGTGACCGAGGACGGGGGCGAGATTGGCCGGGCTCAAGCCCTTCAGGCCCGGGCGGCGGGCGTGGCCCCGCATACCGACATGAACCCGATCCTGCTGAAACCCCAGTCCTCCACCGGTGCGCAGGTGATTGTGCAGGGCCAGATCGCGGGCCATCAGGAGGCCGCCACCTACGGGCAGCGCAAGGCCGCCCTCATGCCTGCCGTACTCGATAGTTTCCAGCGGCTGGCAGGACACTGCGATCTGATCATCGTCGAAGGGGCAGGCAGCCCGGCAGAGACCAATCTGCGCAAGGGTGATATCGCCAATATGGGCTTTGCAACAGAGGCGCGGGTGCCGGTTATCCTGATGGGGGACATCGACCGGGGCGGTGTGATTGCGCAGATCGTGGGCACGCAGGCCGTGCTGGAGCCTGAGGATCGGGAGCGGGTCAAGGGATTTGCGGTGAACAAGTTTCGCGGAGATCGGCGGCTTTTCGATGCAGGGCGCGATGATATCGTGGCGCGGACCGGCTGGCCCAGCCTTGGGGTGATCCCCTGGTTCGACCGGGCGCACAGGCTGCCTGCGGAGGACGTGATGGATCTGCCCGGGCGGGCGCGGTCGGGCGGTGAGGGGTTGGTCATCGCCGTGCCCCGCCTGCCCCGTATTTCCAACACCGATGATCTGGATCCGCTGGCGGCAGAACCCGGGGTGGACCTGCGACTAATCATGCCGGGACAGCCCCTGCCCGCCGATGCGGACCTGGTGCTTATGGTGGGAAGCAAGGCCACCATTGCCGATCTGGCGACCTTCCGGGCGGAGGGCTGGGACATCGACCTGGCCGCCCACATCCGGCGCGGTGGGCATGTGATGGGCCTCTGTGGGGGTTACCAGATGCTGGGCAAGCGCATTGCCGACCCGGAAGGGATCGAGGGGCAACCGGGCACGGTCGAGGGGTTGGGCCATCTGGATGTTGAAACGGTCATGGCGTCAGTGAAACATCTTTCGCTGAAGTCTGGGCGTCACATCGCAACCGGGACCGAGCTTGCGGGCTATGAGATTCACATCGGGGGCACAAGAGGCCCCGATTGCGCGCGACCCTGGCTGGAGGTGGCAGGCAACCTTGAGGGTGCGGAGAGTGCCGATGGCCGCGTGCAGGGGTGTTACATGCACGGGCTATTCGGTTCGGACGCCTTTCGCGGGGCCTATCTGGCGGGCCTAGGGAGCGGGTCTTCGGTGAATTTCGAGGCCGGTGTTGAAGATGCGCTGGATGCGCTGGCGGACCATGTGGAATGCTATATGGAGATCGACCTGCTTCTTGCGCTGGCGGAAGAGGTTCAGACGCCCCTGCCCGCCTGACTATTCCAAATCCTGCGCCGTCAGCGCCCGATGGATTTCGCGCCGGACCAACTTGCGCACGTTGCGGGTAATCCGCTGTCCCAAAGCGCCCTGAAGCTCCTCCCTGACGATCTCACTCACCAGATCGCGGAGCATCTCCTCGTCAAGGACCTGTTCATCGGAGCCAAGGTCAACCGGTGCCGAAGGCTGTGGCCGTTCTTCGGCCTCCGCGTGGGGCGCATCGGTACGGTGCGTCGCAAAGGCACCGGTCACGCGTGAGAAATCGCTCAGCTTGGAGGGCGGCACTTCGGGTGCTTCGGGTGCGGGTTCCACGTCCGGCTCAGGCTCCGGCTCCCCACGATAATCCGCCTCGTGCTGCTTTTCGGTCTGGGAATCCAGCGTGTCGGCTTCTTCTTCCCAGGCCATGGCTGGCGCTTCGGTGCCCGAATAGTCGTCGCCGTCCGTCCCGTCAGGCTCCCAGGTGTCGGCGATGCTGCCGATCGCCGTTTCAAGCTGGGCGATCTTTGCAGTCAATTCAGCGGTCTTGCCATCGACGTCGGGGGTTTCGTCAGGCTCGTCGCCGTCTTCATCATCTACCTCCTGGTAGGTGTGATGTTCAAAGACGGGGGCTGGCTCTTCCTCGGGCGTTTTGGTCTCAACCGCCTCCTGCACTTCTTCCTCGGCCTTCGGTGACGGGTGATCCTCGTCTTCGGGCAGTTCGTCCAGCAACTGGGTCAATTTGTCAGAGGAGGAATCAGGCGATGCATCGCTGGCAGGCTGATCTTCGTACTCGTCCGGCGGCTCGACCTCTAGCTGCTCCAGATCGTCATCATGCTCAGCGATTTCATCGTCGGCGCTGTCAAAACCGTAGGGGTCGGAATCGTAGTCATTCTCAAGCTCGTCGCGGGCGGGCTCGGTTTCGGCGGCCTTACCCTCCGCGACCGGATCATTCGCATTGAGCGGTTCATTGACCGGGTCGTCGCTTGTCTGGTCAAAGAAAACGACTTCATCCGAAGAAAGTTCGAAAGGTTCCTCAGGCTTTTCATCCTCCACCCTCAGCGATGGGGTCAGGACCAGCCGGTCCTTTGCCGTGTCCGGCGCGCGCTTTTGCATGGGACGCTTATCCTCCGACACGAGACGGCGGATGGAAGACAGGACGTCTTCTACCTCGGCATTTGAGACGGGGTCAGACATTCAATTCACCACTCTTTCCTCCAAAGCACTCTAACCTGAGCCAGAATTTCTCACAATGGGGCGTGGAAAATTGTCAGTCTTTTTGCAGCGCGCGCAACACGCGGTCCAGTTGCTCGCCCTGCTTGGAGCGTTTGATGGGGGCATCCTTCACCAGATTGTAGTACCCGGCAGGGTCGTAGATCTGCACCGGAAGACCCAGCTTTTGCGCCGTCAGTTGCCCGGTCGACGAAAGGACAGCATAGGACGCAACGTACAGGTTGGCCCGGGCTGAGATTTGCAACGTCTGCGCATCGAGAAGCGCCTGTTCGGCATCCAACACATCAAGCGTTGTCCGTGCGCCCAGAGCGGCTTCCTCGCGGATACCTCGGAAGGCGATTTGCGCCGCGCGGATCTGACGGTCCGAAGCCTCAAGCTGCGCACGGGTCGAGCCGAGGGTGGCGTAGGCGTTGCCGACCTCCTGCTGGATGTTATGGCGAACAACGTGCAGGTTGGCCCGCTGCGCGCTGGCCTGGGCCATGCGCTGACGGATGACGGAGGAAAGACCACCGCCCTGATAGATTGTCTGTCCGGCCTGAAGGCCGACCGAGCCGGAGCGGTTGAATTCATCCGCATTGAGGTTCTCGCTGATCCCGAAGGAGCCCTGAAGCCGCAAAGTTGGTCGAAGATCCGCCTCACCGGCACGTACCAGCAGGTCGGCGGCCGCAACCTGGTGCTGGACCGAGCTGAGGGCCGGGTGCTGACGCACCGCCAGTGATTTTGCGCCTGAGGTGGAGCTTTGAATATTGGGCAGGCTGGGTGGTGGCCGGAGGTTGCCGGGGTAACGTCCCACGACGTTCTTGTATTCCTCACGCGCGC
This sequence comes from Sulfitobacter sp., assembly GCA_013002405.1. Classification (GTDB taxonomy): domain Bacteria; phylum Pseudomonadota; class Alphaproteobacteria; order Rhodobacterales; family Rhodobacteraceae; genus Sulfitobacter. Next base: position 2,019 of record JABDKA010000163.1, on the reverse strand, counting down.
GCATCATGTCGCCCATGGCCGCGGCGACCCCACTGCGCGCTTCGGCCAGCTGCGCCTCGGCCAGCGCCACGTCGGTCCGAGTTACTTCACCCACCTCAAACCGGTCCCGCGCGGCACGCAGTTCCTGTGTCAGAAGGCGGACATTGTTTTCGCGCAGGGCGACGAATTCGGAGGCCTCGATCACGCCCATGTAGGCAGAGACGGTGCGCAGGAGCACCTGCTGTTCAAGATCGAGCAGGGCATCGCGGGTGGCAAGGACGGTTTCCTTGGCCGCTTCGACCCGGAAAGCGCTGGCGCCGAAATCATAGAGCAGCATGTCAGCGATGAGGTTGATCGCCAGGCTCATGTCGTTGTTCGACACCGGCAGGGGCGAGATCGCGCTCTTGATCCGGCCAAATTCCTGAGTGGCCGTCGCCGTCCAGCGCAGCACCGGTTTCAGAGCGGCCGTCGCCTGAGCGACGTCCTCATCTGCCGCACGCAGCAGGGCCCGGTTCTGTTGCAGAAGGCCCGAGTGCTTGTAGGCTCCGACCATGGCATCGGCGAGCGTTTCCGCCAGGCTGGCCCTTGGCAGCGCAAGGGTCGCGAAAAACGCGACCAGCCCCAGCATGAGGCCCGCTGTTAACCTGCTCCGCCCGACTTTGAGTTTCATTGCCCTGCCCTTTTTGTCCCTGATCCCCTTGCGGGACCCATTTTTCTAAAGCTGAAAGACCGGTTCGCGACTGAATCCGTCCAGCACCGGCGCGCCTGCGTTGAAGGCCATGCGCCAGCTGATCTGATCGCCGCGCTTGTAGCCCAACCGGACCTCGCCCAGCGCGCCATCCATGAAGAGGCAGGCCATCCGGCCCCCATCCTTGAGCTGATCGACCAGCGCCTGAGGCACCTCCATCACGCCGCCCTGGACCACGATCACATCGTAGGGCCCGTGCTTGGGGTCGCCTTCGGCAAGGGGGCCGGTATGGACGACCGCATTGTCAACACCCGCGGCAACAATAGCCTCTTGCGCCTCGGTCGCCATGCTCTCGTCCTCCTCGACGGCCACGACCGCTTCGGCCATGTGCGCGATGACGGCGGTAGAGTAGCCCAGCGCGCAGCCCACATCGAGGACAAGTTCGCTGTTCGAGATTGCAAGGGCGTCCAGCATCTTGGCCAGTGTGCGCGGCTCCAACAGGACCCGCCCCCCCCCAAGCTCGAGGTTTTCGCCCATATAGGCCGCCTCCCGCTGGGCCGCCGGGACAAAGTCTTCACGCGCCACGGTCAGCATGGCGTCGATGATGGGAAATTTTGTCACATCCGAAGGGCGCACCTGGGTGTCGACCATCATCACTCTGCGGGCGGCGAAGTCTGTCATCAGCTAAACTCATGCGTTCAGATTCTATGGAACAGATGTGCCACATCCCCATGCCGCCGGCAACGGGCCCCCGCGGTTTTTCGTGCAACTGGCACCTTGCAGCCTGCAGTCAGTTCCGATAGCAGTTCCGTCACCACAGCGCGGCGAGTTGGCGGAGTGGTGACGCAGCGGATTGCAAATCCGTGTACACCGGTTCGATTCCGGTACTCGCCTCCAATTAAAATCAATGACTTAGCTTTTGATTTGCCTTACGCGGAAGCCGTCGTTTACAGCACCGTTTACACTTCTGTTCACTGTTCGGCCCTTTTCGACCCAGCCAGCTTGATCAGAACAGCATCGGTTTCGCTCGGCGATACCCTTGCGTAATGCTCAATTACGTTGGCCGCATGGCGAAGTGACCAGCCCATGTGACTGGCGATTTGCGACAGGCTGAGGCCCGCGTTCAGGAGCCGCGTTGCGGCCGTCCCGCGGCAGTCCTGCAACCGCAGGTCCTGGTTTAACCCCGCCTTGTCACGCCACTGCCGCAAACCTTCGGAAGCGCGATGTTCTGTCAGCCTTCCTCCGCTGGCATTGGTGAGGATCAGCATGCGATCATTTGGCGTCGCGTCGATGACTTCAGCCAGCGGCAGGGTGATCGGAATATGAGCCATGCGGCCGCGCTTGCTTGTCCG
>JABDKA010000120.1 GCA_013002405.1 Sulfitobacter sp. | reverse complement strand
ATCTGACGCCGCCCGAGCTATGGTGGGCGGCAGCGCCGATTTCACCTTTTTCCAACAGGTTTCACTGCCTCTCAAAGGGCTAGATGGCGAGCACACGCTTTATCTTCTGGAGTGGCAGGCATGACCGACATCCGCCCCTTGCCGGAACTCGAACCGATCGCAAGACGCTGCTTCAAGATGTCGATGGTGTAACCCATTCAAATGGCATGAATGCGCATCGGTCCGGTCCCAATCTTAGGTGATAGCCACAACCTCCAGAGGCATACGAAAGGGTCCAGCGCAGGCACAAAAGCCACCCAGATGTAGCGATGCGACGGCGGTTTCTCCCCGCATCCCGTCCTTGAAACTTTGCTAGGATTTTCTGTCGCGGCGAATGGCAGCAATGCGGGTTGCGGCTGCATCAACCAATGAGCACGCTCAAGGTCAGCTACTGGGATGTTCCGGCTGCTTCACCGAGCAGGTTAGGCTTTGCCCATTTCTGCGACTTGGTGCGTGCGCAGCAGCTCGTTCGGAATGCAGAAAAGATGCCGCCGGGATATAGCCTCGAAAATGTGCGGCGCCGGGGCTTCTCAAGACTGAAAGATGTCGAAAAGGGCACTTTAGGCGAATGAGTTGCCATCTGAACAGTTTTCCTGAAGCTTCCGTCATAATGGCACCACAACGATTTGCATCTATGAAGTAATATATCCAAAAGTGATCACCATCACTAATTCAATACATTCACTTATCAGTCGGGTTCGATAGACTGTGGCCAGTACCCGACCTATTCTATTGGAACATCCTGCATGTCGACCCAGCCCAAGAACATCTTGTTCATCATGTTCGATCAGCTTCGCTGGGATTACCTGAGTTGCGCAGGCCATCCCCATCTTGAAACACCGCATATCGATGCATTGGCGCAGCAAGGCGTGCGTTTCACCCGAGCATATTGTCAGTCTCCTGTTTGTGGCTCGTCCAGGATGAGTTTCTACACTGGCCGCTATTGCCACTCACATGGTGCGACGTGGAACCGCGTGCCATTGCGGGTCGGCGAGCGCACAATGGGTGATCATTTGCGCGATTACGGCATGGACTGCTGGCTTGTCGGGAAAACCCACATGAAGGCCGACCAGGAAGGTATGGAGCGGCTTGGAATTCCGGCAGACAGCATCATCGGTATCCGAACAGAGCAGTGCGGCTTTGATGTTTGGGAACGCGACGATGGCATGCGACCCGAAGGACCCGACGGGCTTTACGACGAGAAGGGCGCGGAATCCTACAACGCCTGGCTGCGCGAGCGCGGCTATCCCGGTGACAACCCGTGGCACGACTTTGCCAACGCATCACGCGATGCGGATGGGAATGTTTTGTCCGGCTGGGTGATGGAGAATGCACGCAAGCCAGCAGCGATCAAGGACGAGGAGTCCGAGACACCATACATGACCGGTCGGGCAATTGAGTTCATGGATCAGGCGGGCGAAACGCCATGGTGTCTGCACCTGAGCTATATCAAGCCGCATTGGCCCTACATTTCCCCGCCGCCCTATAATGACATGTATGGGCCGGAACATGTGATCCCCGTGAATCGCGCGGATGCGGAATGGGACGATATGCATCCGGTGTTTGAGGCCTATGCCAGCGGCAAGGTGGGCAAGAGCTTCGCCCGCGATGAAGTCCGCGCGGAGGTGATCCCATCCTATATGGGGGTGATCAAACAATGCGACGACCAGATGGGGCGGTTGTTTGCCTATCTCAAGACGACCGGCCGGTGGGACGATACGTTGATCGTGCTGACGTCTGATCACGGCGATTACTTGGGCGATCACTGGATGGGCGAAAAGGATATGTTCCACGATTGCTCAGCCCGGATCCCGATGATTATCCGCGACCCCTCCCCCGCTGCGGATGGCGCACGTGGGACAACCTGCGATGCACTGGTTGAGGCGATTGATCTGGCGCCTACATTTCTGGAGATCGCGGGCGGCGAAGAGCGCCCGCATATTCTTGAAGGGCGATCCTTGATGCCGCTGGTCCGCGGCAAGAAACCTGACGAATGGCGCAGTTTTGCGATTTCGGAAAACAACTACGGCATGTTCCCGGGGGTCGCTCCTTTCGCGGACACGATGGACGACCCACGGCAGTTCATGGTGGTGACAGAACGTTGGAAATACGTCCATGCGCCCGGACTTCGGCCCATGCTGTTTGACCTAGAAACCGATCCGAATGAATTGAACGACCTTGGCAATGATCCTGCCTACGCCGATATCCGCGCGTCTCACCGCGAGATGCTGGCGGATTGGGCGCAGCGCCTGTCGCAGCGCGTCACCATGTCAGAAGATCAAGCTAAGGCAGAACGCAAACGGTCGTTCACGCGCGGCATTCAGCTTGGTGTTTTTAGGCAGGATGAATTGCCAGAACCCGCCCGCCCTTTCTATGGCCTGCGTCCCGGACCAGAAGTGAACGAAAAAAACTGACGAACTCTGAAGGCGCGGATACATCGCAGCCAGAAAGGAAGATCGAGATGTTTGTTCGTCGAACAACCTACAGAATGACCGAGGATCTTGATAACGCTGCTGATCAGGCGGAGTTTGAAAAGACAATGCGCGCTCGTGTGAAGCCGCAAGACATCGATGGTCTCATCAGCACCTCGCATGTGCCCAACGACGACGGAACCTGGTCAGTCGTTGCGATCTGGGAGTCCAAAGAGCATGCAGAAGTGGCAACGCCTGCGATCCGGAAGGTATGGGAAGAACTGTCCACCAGACTTGCAGGTCCGCCGACGATCGAAGTTGGTGGCGTAACTTTGCGGGAACAGCTGTAAGCGGTGAAAAGCGTTTGGGCGGCCCTGATTGATAGCAGTACATGCGCGTTCTTACAGTGCGACTGAATCTTCCAAAGATTTGATTTCTGGCGCATCAGGTGCATACCAACGCGCCCGGAACAGCCAGTTTATTCTGCCGAAGGTCTCTGACTGCACGAAGTGCGGGCTGACATATTCGCGCACGATGTCGCCTGTTGGCGTGACCTCGAACAGGCAACCCTTGTTGCCTTCGCAAATCAGCGTGTTGCCGGATGGCAGTCGTTGCGCGCCGCCCATGTGAGGCGAAAAGAACGAGGTGAAATCGTCCTTCGCTTTGTAGCGCCACACAACTTCGTTCGTCGCCCGGTCGATTTCCAGAACCTGAGAGTGGTGGAGATCGCTTTGATAAACCCCGTTGGCAAATACGAGGACATTGCCGTTGTCGAGCATTTGCGCGTCGTGCTGGCCGCTCATCGCATCACTCTGATGTTCCCATGTGACCCCTTCTTGCGGGTCGAGGATGAAGACCAGGTTCAAGTTTTTGGAGCTGATGAGAAACGTCCCATCTTCAAGAGGGCAAACTGTATTCGTGTGCCCGTAGCTCCATTTGTTGGAGTTGGGATATAGCCCGTAACGGTCAATCAAGTGATCCGTGAAGTGCCATTCAAACTGCACGACCCCGGCCTCATCAACCTGGCGAATGACCTCGCCAAATGGGCCGCCGGGTATTTCGGTCCCGGCAAGGCCGCCAGGGACCTTCGCCTTCATGTCGTCGGAAAGTTCCGTGAAGGCTGCATAGATCGCCCCGTCGTCAAGGCGCCGCGCGTCATGATGCTGGTAGGGGTCGTCGTGCTGCCAGAGCAACGTACCGTCTGGCGCATATTCGCTGATCCTGCCGCTGACGGTCAGGGCCACGCCTTTGCGGTTTTCACAGCGTTCATTGCGGATCAGGTTCCCATTTGGGCGCAGGTAGGACCAATTGGTCATCCCGTTTCCCGTTTGCCATTCATGTGCAACACTGCCGTCCGGCCGCAGAAGGAAAGCGCTAGCGCTGTCGACCGGGCAAATGAGAATATAGCCCGGCGTGGACAGCGCAGGCTCATCAAAAAGCAAGCCAGTGTTGGTGATGCGCATGTCAGATATCCAATACCAGTTTGCGAGTTTTTGATCGCGAGCAGCAGATAGTTATCTGTGCATTCGATGCCTTTTCGATGTCCGTTTGCACAAGATCCCGGTGATCGGGTGTGCCTTCGATGACGCGGGTCAGGCAAGTGCCGCATACGCCGGACTGGCAGGATACCGCTACATCGATACCATTTTCTGCCAGCTTCTCCGTGATGGTCTCACCGGGAGCGACTTCAAACGTCTTGCCGGAGGCCTGGGCAACCACGGTGAAAGGCGCACCGTCCGTGTCCACTTCGGCCCCGAACCTTTCAAGGTGGACACATTCACTGGCCCAGCCGTTCGCCTCGGACGCGGACACAACGAAATCCATGAAGCCGTTTGGACCGCAGACATAGAGGTGACGGTCATTTGCGGGGTCCCGAAGCACCGCGTGGATATCCAATGCCTGGGTCTTTGGCCCATCATCTAAGTGGAACTGAACCTTGCCTCCGAACTGTTCCATTTCCGTGCGAAACGCCAAACGGTCAGCCTTGCGCCCGCAATAATGCATCTCCCAGGACGCCCCCTGAGCCTCCAACGCATAGGCCATCCCAAGCATCGGCGTCACACCGATGCCACCAGCGAAAAGAATCGTATGGGCCGCGTCTTGCAGCGGGAAGTTGTTGCGTGGGCGGCTGATCTTGATGGTTTCACCGGCCTTGAAAGTCGCGTGGATAGCGGATGATCCACCGCGTGACTTAGGATCAAGCAGAACACCAAGGCGATATTTCGTCCCGTCCGCCGGATCGCCTGTCAGAGAATACTGCCGTATCAGACCAGATTTTATGCGTACGTCCACATGCGCTCCGGCTTCGTAGGCAGGCAGTGCGTCGCCCGTCAATTCAAGCCCTAGGATGTCGGTTGCGACTGGCTCGGCCTTGGCGATCTTAACCTCACGCCATGGCGATGCCGCGGCGTCCCCCACTGTCGCATCTTCGAGAACCGTGTCGCCCAGATGAACTCGCACCGGCAGCGTTGAATAGGCCCGGATCGTGGTGTTCATCGCGACCTCAGGCTCGGCAAGGAGTTCGAACCGTTCAACACGTCGCCGCAATGCCTCAAGCAACAAGATCATTTCCCGCCGCGCGAGGTGCATGCCCATGCACATATGAACCCCCTGACCAAAGCCCATGTGGTCATGCACGTCGCGGGTCACGTCAAAATTATCAGGGTTGTCGTACTTTCGGGGATCGCGATTGGCGGAGGCATAGCAGACGATCACACGCTTATTCCTCGGGATCAGGTAGCCTGACACCTCGATATCCTCGATGGCATACCGCGTAAACGCACGGATCGGCGTGGCAAGGCGCACGGCCTCTTCAACGGCATTGGGGATCAACGATGCATCGGCACGGATCTTGTCCCATTGGTCAGGATTATCGCCAAGGAACTTGATGATCTGACCTGTGACCGAAATTGTCGTGTCAAGCGATGGGTTTATATAGTCGCGCATCAGTTGGGCGCAGGTTTCATAGGAAATCCCACGCTCCGGCCCAACCTCAAAAATGCGCTTGGCCCAGCCACCTTCGGCCAGCTTTTCAGGCCGCCCGTATTCCAGCAGGAAATCGCGCAGGGTCTCCAAGTCCTTGAACGCCTGTTCGGTACGGGCATTCTCTGTCCCAAAGAGATTAAATGCCGCACTGGCCCATTTCAGCATTTGGGCAGGGCTGACAGCTTGCGGAAGGCCAACCAGCTCGGCCACGATGGTGATCGGCAGATACTGCGCGAAATCAGAGATCGCGTCGAATTCACCGCGCGCGCACAGCGTTTCAATCAGGCCATCAGCAGCCGCTCTGATACGGGGCTCCACTTCGACCAAAGACCCCGGCAGCAAGGGTTCAGAGGTGATTGCGCGGGTCTTGTCGTGGATCGGCGGATCAGAGTTCAGGGTCGAGCCGACCAGAATATCGTTCACCTTCTGGATTGGCGACACGCCTCTGGACGACACGAACCGCAAGGGTTGCTGCAACACCTCGCTGACTTCTTTGTAGCGCGCGACAAGGTAGAGATCGTTCTTGGCCATGTAGACCACAGGACCCATCTCGCGCAATTCCGCGTAGACCGGATAAGGATCGCGTATGACCTCGTCCGAATAGAAGTCGATGTCGGATGTGGGCGTCATCATTCCGCCGCCTCCAAGTGGTCAAGACGCATTGCATCCAAGCCCAGCATTTCCGTCATGTTGAAAGCCCCCATACCGCCGTCGATGGCGATATCTGCGCCCTTTAGCCAATTGCTTTCAGGCGACAAGACGAAGGCTGCGATATCAGCGATTTCCTGAGGTCTACCGGGGCGCCCTGCCCGTTCTACGTTGCGGGCCATCTTCGCGCCGAACGCGCGCTTGAAATCGTCGAGAATGCCCGTGGCAATGCCGCCCGGACTTAGTGAATTTATGCGGATGCCCTTCGCCACCATCTCTTCGGTGATCGCAATTGTCCAAAGGATCATCGCCTCTTTCGTCAGGTTGTAACACCGAGTGGCATCAATGCCCTCCTCCGAGACGAATTTCAGGGCCTGGTCTGCGGACCGCAGCGCGGCCAACCGCTTGTTTTGATCAAGATTGTCGCGCCATCCGTGCCCCGCCCGGGACGCCATATTCACGATCGACGCCTCCGAGTTCATGTGCGGTAACATGGCCTTCGTGAACGCGCGGGTCCCGAGGAAATTGACCTGCAGAATGGCCCCTTCCATTCCGGCCCGCGGCGGCAATCCGGCGTTGTTGCACAAACCGTCAAGCTTGCATGGTGTGCTGGCTGCGGCCGAGATGATCGACGCGTCATCGTTCAGATCCAGCGGAACGAAGTGATCCAGGTTTTCCGAGGTTTCGTGAACATCGAAGCCGATGACTTTGTGACCTTTGGATTTCAGGGTCTCGGCCAGTTTTGCCCCGATACCACTTGCCACGCCGGTGACCGCATACGTTCTCGACATTCTCGCCTCCTGAAACTGCTGTATGCATCCTATGGCGATTGACTTGATCACCACCAGAATAGAAAAAGAACTAAGTATAACCAGAGGTGATCACGTGAAGGTTCAGCACATTCAGACTTTGGTTGCGATCGCGGATGCCGGGAGCCTGCGCGGTGCGGCTGAAGCCTTACGGAAATCGCAGCCAGCTTTGACGAAATCACTGCGGCAAGCCGAAGACGACCTTGGTGTTCCGATTTTTCAACGTTCCTCTCGCGGTGTGATACCGACGGAACTAGGGGAACGTGTGCTGATCCGTGCACGCGCCATCGCAAGCGAGATTGATCGCCTTGACGACGAAGTGGCCCAATTGCGTGGCGAGCAAGTTGGATCAATCCAGGTTTGCGTGTCACCCTTGGCGGCGGTCAAGATCATGCCGCAGGCCTTGGCGCGGTTTCATGCGAAGTTTCCCAAGATCGAAATCCACCTCACAAGCGGGTTATTCCCGAACGCGCTCAAACCTTTGCGCGATGGTCGGACGGACATCGTTATCGGGCCTACACCACCCGCAGGGATGGCGCGCGAGATTAGCGTGGAGCCGTTGCTGAAAACTCCGATTGTGTTGATCACGTCGAAAACCTCACCTCACCGAAACGCAAAAAAACTGGCCGATCTCACTCATGCGAACTGGATCATGATCGGGGCACCACTTGGTCCCGGCGATATCTTCCGAAAGCCCTTTGTCGATCGTGGGTTGGCACCACCAAAGGCGACCACAACATCTGAATCCTACTACGGTGCGATGTCACTCGTGGAGGAACTGGGGGCCGTCTGCACATTTCCATTGCGCCTTCTGGAGGATGTCCGGCAGGGATGGAACATCGAGCAGATTCAGATTGAAGAGACCCTCGATCCTCTTGAGATTTCACTGATGTCGCGTTCTGGCCACCCACTGACACCGATGGCGGAGGAGTTGGCGAACGCCGTGCGCCGACGGGTTGCAACTCTCAATCATCAATATAACCAATAAGTATCGCGATTTCTAAAGTGGCATTGATTGTTATCACTGTTCCTTTCTAGTCTATGATCTGAGATGCTGGCCTAATCCGCCAGCATCTGGAAAATGCAGGGAACGCAAACGTGTCAGACCGGGTCAGAACGCAACTTTTCATCAATGGCGTAGCCACCGACGCCTCTGATGGCGGAACCTATGGCATCCACAATCCCGCACGCCCTGACGAATTGGTCGGATGCGCGGCGGCCGCTACTCCAGATGACGTCGAGACAGCGATGCAAGCGGCCCACGCCGCTTTCCCGGCCTGGGCGGCATTGAGCTATGCTGAACGCGGCGACATGCTGCGCAAGGTGGCTGCTGCCATAACCCGAGATATGGAAGAGGTCGAACGGCGTGCGGCGATCTTTACCCGCGAGCATGGCAAGATCTTGTTCGAAACCCGGCTGGAAATCTCACGTCTTGGGCACCGTTTTGAACAGGCAGCAGATTATGGCGACCGGCTGGCCCGGGACGAGCTGCTCAAAGCGGCTCCAAATGATACGATCATCACGCGCCAACCGCGCGGTGTGGCGGCCTTGGTTGTGCCGTGGAACTGGCCGCTTGCCATTCTCGGTGCGAAACTTCCGCAGGCGTTGATGGCAGGCAACACCGTCGTCGTGAAACCATCGGCCAATTCTGCCCTTGCGCCCACGATGACCCTTCACCGCATCGCCGAGATGCTGCCGCCGGGTGTGGTCAACATCCTCACAGGATCCGCCAGCCGCATTGGTGACGCGATCATCGGCCACCCGCTTGTGCGCTACGTGAACTTCACTGGCTCCGTTGATGTCGGGCGGCACGTCATGAAGGTAGCCGCTGAAAACATCACGCCCGTCACGCTAGAGCTTGGCGGGAACGACGCAGGGATCGTGTGTCATGATGCTGACCTGACCGGTGACGCCTTCCAGCGGCTCTATCGCGCATCCTTCATGTCGACGGGTCAGATCTGCTTCGCGCTCAAGCGTCTTTACGTTCACAAGTCACGATTTGACGAAGTGGCCGAGGGGATGACGACCGCACTGAATAGTCAGGTCATCGGCGACGGGTTGCTGCCAGAGACAACAATGGGACCCTTGAACAATGCCAAACAGCTGAAGGTGGTCACGGATATGATCGCGCAAGCGCGCGCCAAAGGCCAGGATGTGCAAGAGCTGGGGCAGGTTTCGGATGAGGCCCTGTATACCGGCGGGGGTTACTTCCAGAAGCCGACCCTTGTTCTGAATGCCGATCCCGATCTGGATGTTGTAAGGCAAGAGCAATTTGGTCCCGTCCTTCCCATCATGGCGTTTGAGGAGGAAGCAGACGCAATTGCAATGGCAAATGATGATCAGTTCGGGCTCGCGTCTTCGATCTGGACAGAAGACCGGGACCGCGCTGTACTCCTGGCCCGTCAGATCGAGGCGGGATACAGCTTTGTCAACGCGCACGGGCCATCCGCACAGGATGGCAACGGGCCATTTGGCGGTTTCAAAAAATCGGGAATTGGACGCAACTTCGGGTACGAAGGTGTCACACAATTCCAGGGGTATCATTCAATCTCTGGTGCACCGGGGAGTTTGATCGCTTAATCCACGTAAAAAACGTGACAACGGGCCGAAGCAGGCCCACCAAGGGAGGAAGACATGAAACTACGTACACTTATGGGGGCAGCACTCGCCGCATTCATGCCGATGGCGGCAATCGCGCAGGTGACACTGACGTCCGAGACGACGTCCCCGGGATCAACCCCGCATTACATTGACACAACTCTGGCCGCTGCATTGGACAGCGCCGGTGTGGCAACAGTGCAGATCACGGAAGGCGCGACGCTGACCAATACCGTTCAGGCCATCGCTGAAGGGCAATTGGATATGGGGCCCGCGCCCCTGATCCTGCCATTCCTGATGGCCAATGGCGTTGGACCCTACAGCGGATTGGGCAAAGAAAAGGGCGCTGAACTGGCTCAAAACCTGCAAGTGATCTTTTTCCACGCAGGGTCGTCTCAAATCTTCGCTCACTACAACTCCGCACCCATCGCCGACATTCGCGATCTCAGTGGTCTGCGCATCTGGAATGGTCCGCCGCGCGGGGCAGCACTTACCTCCGGCCGGGCAGCGATCCAGCTCTTGTCCGGTTTGAAAGATGGCGAAGGCTATGAGGGCGTGCAAACGCCGTGGCCGGATGCCATATCAACCATCACCGGTGGTGGCGTGGATGCCTGGACGTCCCCCGATGGCCTGCCGTCGGGGCGCCAGATCCAGATCGCCGCAGCGGGCGGGATCACGATCTATGATATGCCCTCCGATCTTTACAACAGCGAGTTGGGCCAGCAGATCGTTGCCGCACCTGGTCACGCACCGGTCAGCATTCCCGTCGAGGATTATCGCGCGGCTTATGCAGGAAATGACATCACCATCGTCACTGACGACGACACGTTTGACACTTATGCCACCGCATTCGGCCAAGTGGTCAACGCGGGTATGGACGAACAGTTGGTGTTCGACATCGTGACGGCCTACCTTGGCGCACAGGAACGGTTCGAGACGGGCGCACCCATTGGTCCAAACCTCAACCTGACGTTTGGGAACATCGACGGAGCGAAGCAAGGCGCGTGCGGTGCTGTGCAGATCAAGATGCATCCCGGTGCGATCCGCGCCTTTGAGGCAGCCGGTCACACCATCGCAGGCTGCCTACGCCCCTGAGGCAACATATGAAAGAGCCCGGTTCGATGCCGGGCTCTTTCATAGTCCCTTGTAACACGCAGGAGCATCGTTTTGACCTCATCTCCAAATCCTTCAAGCGGGATAGGACAAAAGCTCGCCCTTACTCTTGCACTGATCTTTGTCTTGGTCGGCATGGTGAACACCCTGCCCGAGATCCCCGGTTTGCAGGATTGGGCACGCGAGGTCACAGGACAAAAATTTTTGCGGGTATCCGGTTTTAAAACCGAGTATTTTTTCCCACCCGTTTTCTTTGTGATGATGGTGATCGTCGTTCTGGACGCAAGCGTTTACAGAGCGTGGTCGGTCGAGAAACCCCGGCTTGCATGGCTTGGACTGCTGCTCGATGCAGGTCTGATCGTAGCCGCCCTTCTTGGCGCATTCGGCTATCTTGTCGAAATCGACAGTGTCTGTCTGATCGATCAGATCACCGGAGAGCGTGCCCGTTTGATCGAAGAGGCTGCATCAGCAGGCAGCCTTATCCCCGGCATTTCATTCGAGGCTGAGGTCCCATCCTGTCAGGCGCGTTTCGGCATTTGGATCCTGCCCCTTCTCTTCACCATCGTCGCGTTGTTCTTCCTTTATAATGTGCGCGTCTGGGGTTTCCCGCTGGTGGCGGTTGCAAGCGTCGTTGTGGTCTATACGATCGGCACGGCGCTGATCTGGGTCTTTGACCTCTCGGACAACAACTTCTTTCTGACAAAACTTGGGGCGGATGGCGGCGACCCTTTAGCCGCAGCCATCCAGAAAGCGACGAACGTCTTTATTACGCCGGACGGGTTCATGGGGCGTTTCATGGACATCGTAATCAACCAGGTCTTTCCCTATGTCATCCTTGGCGCATTGTTTGGCACATCGGCGGGCGGCACATCCCTGATCAAGCTGGCGGTGCGCATGACCCGCAAGCTGCGCGGCGGGCCCGCGCATGCGGCCATCGTATCGTCTGCCATGTTCGGCACAATCACCGGTGGACCGGTCACAAATGTGCTGTCGACCGGGCGGCTCACGATTCCGATGATGCGACGCACCGGATTCAACAAGTATTTTGCCGGCGGGGTTGAGGCCGCAGCCTCCTCCGGTGGGCAGATCATGCCGCCGGTCATGGGCGTTGCCGCCTTTGTGCTGGTGGCGTTAACGGCGGTGCCCTACACCAAGGTCATCACCGCCGCTTTCATCCCGGCGATGGCGTTCTTCTTTTCGATCTTCCTTGCCGTCATGTTCCAGGCCCGCCGAGAGCGGGTGCAGCCCATGACCGAGATCCCGGAAGATCTGGTGATGCAGCGGCACGACTGGACCAATTTGATCATCATCTTTGGCCCGATCCTGACCATCCTTTTCCTTCTTCTTGGTAACAAGGACGCCGTCGGCTCCGGTGTGCTGGGTAACTTATTGGGCGCTGATAGCGTTATTCTTCAGACAATCGTCAATTCAACGGGCGATGCCATTTCGGCCGGGTGGTGGGGCGTGGCGGTGCTTGTCCCATTATTGTTTTTGGACGCTGATACGCGCGCCAAACCCAGCAAGGTTCTTGTGTCACTGGCCGAAGGCGGCATTCTCCTGTCGCGCCTGTTCCTGCTGCTGTTTGCGGTATCCATCATCGCGGCCTTCCTGAACGAAAGCGGCCTGACCGGTGAAATCACACGCGCCGTCACGGGATGGTTGGAAAAGGTGGATTCCATTTCCTTGTTTGGCTGGAGGTTTCCCATCGCAGGTGGCGTCTACCTGATGCTGGCTCTCACCTGTGCGATGCTTTGTGCGATCCTGCTTGGCATGGGCATGCCAACAGTTCCGGCCTATGTAAATGTCGCGCTGTTGCTGGGCCCGCTTCTCGCGAACCTTGGCGTGAGTTTCTTCACCGCAAACATGTTTGTTTTCTATTTTGCCGTCGCTTCGGCCATCACGCCACCGGTCGCGATCGCCGCTTTCGCTGCGGCATCGATTACGGGTGGCGAGCCTATGCGCACCGGTTTCGCGGCGGTTCGGGTCGGCATTGTGATGTTCACCATTCCATTTGTCTTTGCGTGGTACCCCGAGCTTCTCCTGATCGAAGAAGCGGTGACCATCACCAATGACGCGGGACAACGTGTGTTGATCGAAGGATATTCCGGCAAACCAGACTGGGGTCAGCTTGCCCTGTTGCTGGGTCGGCTGGGGCTTGTTCTGTATCTGTTGGCGTCCGCTTTGACCCGCTTCGACAAGGAGTCCATCTCCACACCCGAAATGGTTCTACGTCTGGTCTGTGGTGTCCTGATCCTGTGGAAATCAACCTTCGTTGTAATGGTCGGCATCGCTTTGGCAGTGGCTGTCTTGGCTTGGCACTATCTCTTGCACTCAAAACGGGCCTTGTGACGGGTAGGCCAAACGCGGGGTAGCTGTTTAGAACGGCGATGCGAACCTGCAGTTCTGCAACCTGGCGATCGAAATCGCGGGCCAGGAGAGACTGGCCGAGCAGCTTGATGCAGTTCATCTTTGACTTGACCCTGCTTCCGCGGCGATATCCGCGCCACCGTCGCCAGAGGGCACGGCCCAGGTACTTTGATATGCGCAGGGCCTCGTTTCGTGCCACCGCGCCCGGGGCTCGTTGGCTTCCACGGTTTGCCGTTCTTCCGGGTCGGGATGACAGTGACCGCACCACGGGCGGCGATCGCCTCGAAGCATTTGCGAGTTTGGTAGGCCCCGTCGGCGGTCACTGAACCGATCTGTTCGTCAGACGGGATCTGATCCGGGAGATCACGCAGGATGGGGGCATCACCGATGCTACTTCCGGTGACCTCCAGAACCCGAAATTCCAGTGTTTCCTCATCGATACCGATGTGCACCTTGCGCCAGAGGTGCCGCTTGGGGCCGCCGTGTTTGCGGGCGTTTCATTCGCCTTCGCCTCCGTTCTTGGCCTTTCTGCCGGACTATCCACTGCCCGGCAGTGCATCACGCAGTGATGTCGCGAGAGGGGATCAGCAGGTTCAGCGGGCCCGCGCCGCCACGATAGGGGCTGGCCACGTCCAATGTACGCTGGCGGCAACACAGGACGCTGAAGTCCGGCACCCTCCAGCCCAGCCCGACCAACCGCAGAAGGCTCTGGATGGACCCGGTCGTCTGCCTCAGCGGCAAGCCGATGAACACCTTCAGCGTCAGAACGGTTTGGATCGCGGCATCGCTGAAACTCTGCTGCCGACCACGCTTCCCGGTCGGGGGCGGCCTCCACCTCATCTCGGGATCGAACCAGGCAGTCAGCGATCCACGTCGCTTCAAGACCTCATCGAGAAGCTGTTCAGAAATTGTTCGAAGCGCCGGTTTCAGGGTCACGGAGTAGGATCGGATTTCGTTTGCAATTGAATTGGAAAAGGCGCACCCATTCATTGACTGTCTGACCACGTGCCTTTCAGCGTGACCAGCGGCCAGCTTCTTTGAAAGGAGTTCAAGGTCGTGAAGATGGATCGCCTCTACATATTAACCGGCTTCCTTTGGCTGATCGCGGGAATGGTCTTCGGGGTCTACCTCGGTATCACGGACCAGTTGCAGTTCGCCAACTCGCATGCTCACGCTAACCTGCTTGGATTTGTAATCTCGGTGCTGTTCGGCCTCATCCACCGAAATTGGCCCGTGTTGATGGCAAGCAAGCTGGCCTTGCCGCAATTCGCGCTCTTCGAGATCGGATCACTGGTGCTGGTGGCAGGCAAATACGACATCGACGGCGGAGGCGGTGGGGTGCTGGCACCTCCCGGATCGGTACTTGTCGTCATGGGCACGCTTGTCATGTTCTGGATGTTTGCAAGGGCGACCGCGGACATCAAGTTGACCTCGAAGGGAGCGGTATGATGCCGTTGCAAGTTCAGGATCATTATGGGGCAGATCACATCGTGGAGCGCATTCTTGCCGCCACTATGCAATCAACCGAAGACGCTTCGCCGATCTCCGCGGATAGGCTCTTTCCCTATGATCAGCTTCATGGACGGGAATTGCTCGCGACACGGGATCACGCTGCAATGATGAACCCGGCACCGGATACCCACCTGCTGGACGTAGGGTCCGGCATAGGAGGACCGGCGCGCTATTTCGCCAGCGTTTTCGGATGCCGTGTCACGGGTATCGACCTGACACCTGAATTCGTAGCGGCGGCGACCGACCTGACGCGGCTCACCGGGCTTGCCGAGACGGTTGACTTTATCGAAGGCGACGTGGCGAAGCTGCCCTTCCGGTCCGGCACCTTCGACCATGCCTATTGCTTCTATGTGGGCATGAACCTCCCCGACAAGCCTGCGGTAATGCGCGAATGTTCCCGCGTGCTGAAGCCCGGCGGCGGTCTCCTCTGGACGGAAGTCACGTCGAACCTGGGGGGACCACACTACCCGCTGCCATGGGCTCTCGACGCGTCGGGCAGTCACGTCGGCTCAAAAAAATCGCTGGTCGATCAACTCAGCGAAGCGGGCTTCGAATTGATGTCGGTCGATGACGAGACCGATTCACATCTCGAACTCGCCCGTCGGATGAAGGCGACCGGTAGCGGTCCTACAGAAGCTCACCTCCAGGTCAACGAGGTAGTCCTCGGGCCCGGTTTCGTGGAGCGACGGGCGAATTACATCCGAAGCCTCGCCGACGGCGCCCTTGCAAGCACGGTCATCTACGGGCGCAAGATCGGCCAGGCGACCAGTAACTGAACTTCGCCGAAACCGCATCAGGCTGACGTGCCCTGCCAGGCTCGGACGCCCAGGTGGGTTTTCCAGATCGGAACAACGGCAGTAAAGTCCCGTGGTGCGGTCAGTCGTGGTCGGTGTAACAATCGACCGCTCGAACTTCAGACCGGGCTTGAATCCTTGCCGCAGTGCTTCACCCAGAGGACCCGGAACCAGACATTCCCCAGGTTTCGTTGAGCAGCCAGAGCGGAGCGAGAGGCCGTTTCTGGCTAGGTGGGTGCGCTGATCGACCTGTCCTTGCGGGATGCTACGGGGGTTACGGGTGTGGCTAGATCATGAAGGGATCATCCACAACTCCCACCAGTTGCAGCAGGAACTCTCCATTGGTCGGATCCAGGGCATCCGCGTAGAACCCGTCGATGGCAGCCACAGCGGCATCAATGTCTGACTGGTCGCCATCGTCGAAGAGCTGCATGGCTGTGGTCGCGTTGGTCACGTTGCTCATGCCCTTGGTCACCGCGAAGTAGAGCCCGATATCGGTCTTGTTGGCGAGGTAGGCCACGTCCGCCGCCTTCTGGTCGATGAAGTCCTGGGTGGCGTCATCGGGAGCCGGAGCCTTCGCTCCCTTCAGCACCTCCAGGATGAACACGTCACGAGAGCGGGCCCCGGAGTTGAGCACCCCGACCCAGAACTCAAGGCCCAGCACGTCGGGGATGCGTCCCAGGACGTTGTTGTAGACCGCCTCCGCGAACTCCTGGTTGGAAAGGCCGGGAGGATAGGTCGCCTGATACTCGGCCGAGTTCAGGAAGGTGGCTGCGGAGTCCTCCAGGGAGGTACCGTTCGCGAAAGCCGTCCCGTAGAAGAACAGCCCTTCCGCGTCCGGAGACCGGTTGAAGTAGGCGATGTAGACCTCGATGAAGTCCCGGAAGGCCTGCTCGGTGAGGTCCGCCACGTTGTCGAAAATGTCGAGGGGCCAGTCCCCGTCGAGGAAAGACAGGCTCTCGATGCTGGTCAGCTGGTCCGTGCCATCCCCGTCCGAGCGGCGATCCTCTACGGCAATGCCGGAGGCTGACACACTGACGGTATGGGCGGCTTTTGCCCCTGAATAGGCGGCTGTGTCGCTGCCTGTACCGCCGTCGATCTGGTCGTCGCCCTGGCCCCCAGTCAGTGAGTCATCGCCCGCATCTCCGAAGATATCATCATTTCCTGCACCAGCGGTTACAGTGTCGTTGCCCGCCAGAGCCAGAACTAGGTTGTCCGAGAGGTCGCCCTGCAACAGGTTGGCTTGCGGCGTGCCTATGAGGCTGTCTGCCCCGTCGTCGTCCAGCACAAGTGTGGTTGCGCTGCGGTTGGCAAAGAGCACAGAGGCACCACCGGTAACGTCAATTGAAAGAGTGAGTTCCTCGTCCTCCTCGACATCTGTGTCCCCCCGCACCGCGATCTCGAGCGTCTTCTCGGTTTCGCTGTCCGCAAAACTGACGATTCCGCTGAGCGATCCATCAATATCGCTGGCATCGACGTCGCCCTCGATTGTGTAAGATATATCAAGGGTTCCGCTGGTTGAGCCAAGTCGGTCGATCGTGAAGCGGAAGGTACTGCTTCCTGCGTCACCTTCGGCGTGCCCATCTTCAGAAGTGATCAGAAGGGTTGGCAACGGGGAGGGCGTATTGCCCGGCTCGGCTTCGCTGGTCGGCGACCCGGCAAGCATGGTGGCCCCTGTCACGAAGGACAGATCCCCGGTGAGGGCAAAATCGAGAACGGCATTTTCGGCGATGATCGGGTTGGTGATGCCTGCCGCCTGGACTTCCGCTTCTGCAGCGGCGCGAATGTCGGCGGGCAAGTCATCTACCGTGATGTAGCCACGCGGATAACTGCTGTCCTGATAGTTGCTTGTTGTCTCACCCGGAGCACGATCAAAGAGCGCCTCGGGCTCGGTGATCCGCCAAGCGTCAGCGTAGGTCGTGTAGAGAGTGGCAAAATCGACAGGCTGGGTAAGGACCGTTCCGTCGGGCAGGGCCAGATCGTTGGTCCCATTACCATCGGCGTTGCCCAAGAGCCCCTGAACGCTTCCCGGTGCCCTGCTGTCAGACAGGAAGGTACAGACGTTCAGTGTGCCATTGTCAAAGATGCCCACCATGAACTGATCGCCGCTGGGCATAATCAGCGTGTAGACACCGCCGTTCTCATAAATCTGCGCACCGGACGTGCCAACGGAAAGGGGGCTGTTCTCAACGCTCAACGAGGTAGCAACGCCATCAATGCTCAGTGGTGTGTCGCGAGTTGCGTCAAGCATGATGCGCGTGCCATTGACCTCTGTCGCCATGGCGGTGATGACCGATACCAGATCGCTGATGGGCGCCATCCGAACTTGCACGTTTAGAGGATCACCTGAGGTTGCTCTGATCAGAGTGAATTCGCCCACGGCCTGGAAATCGTATCCGAGGCTGTCCAGGGTTATTAGGTGCGGGTCACCAAAAACCTCTGCTTCAAAACCCGATCCTGGCGGCGGCGGAAAATCGTCATTGATAATCCGACCAAAGCCCTGCAGGGAGGTGAAGTTCACGGCCTCGCCTGTCGAGGAGACAGCGTTCCTGAGGGTGACGACGATATTTTCGTCGTTTTCGATATTCGTGTCCCCCTGAATGCCGATTTCGATCGTCTTCAGGGTTTCTCCTTCCGCGAAACTGATCATTCCGCCTCTTGGCAGCAAGCCATCCACATCCGCCGAATTCGCGGCAGAAGGACGAAAACCATCGGCGCTCCATTCGACCTCCAAGGTGCCTTCCAGATCACCGGTCCGCTGGAGAAGGAAGGACATGGTCGTGATCCCGCTGTCGCCCTCCGTCACGTCGCCAGCGGAGTTGATGGAAAGGGTTGGCGGTACATTTCCGTTGAAGACGCCCCAACGCCAAAGGCCATCGATACCGGTATTGCCGGGGGTGCTTTCAAGCGCCAGCATCGCCGTTTCGTCACCGGCTTGCGGTAATTCGAAGAATATGCCGTTTCCGGCAGAATACCCTGCACGTGCTGTTACCCCGCCAAGACCACCCTCACCTTCACTCGCGTCACCTGCTGTCCAATCAATCCACTCATACCGGACTTCGATGTCGAAATCCCCAGCGGTTCTGCCAGGGGAAGTGGACTGATCCTCCAGGATCAACTGGAAAGCATTCACTCGATCGGTATTCTCGGAATAATAACCGACGTCATCCCAGGTCACTACGAACCGGTCGTTCGCTGTGTCCAGCGTATAATAGACAAGGTTTGACCCCTGTGATGAACCGCCAGGGGAGACGGTGCCCGGCAATCCATCCGTGTCCACATCCGCCCAGAAGGGAAATACTCCCGGCGTGGTGCCACTCGAAATCGTCTGTGGTGTAAAGGTGCTTAAAGCGGCGTTGAAGCTCACTCCGCCGTTGTTGTTCACATACAAAGACGTGTAGGTTTCTCCAAAGAAGTTGAGGCCGTTCTCAAAGACGCTGCTGAGGTCAATTTCATCGGTGGACCCGTCATCGTTTCGGGGCAGGAGGTTTCCTCCAAATCCCAGCTCTCCACCAAGCGTGCTGATCAATGAGACTGCCATACCCTATTTCCTCCTTCATGGACGGCCATTTTTCTGGCCGCAAGACATATCGAGAACCACGAATATCGCTCTCCAAGATCTGCGCTTTGATTTCGGTCAAGTTGATTGGTGGGTCCTCCCTCAGCGGTTTGTCATGAATCGAAAGCCCTCGGCAAAGGGGAACCGAAGGACCCGTCCAGAGCTGGAAAAACATTATTTTTCAATTGCCTATCCGAAGTAATCCTTCAGCGGAGATGTATAGATGTTCCCCATCTTCCCGTGACTGCTGGCTGCTGAGGCTGGCTATCGGCTGGCCCTCTATCTGACACTGAGACGGCGTAGGACCTCACGCTGGTGGCCCCCAGGTCCTGGCGGTCGGTCTGCCCGTGCCGCTGGGCTTCATCCACGGCGCCCTCCTGCGTGATCTCATTTTCCGGGGGTGGGCCTGAGCATGGATCCCTTCAACCGCAAGGCAGGTGACCTCTTGGTCATTCGCACCTTTGACGATTGGCCCAAAAACCTGTTCGAAGTCCTCGTGATCTACGAGAACTGCGTCACCGGTTGCTCGATCACAGGTCACCCAAAGCACGAGTAGGGCGAACCTGAGCTCGACCTTATCCCCCGGGTCCACAGCCGCGCTGACGGCTGAGCCCTCACGCATCCCACAATCAAGCTATCTGGAAAGGAGAAGACCCCTGTCTTCTGCGCCCCTTCCCTATTGACCTGCCACGTGAAACTTCCACCAGTTGAAGCTAGAGCCCGACCCAACGATGGGACGGACAACGAAGCGAACGAGACACAGCGAAGAATAGAACATCGGCATCCGGACCGAATATGAGGCGGGGGCGAAGTGTGCCGATCTGTGCCGCCAGCACGGGATGTCTGAAGGCATACTCTACGCCTGGAAGGCCAAGTTTGGCGAGATGACGGTATCGAACGTCAAGCGGTTAAGAGCGCTTGAAGGGGAGAACACCCGGCTGAAGAAGCTTCTGGCAGAGCAGAAACGCCAATTCGCGCGAAACGTCCATGGCAGTTCTAAGCGATTTCTGCTATGTATATAATGCTATGTCCGCTTGGCTGCGTGCGGGCAAATGCTCGGGGGAGGGGCATTATCACGATGACTGATGGGTGAGGATATTGCCGGATGGCTCGCGCGTTTGGATCTGGAGCATCTTGCGCCAGATTTCGATGCAAATGGAGTCGATCTTGATCTCCTTCCCGAACTCACCAGCGCTGATTTGAAAGAAATAGGTGTATTACGGTTCGCAGACCGGCGCCGAATACTGCAAGCCGCGTCCGAACTTGGGACTGCAAGCAATGAACCTGTTGCTGAGCTTCGACAGATTACTGTCGTTTTTGTAGATCTCGTGGACTCCACCCGGCTGTCCGCCGGGCTGGACCCGGAGGACTACCACGACCTGTTGGTAGGGTATCAGGATGCATGTTCAGAAGTTGTTGCACACCACAAGGGTCAGATCGCCAAGCTTTTGGGCGATGGTATCCTGATCTATTTCGGCTACCCACGCGCGACGGAAGACGATGCAAGCCGCGCTGTCTTTTGTTGTCTGGAAATGCAAACGGCGATCGCCAAACTATTGCGTATTCCCGGCTTTGAGATCCGCGCGCGCATGGGCGTCGCGACAGGCACTGTTGTTATCGCGGACATCCAGACCGAAAATTTCTCAGAGGAGGGAGTGATCAGCGGTGACGCCCCGATTATCGCCGCCCGCCTGCAGTCGCTCGCCGAACCTGGTGACATATTCATCGCGGACAGCACGCTGAAGCTGGTTAGCAAGAATTTCGCCTATGAGGACGTTGGCATCCACGATCTGAAAGGGGTCGAAACCCCCGAACAAGTCTGGCGGGTCACATCTGAAGCGGCTTGGGATGGTAGGCGCGATAGAGCCCCTCAGCAGGGATCCAGCCAGACTCTGGGCCGCGAGAAAGAACTGAGCGACCTGGGAGAGGCCTGGGAGAGTGTCAAAAAAGGCCAGCAACAGATTCTTGTGGTCAGTGGAGATGCCGGTATCGGTAAGTCACATCTCGTCCAGGCTTTCTCCCAAGAACTCGAACAAGTTGGGACATCTATTTTCCAACTCAATTGTTCAAGGTTCCACCGCCACAGTGCACTCTATCCCGTGGTGGCGTTTCTTGAACGGCGCGTCGGCATTTCGCGAAAGGACAGTGCGGAGGCAAAGTATAATAAAATCAGTGTCCTGTTGCGCGATCAGGGCAATCGGGAATCTGATGCTTTGCCGCTGTTTGCGGATTTGCTCTCAGTCTCGGCCGCAGGCGCTGCGCCATTACCTGAAGTTTCGGCAGAAAGGCGAAGACAGCTCTTGCTCGAAAGGCTTGTTGGCCTTTTCTTAAGTCTGGGCCGCAACAAACCATTCTTGCTTGTTGTGGAAGACCTGCATTGGATTGACCCGACAACGCGTGACTTCTTGGAGCAGCTGTCCAACGCGTTCTCCGCCTGTCCGTACCTGATGATAATGAATTGCCGTGCTGGTTTTGATCACGCGTGGAATACAAAGGATACCTACGTTTCAATCCCGTTGCGCCGTTTGTCCGAGGCCGAGGCCGTTGAGGTCGCGAAAGCGGCTGCGGCTGACAAAACGCTGAGTCAAAGCGTGATCAACGAAATCGTGTCGCGTGCGGATGGCGTGCCTCTCTTCATTGAGGAATTGACCAAATCAACGCTCGCGTTCGATCAAAACTCACCTTTGACGCAACACGTACCATCGACCCTGTACGAATCCCTCATGGCACGCATCGACAAACTGAAATACGCGCGCGAAGTTGTGCTTCAGGCCGCTGTGCTTGGCCGCAATTTTGCCTACGAGCATATCGCATCGGTTTCCTCGCTAAGTGCAGAAAAGCTCGACGTGGCATTGCAGGAATTGAAAGCTGTAGAACTCGTCGTAAGCGCCGACGACGGGATAGGCAAAAGCTATGCTTTCAAGCATTCGCTGATCCAGGAGCTGTGTTACGAGTCGCTCGTGCGAAAACGCCGTGCAGAGTTTCACCGCCGATGCGCAGCGGCTTTGGAGAGTTGCTCACCCGAGGTCGCCGAGACGCAACCGGAAATTCTGGCGCTACACTATTCGGCCGCGGGTGAAGTCCTACCCGCAATCGAGTACTGGGAAAGGGCGGGAACACGCGCCGCTCGACAATCGGCAACTGTTGAAGCGCTCAGGCATTTTCGCAAGGGACTGGACCAAATCGCCCTGCTACCCGTCGGCGAGGCGCGGGATGCGCGACGGCTTGGGTTCCTTGTTCTTCGGGGGGCGCAACTGCTTGCAGCCCACGGGTTTGCCGCGACAGAGGTGGAGGACACCTACAAGGAGGCGATGGCCCTGTGCAAGGATACGGCGGATTCCCCGGAATTGCTGCCGATTTACTGGGGCCTATGGGGCTATAACATCGTTCGCGTGAACCTGTCTGAGGCGGCCCAACTGGGCCAAGAGTTCCTCGCACTCGCCACGCGATTGGATATACCCACGGCACAGCACGCGGCGCGCTATGCGTTAGGGGTAACCGCCTTCTACGCTGGAAAATTTGACGTGGCACTCGATCATATCAGCGCCGGTTTGTCGCAGTATGATGTGGATACCCAGTTGGAACAGCTGGAGCTGTACGGACTGGACCTTGGCATGGGCTGCCATGCCTACCGCTCCTGGATTAAAAGCCTGACCGGAGAAGCCAAGGAGGCAATGAAGGCGAGCAGGCTGGCGCTTCAGATTGCCGAAGCGGCCGACCATAAATTCTCAATTACCTTTGCAACCATATTCGCCGCACAAACCTATCATTTCCTAGGCGACGCAGCCCAGGCGAAGGTCCACGCAAGTGCAGCCGCACGGCTTTCGGAGGATCATGGTTACGCTCAATGGTCTGGGCAGGCGTTGGAACAACTGGGCCGGTCCTGGGACGTGGAAGGGGACCCACGGGGGTATCCGACAATCCGAAAAGGCTGGGACGCGTACAGCTCAACCGGTGCCGCGCTTGGTGGGCCATATGTAACGGCCTGGCTGGCGGAAAGCCTGGCACGTCAGGGCAATCTGAAAGAAGCGCTTAAGGTGCTCCGCGAAATACTTTCGACGAATAATGAAAACGGTGAGCACTATTACAACGCGGAAATCCTGCGCCTGCTCGGGGAATACACACTTGCCCATGACCCGACGAAAACTGAGCAAGGTGTGTTATACTTGGAGCAAGCGGTGGAATTGGCGCGCCTGCAAGGTGCCGGAACACTTTTACGGCAGGCGGAGACGAGCTTGGCTCGGGCCAGCCGAATTGAACTTTCATAGGGGGGATAGTATTATGGTCGGGTCAAAAACCACAAAGGGCGGTCTGACGATTGCGGGAAAAGCCGTCTCGAATTCGGACGCGGATTATCTGGCGGTCGTCAAATTCCTCACGGTACCGGAGGAGAAGCAGGATACCCCGGCTTTCAAAGGTGCTGAGATAGCCGCAATCAAGGCCTTGGAAAACAACGCTTTCAGGCAAATCGCGGACGGGATGATCGCATCCTCCAGCTCATATGATTTTGGTGACCTTGCGAAGGCAAAAGCCGAGTTTTTCTTTCGCAAAGTGGCGGTGGATACAATGAACCGGATGAACACGGGGTTGAACGACGCGGATTACTTTGATCCGCTGCACGATGTTGTCCCACAGATCGGTGCGACGGTTCTTGATCCTGTTGCCAAAGATCCGCACTGGGAAAAAGGGAGCTTCTGGGCAGCGATTGATCTGCCGACGAACCGCGCGCACCTTGCCAATCCAAAGTATTGGTACGCCGAATTTCTGGCTGCCCAAGGTGCGGATCCTACGATGGTTTTCGACGGGAAGGAACTGCCATATCGCGGGGAATGCGCAGGAGCGTTGCAGATCGCTGTCAATGTTGCCGCCCTCGCTGCCGAGACCAAGGCAGGCTACGCCAAACGCAACCCCCTGGATAAGCTCCTTGTCGGCGTCTGGACAGGATCCAATACTCTCGATTTCTATTTTGAATTGGACAAGGACCTGTCCTCACCGAACTACGGCGACTATATCTATATCCGCAATGATCCCAGATATCCCAAGCTTGCCCCAGACGGCTTCTGGATGGGGCTGAACTGCTTTTATGCCGGTACGGACAAACTGGGGGTGAAACGCTACTCCGGACTTGGCGTTTCATGGCAGAGCGAGGAAG
>JABDKA010000115.1 GCA_013002405.1 Sulfitobacter sp. | reverse complement strand
CTCACTGGGCACCGCAACCAGATCGACGCCCATCGCCTGACAGCTCTCCCAAACCTCCCAGAAATTGCCCGGCAAGGCGGGAAGCGAAAATTCAGCCGACTCATCCGCGGCAAGCCAGAGCGCATCGCCCCCGCCCCAGGCATTGCGCAGGTTTTCGACCAGCGCAGGTTCAAGGGTCTTGGCATTGGGGGCACAGAGCAGGATGACGGTGAACATGGGCAAAGTTTCCGATTGGCGTCAGGTGCGGCACTAAATCGCGCGCCAGCGGCGGTTTAGTTTCCTTTTCCCGATTGCACCCGCCCGCGCAGACCCGTAAGTCCGTCCGTGGGACACCCTTCCCCAACGAAGGGCGCATATCTGGAAGGATAGCATCAATGGCTATTACGACACCGGCGACGCGGCCGGCAAATCCGCGTTTTTCCTCCGGCCCCTGTGCCAAACCCCCCACATTCGATTTGAACAACCTATCTGACGCGCCCCTGGGCCGATCGCACCGCGCCGCCGTTGGCAAGGCCAAGCTGCTGGAGGCGATCGAGACCACGCGCGAGGTTCTCGGCGTGCCTGCGGACTACAAGATCGGCATCGTGCCCGCCTCTGATACGGGTGCCTACGAGATGGCCATGTGGACCATGCTGGGCGCGCGCCCGGCCGAGATGGTCGCCTGGGAAAGCTTTGGCGCGGGCTGGATCACGGACGTGGTCAAGCAGCTGAAGATCGAGGCAACCGTGCATGAGGCGCCCTACGGCGAGATCGTGGATATGGCCGCGCTGAACTATGACCACGATGTCTGCTTCACCTGGAATGGCACGACCTCAGGGGTACGCGTGGCCAGCGGCGATGTGATCCCGGCGAACCGCGCGGGCCTGACGCTTTGTGATGCCACGTCTGCCACCTTTGCGATGGATTTGCCCTGGGACAAGCTCGATGTGACGACCTTTTCCTGGCAGAAGGTGCTGGGCGGTGAAGCGGCGCACGGCATGCTGATCCTCAGCCCCCGCGCGGTCGAACGGCTTGAAAACCACACGCCGCCCTGGCCCCTGCCAAAGATCTTCCGCCTGACGAAGGGCGGTAAGCTGAACGACGGTATTTTCCGGGGCGAGACGATCAACACCCCCTCAATGCTTTGTGTGGAGGACTATTTGCAGGCTTTGGCATGGGCCAAGTCCGTGGGCGGGCTGAAGGGCCTGATCGCGCGGGCCGATGGCAACGCGAAGGCGATTGCGGATTTCGTGGCGGCGCACGACTGGATTGACCATCTGGCGGTGGACCCCGCGACGCGGTCAAATACCTCCGTCTGCCTGAAGTTCACCGACGACCGGATCACCGATGGCGCGGCCTTTGCCAAGGCGGTCGCCAAACGCTTGGCCGACGAAAACGTCGCCCTCGATATCGGTGCTTACCGTGACGCCCCCCCGGGCCTGCGGATCTGGTGCGGCGGCACGGTTGAGACCTCCGATATTGAGGCGATGCTGCCCTGGCTGGCCTGGGCCTTCGAGACCGAGATCTCCGCATAGTCCAAGGTGCGCAATGAATGCGCACCCTACCCCCACACCGTTGGGTGCGCACCACTGCGCACCGGAACCGACCCCGACCTGAAAGGACCAGGAAAATGGCCCCCAAAGTACTCATCTCCGACAAACTCTCAGATGCCGCCGTGCAGATCTTCCGCGATCGCGGCATCGACGTCGATTTCCAGCCCGATCTGGGCAAGGACAAGGACAAGCTGGCCGAGATCATTGGCAACTACGATGGACTTGCCATCCGCTCCGCCACCAAGGTGACGGAAAAGATCCTGGACAACGCGCCCAACCTCAAGGTCATCGGCCGCGCGGGCATCGGCACCGACAACATCGACAAGGATGCGGCCTCCAAGAGGGGCGTCATCGTGATGAACACGCCCTTCGGCAACATGATCACCACAGCCGAGCACGCCATTGCCATGATGTTTGCCGTCGCCCGGCAGATCCCCGAAGCGAGCGCGTCGACCCACGCGGGCAAGTGGGAGAAATCCAAATTCATGGGGGTCGAGCTGACGGGCAAGACCCTGGGCGTCATCGGGGCGGGCAACATCGGCGGCATCGTCTGTGACCGAGCGCGTGGCCTTAAGATGAAAGTCGTCGCCTATGATCCCTTCCTGGGAGAGGAGAAGGCCGAGAAGATGGGCGTGGAGAAGGTCGAGCTTGAGGAACTGCTCAAGCGGTCGGATTTCATCACCCTGCACGTCCCCTTCACCGAACAGACGGCGAATATCCTGAGCCGGGAGAACCTGGAAAAAACCAAGAAGGGCGTGCGCATCATCAACTGTGCCCGTGGCGGACTGGTGGACGAAGAGGCGCTGGCCGATCTGTTGAAATCGGGTCACGTGGCCGGGGCGGCCTTCGATGTCTTCAAGGTGGAACCGGCGACCGAGAACCCGCTTTTCAACCTGCCCAACGTGGTCTGTACCCCGCACCTGGGTGCCGCCACATCGGAAGCGCAGGAAAACGTGGCGCTCCAGGTGGCCGAGCAGATGGCGGATTATCTACTGACCGGGGCCGTGACCAACGCGCTCAACATGCCATCGGTGACGGCGGAAGAAGCCAAGGTGATGGGCCCCTGGGTCAAGCTGGCCGGGCACCTGGGTGCCTTCATCGGGCAGATGACGGATGAGCCCATCAAGGCTATCAACATCCTCTACGATGGGTCGGTGGCCAAGATGAACCTGGAGGCGCTCAATTGCGGCGTCGTGGCAGGCATCATGAAGCGGGCCAATCCGGATGTGAACATGGTTTCCGCACCCGTGGTTGCGCGTGAGAAAGGCATCCAGATCTCGACCACCAACCAGGACAAGTCGGGCGTCTTCGATGGCTATATCAAGGTGACGGTGGTCACGGAAAAGCGCGAACGCTCCATCGCCGGCACGGTCTTTTCCGACGGCAAGCCGCGCTTCATCCAGATCAAGGGCATCAACATCGACGCGGAAGTGGGCGCGCACATGCTCTACACTACGAACGAGGACGTGCCGGGCATCATCGGTACACTGGGTCAGACCATGGGCGAGAATGGCGTGAACATCGCCAATTTTACCCTGGGCCGGGCCGAGGCGAAGGGCGAAGCCATAGCGCTTCTCTACGTGGATGAGGTCGTTCCTGCGCCTGTGATCAACAAGCTGACGGCGACGGGGCTCTTTACCCAGGTCAAACCGCTGGAATTCGAGGTGGTCTGACGCCTTGGGGCAGACTGCATGGGCCGCGCAGTTTTGCGCGGCCTTTTCTGTTTCAGCTCTCCCGCGTGCGCAGAACGACGGCGCCGAAGACCAGCATAGAAATCAGGGTTATCAGGGAGCCGACCTTGGCCAATGTCTCACCGCTCCCGGAAATCGCCATGGCAATGCCGGGCACTATGATGACCAAACCGAGGGCCGCGACACCAAAGTGCAGCTTCGCGAGGCGGCTCACTGCCGCAGCGGGAACGGTGTGATAATAGAATGCAAAGAGTACGAGGCTGACCCAGCCTATCAGATTGAGGTGCCCGTGGGCCGGTGACAGGGTGTGATTCCCCGTAGCCGCCATCTGGATGCCCCAGACCATGCCGAGCAGGCCGGACAGGACCCCCAAAACCAGAAACCAAAAAGCGACGCCGCGCATAGTCTTCTCCTTCAGTCGGTTGCATCAAGCGGTGGTCCGGTGAATTCCAGATTATACCGCTGTGCCACTTCAACAATCTTTTGCATGTCTTCGGGGATCGCATAGCCGGCCTGCCCCATCTCGTGGAAGAAGCCTTCGAAACCGCCGGGCGTCATGATGACCAGATGTCTGCTGGGCCCCGCGTCAGTCACGCGAAAGGTGTGCGGCACCCCGCGCGGGATGAAGACGCTTTCGCCCGGACCGGACTGGAAAAAACTACCGTCCCTCCAAAAGACGGCCTCACCGCTCAAGGTGACGAAGGTCTCATCGGCATCCTTGTGGATGTGACGCGGCGGGCCGGATCCCGCGGGCGACAGGCTGTCGGTGATGGAGAGGCTTCCGTCACTGTCCTGCGCGCTTAGCAAGGTGCGGTAGTAAGTGCCTTGCCACTCCGTTGCGCCGTTGATGTCGAATTGATCTTTCATGCCTTGCCCGTTCCTGCCCCTGACCGACCGCTGCCTGTATCGCTTAAACCATTGATCAGGATTGCCTCTTCGGCCTCTTCAGCAATCCATAACAGGGATATTTCGCTTCAGGAAATTGAATAATGATATTATCATTATTCGTGTCATGAATTTTGCGTCCCTCGATCTAAATCTCCTCAGGGTGCTCGATGCGCTTCTTGAAACGCGTTCGACCACCTATGCGGGCCAGCGCATTGGTCTGTCGCAACCGGCTGTCAGCTCTGCGCTGGGCCGCCTGAGACGCCAATTGGATGACCCCCTTTTCATTCGCAACGGACCACGGCTTGAGCCGACGGATTATGCCCTTTCCCTGTCTGCCCCCCTGCGGGACCTTCTGGAAAAGGCGGAAATCCTGCTCTCGGGACCACCGGCTTTCGACCCGCAAACGGCCGAGGAGACCTTTCGGATTTCAGGCAGCGATTTCTTTGCCGAGATCCTGATGCCACGCCTTGCCGGATACCTGTCGGAGAACGCGCCGAAATTGCGGGTGCAACTGGTGGACCTGGTGCCTGACGACTACGTCGCCACGCTGGAAACGGACAGCGTGGATCTGGCGCTTCTGCCGCAGCTGGAGGGCCCGTCCTGGATGGAATGGCAGCCGCTTTTTAATTCCAGCTTTGCACTGGTCGCCCGGCGTGGAAATCCCCGACTGGTCGACCAGGCCAAGGCAGGTCAGATCGATATCGGCACATTCTGCGATCTGGATCACATCCTTTTCTCACCCGAGGGCAAGTTCGAGGCCATGGTTGACGCAGCCCTGTCCCGCAAGGGACACAAGCGCCGTGTCGTGATGACCCTGCCCGTGATGTACGGCGTCTGCAGTACGGTTGCGGAGACGGATTACGTGGCACTTGTCCCGCAACAGCTGGCCCATAAGCTGAGCCAGAAGTTGTCACTGGACGTGATCCGGCCACCCTTCCCCATCCACACGCCTCCAATCGGTATGGCCTGGCACCGCCGCCGCACGAATGCGCCTGCCCACCGCTGGCTGCGCGATCAGCTTGCGCGCCTGTTGGTACCGCTGAACGAAGGGGAGCCGCCGCTGGCAGACTGACGGCTTTCCATGAACGGTCTGGCATCGTAAACCCGACCCATGACAGCACCCCTTTACGCTATCGGTGACATCCACGGCCAGTTCGAAGAACTGATGCGCGTTCTCCACCTCATTGAGGCCGACGGCGGGGCAGATGCGCCGGTGATCTTTCTGGGCGACTATACCGACCGGGGACCACAGAGCCGCGAGGTGCTGGATCTTCTGATACGGGGGCAGGCGGAGGGCCGTGACTGGACCTTTCTGAAGGGTAATCATGACCGGATGTTCTCCTGGTTCATGGAGGACTATCCGCGCCACGATGCGCATCTGCCGATCGAGCTTTATTGGCTGCATCCGCGACTGGGCGGTGACACGACCCTTGCCTCCTACGGGTTGGAGTTCACGCCCCAGACCCGACAGACACTGTTGCGCGAATGGGCGGAGGAGGCGGTGCCGCCGACCCATGTGGAGTTCCTGCGAAATACGCAGCTGACCCATGAGACGGACAATCTGTTCTACTGTCATGCGGGCATTCGTCCCGGCGTGGCCTTGGAAGATCAGACGGAGCATGACCTGCTTTGGATAAGGCAGGCGTTTCACGCTTTTGGGGCGCCACACCCCAAGCTGATCGTGCACGGTCATACGCCCATTGATCGCGCGCGACACTACGGGAACCGGGTCAACCTCGATTCAGGTGCCGGTTACGGGCATCCGCTGACGGCGGCGGTGTTCGAAGGGGACCGCTGTTGGGAACTGACCGCCCGGGGGCGGGTGGCGCTGGCGCCCTGAAGGCCTGCCATCAGGTCAATCCCGTGACGGTACTTGGGGGCTGACATTCCCTGCGACAGCTTTCATAAACGCGCCAAACATCTGACAGAGG
>JABDKA010000076.1 GCA_013002405.1 Sulfitobacter sp. | reverse complement strand
GTATCGGGCAGGCGCAGCGTGACGAAATCCTTGCCCTTTTCCCGGAACTGGCGACTGAGGAAGGCATCGAAAGCTAAAGCGCGGCACGCAAGTCGCTGAAAAGGTATGAGGCCAGGCTTCTGTCGGATTGACCGAAAAAAGGGGTGCGCATTCGAAAGGGTTGCGCGCCAGGAATATGCAGCTGCGCGCCACCTTAGGATGGCGCGCGCAGGGAAACGGAGCGGCTCGTCCGCTCCGTTTCTTATTTCCGTGCTACAATTTCCAAGGTTCACTCAGCGGGCGGGATCGCCTTGAGATAGCGTGCGATGGCAATGCGGTCGGCCTCAGTAAGCTTCGACAGGTTCGTCACCACTGCCGCCATGGAACCCCCGACGGAATCGTAGTCCGGAGTGAAGCCGCTTTCGAAGTAATAGACCAGATCGCTTTCCGACCAGTCCAACTTGGCCGGTGTGATGTTGGGGATCTGTCCCTTGCCCGACGGGTTGGGCGCACCCGCCATCCAGCGCGCACGTTGCAGGCCGCCCAGAGCGTCCCGCGGCGTATGGCATTCGGCACAGTGGGCCAAAGCCTCCACCAGATAGCGCCCCCTTTCGAGTTCTTCTGACAGGGGATCCGCGAGCATGTCATCATCGCGCAGATAAAGCAGCTTCCAGCCTCCCAAGGTGCGACGGATGTTGTAAGGAAAGCCAATCTCATGCGCCTTGCTTGGGGTGTCTGAGGTCGGCAATGTCCGCATGTAGGCGTGCAGGTCGCTCACATCTTGGGGGCGCATCCGGATGTAGGAGGTATAGGGGAAAGCGGGATAATAGTGCTGTCCTTCGGGAGAGACCCCCTGCGTTACCGCACGCGCAAACTCCGGCAGGCTCCAGCCCCCGATACCGGCGTCGGAGGGAGAGATGTTGGGGGCGTAGAAAGTGCCGTAGGGGCTGGCAAACGCATAACCGCCTGCAAGAACCAACTTTTCTTCCCCGCTTGCCTCGGGGGCGGCGTGGCAGGAGGCACAGCCCGCCGCCACAAAAACCTTCTTACCTGCATCGACATCCGGCTGATGGCCTGCCGCATACCCTTCATCCAGCGCCGCAGGTCGGGTCAGGATCCAGGCAAGGCCCGCGCCCACAAGGGCGCAGACAAGCAAAACCTTCAGGACGGTCCGCATCTGTTACTCGATCTTGGGGCCGCGGAATTGCTCATGACATCCCTTGCAGGCACCGCCTAGGGGCCCCATGGCCGCGCCAACCGCTGCCGCATCGGCGGCACCGACCATGGCCAGACTTGCTTCTTCAAGCGCCTTGAACTTGGCGGCAAAGGCATCGGGTTCTTGCCAAATCTCGGCCTTGGCGCGCGAAAGATCGGCAGCCCCCTGTTCGGTTCCTTCAGCCCAGAGCGTTGCCCGCTCCATCGTGGCCAGAGCGGCGAGGTTCTTGGCGGCTGCCTCGACCATGGCGGCATCATAGGCCATCTCACCCTTTGCCACCGCACCAAGGACACCGATGTGGTAACCGACCATCTGCATCTGGTTGTGCCGCGCCGCGACGGTGGCATTGCTGGATTTCACCGCATGGCTTCCCGCAAATCCTGCGGTTGCAATCACCAGCGCCACAGCCGTACCGGCACCCAGCAGTTTTCCGTATGACATCTTTACATCCTCTCGCTTCAATAAAAAAAATGACCAATGCCGTTCAGGATGCCACAAATCGCAAAAGCAGGGCACACTTTTTCGTGAAGAGCGGGGAGGCGTCGTCAGAACTTGCGCGGGATGCGTTCCGCTGTCGCCCAGTCCGGCCACCAGCCCATATAATCGATCCCGCCGATGGCCAGGGCCAGGGCGATGATCCCGAAAACCAGTTTTATCCGCGCTTCTGACGGCGGGTTGCGGACCCACCGCGACATGCGCAGCAGATGGATCAGGTTCATGTGAAACGAACCTTGCCGATGAAGGGCAGGTTGCGATTACGTTGCCCGTAGTCGATGCCGTAGCCGACGACAAATTCATCCGGGATCTCAAAGCCTGTCCAGTCGGCCTTCATCTCCACCTCCCGGCGGCTGGGCTTATCCAGCAGGGCGATGGTGCGCAGCCGCGCGGGATTGCGGGATTCGAGCAGTTTGGTCACATGGTGCAGCGTGTGCCCGGTGTCAACGATGTCCTCAACCAGCAGCACATCGCGCCCTTCAATTGCGCCGCGCAAGTCCTTGAGAATGCGCACTTCCCGGCTGCTTTCCATCCCGTCACCGTAACTGGACGCCTCCAGAAAATCGACCTCAAGCGGCAGGTCGAGTTCGCGTACAAGGTCCGCAATAAAGACGAAAGAGCCGCGCAAGAGCCCGACCACCACCAGCTTGTCTGTATCGGCAAACTCTTCACGGATCTCATGGCAAATCGCCTCGATGCGTGCAGCGATCGACTTGGCCGAGATCAATTCATCAATCACGTAGCGACGATCTGTCATGACCTTGGCCCTTGAATTCGCCCGCCTAAATGGTGACACAGAGCTACCGCGAGCAGTCCTGGAAAGCAATGCCAACCCATTCTGAGATCAAAGAACTGCCCTATTCGGCGGACCAGATGTACGACCTGGTCGCGGATGTGGGTAAATATCCGGAATTCCTGCCCTGGACCGCCGCCGCCCGCATCCGCCGCGATGTCGACAAGGGTGATCACCGGGTGATGGACGCCGATCTGGTGATCAGCTTCAAGGTCTTTCGCGAAAGGTTCACCAGCCGCGTGGTGCTTTGGCCTGAGATCCGCAAGATCGACACCGAATACCTGGACGGCCCCTTCAAATACATGCTCTCGAACTGGCAGTTCGAGGATACGGAAAAGGGGTGCCGGATCCATTTCCACGTGGATTTCGAGTTCCGCAACGCGATCCTGCAGGGGATCATCGGTATGGTCTTCAATGAGGCGATGCACCGCGTCGTGCGCGCCTTCGAGGACCGTGCGCGGGACCTGTACGGGCAGGGGACCTGAACGATGAATGGCACGATCACGGACCAGCTCCTCACCTTTGCTGCCGCTGCCGTTCCGTCCGATGCCGCTGAAATGATGACCCTGTCGCTGTTCGACTGGATGGCCTGCGGTATCGCCGGGGCGCGGGAGGAGGATTTCGAGGACTTCGTCGCGTCACAGAAGGGGATGGGTCAGGGCCCCTGCGCGCTTTTTGGCGGCGGCAATGTACCTGCACCGACTGCGGCGCTGGTAAACGGAAGCTTATCTCACGCGCTTGACTACGACGACACACATTTTGCCCATATTGGCCATCCGTCTGTGGCGGTGCTGCCCGCCCTGATCGCGATGGGACAGGAACTGCACGCCGATCTGGAGACGGTGATCGAGGCGGCAACCATTGGGGTCGAGGCCTCGATTCTCGTTGGTCTCTGGCTGGGCCGGACCCATTATCAGGTCGGCTATCACCAGACCGCCACGGCCGGGGCCTTCGGGGCCACCCTTGGGGCCGCTCGGTTGCTTGAACTGGACGCCGATCAGACCCGCGCCGCCCTTGGCCTGTGCGCCAGCATGGCCTCTGGGCTCAAGGCGCAGTTCGGCACCATGGCGAAACCGCTGAATGCGGGGTTGGCGGCACGGACGGGGGTTGAGGCGACGCTCTGGGCCCAAGGGGGCATGACCGCCGCGGCCGACGGGTTGGCCGGGCCGCTCGGCTTTGGCCCCACACATCACGGCGAGGCGGCGGAGGCCACGCTGCCCGGCGCCAATTGGCGGATACTGGAGATCAGCCACAAGTTTCATGCCTGCTGCCACGGTCTGCACGCTATGCTGGAGGCCGTTGGCAGTGCAAAGATCAGGCCCGAGGTGATCCAGTCAATCAAGATCCGCACCCACCCGCGCTGGATGTCCGTTTGTAACATCCCGTCCCCCAAAACCGGCCTGAGCGCGAAGTTCAGCTATACCCAGACCTGCGCAATGGCCCTTCTGGGTCTTGGTACGGATGCCATCGACACCTTCACAGACGAGATCTGCCGCGATCCGGCCGTCGTCGCGTTGCGCGACCTTGTTACCGTTACCGCTGACGAACGCCTCTCCGAGACGCAGAGCGAGGTGAGCATCACCCTCGCCGCGGGCGATATGCGCCGCTTCAAGCACGATCTACTGGCTCCAATGGAAATTACGGTGCGTGCGGAGAAGCTGAAAAGAAAAGCCTCGGCGTTGGTTGGCGGAACCCGCGCCGAGGTCTTGTGGCAGGTCGCCCGGGGGGACAGCCTGCGAAAGCTGACGGATCAGCTTGTCATGTCGTAGGCGCGTTCGCCGTGCACGCTCAGATCCAGACCGTTGGTCTCGATCTCAGCGTCAACGCGCATCGGGATGATCAAGCGGCAGATCAAGGCGATGACAATGGTTACGACCACGGTGAAGACACCCACAATGGCCAGCGATCCAAGCTGTGCTGCCCATGACCCCGCGCCAAGGGCCGCGATCATGATCGTGCCGAAGATGCCACCAACGCCGTGCACGGCAAAGACGTCCAGCGTGTCGTCAATCTTGAACCGGTTGCGCACCATGGTTACCGCCTCCTGACAGAGGACGCCCGCAACTGCGCCGATCAGAAGCGCCGCCCAGGGCCCAACAAAGCCTGAGGCCGGCGTGATCGAGGCGAGACCAGCGATTGTACCGGTCACGATGCCCACAAGCGAGGCCTTGCCGAACTTGATCCTTTCCCAAAGCGCCCAAGACAGTGAGGCGGTCGCGGCGGAGATATGGGTCACCGTCAGGGCCATTGCGGCCCCGCCGTCAGCGGCCAGTTGTGAGCCCCCGTTGAAGCCGAACCAGCCAACCCAAAGAAGGGCTGCACCGATCATCACCATGCCGGGGTTGTGTGGCGGTGTTGTCTGGTTTCTGCGTGCGCCCAGCAGAATCGCCAGCACCAGGGCCGCGATGCCTGCGGTTTCATGCACCACGATGCCACCGGCGAAATCCTTCACGCCTGTGTCCCCGAAGATGC
>JABDKA010000070.1 GCA_013002405.1 Sulfitobacter sp. | reverse complement strand
GTGGGCAGGGTGCGGAGCCATTTCTTGGAGGATTTGTAGGAACAATGCTCGTTCCACATGGCCGAGAAGATGCCCATTTCGGTATAGTTGGGTTCGCGGTTGAGGATGCGGATCACTTCGGCCCATTCTTCGGGCGTGAAGCCGTGGGCAGCGATGATTTCTTCGGTGATGGCTGGCTCTTGCATGTGCCGAATGTCCCCAGGTGGCCCTTGTTGGGACGTCTCTTAGTGCAAGGGGGGAAGCGGGGGAAGGGGCGGGGCGCAGGAAAAGGGATCCTGGCGTGCGGGAGGGCGCAAGGGCTGCGACCGCTTCAGCGCTCCTCGCCCTTGGGCGCCTTTTCGGCGACCTGTTCCTGGGCCGCCTGTGTCGCGGCGGCGGCGATGGCGGCTGTGTCCTCGGGGGTGAGTTCCCCGGCGTTCTCCATGTTCGGAAGCGCCACGCGCACCTCGCGCCGGGCGAATTCGATCCCATTCTCGGCGAAGGCGGCGTTGACGCGGTTGAAGATCTCCTTGCGGATCATGAATTGCTTGCCGGGCTTGGCCATGAACTTGCCCCGGATCACCATACCCACATCGTCGATCTCCAGCACGCCTTGCGATTTGAAGGGCTGGAGGAAATCGTCCTTAAACTCAGGTATTTCAAGCATTTCCTGGCCGATCTTCTTGAAGATCTTGCGCACCTTATTGGGGTCCGTGTCGAAGGGGACGGTGAAGCGCAGCTTCATGATCACCCAGTCGCGGGAGAAGTTGGTCACTTTGGGAATTTCGCCGTAGGGGATGGTGTGCACCGGTCCCTTGTGATGGCGCAGTTGCATGGAGCGGATCGAGATTTTCTCAACCGTGCCCATGGTCCCCTCAACCTCCACGTATTCGCCGGTGCGGAAAGCATCGTCGACCAGAAAGAAGACGCCTGAGACCACGTCAGTCACCAGCTTTTGTGCGCCGAAACCAATGGCGAGGCCAACAATGGAGGCACCGGCCAAGAGCGGTGTTGTATCGATCCCGATGTTGCTGAGCCCCAGGAGCAGAAAGAGCGTGAGGATCACGGTGCGCGCCACCAGGAGGATGAGCGGCAGAACCGTTGAAAGCCGCGAGCCGCCCGCGCCGCCGCCGTCCCCGCCGATTTCCTGTTCGTCCGGATTGTACCCTGCCGCCGTCTGTTCGGCGGCCAGCTTGCGGTTGATAAAGAGCGATACGGCCTCATAGAGCAGATAACCGATGGACATGATGATCAGGAATTCAATGATTGCGGCGGCCAGCCTTTCGCCCACACCCGCGGTGGCGATTGAGGCGGCGCTCATCCCCCAGAATTCGGCGATGGAGATCACCACCACGGCAAAGATGACCACGCGACCAATACGGATGTAGGCCCGCTTGGTGGAGCGGTAGGCCCTTTCGGCCACCGGGCCTTCGCCTGTCATGGCAGGGGTGAGGTGGCGCACCAGTCCGCGCAGGGCGGTATCCATTGCGGGCGCGAAAATCAGCAGGAGCATGGTCTTGTAGTGCGGGCTGGTCTGGAGCAGATCGAAATTTCCGTAACTGACAACAATGTTGACCACCCACCAGAGGGCCACGATTATGCCGATGGTGACATAAGGAAAGAGCCGCGCGACCCGGTCTTCCATGGGGGTCACGTCGGAATCCGCCCCGCGCATCATGGACACAGAGGCCTCCCGGTAGTGCCAGAAGAGCCAGACCAGATAGACGTGAAGCGCCAGGTTCAACCAGAAGCCCAGCCGCGTTTCGCCCATGGGGACGCCGTTCTGGGCGTTGAAGATGATGATGGCAGAGGAAAACCCAATGAGCAGCGCCAGCCAGAACTGGTGACGGCAGAGGGCCTTCGCCGCCTTGTCGCTGACATGCAGCAGCCGGTATTCGGGGTTCATGGGCGCGAAGAAGAAGAAGGCGACGGCCAGCATGAAGCGGGGAAAACCGATCAGGTAGATGCCAATCAGCTGGACCGACGGCAGGAAGGTATTGGGTAAGATCAACCGGCCAAACGTGCGCGCGACAAGTACGAATATCACCACCGCAACGACCTGCGTGGTCAGCCGCTGCACCAGCAGTTGCAGGTTTTCCCGCAGGGTCAGGTTCTGCGGATCGGCTGGCGGCAGGATGCGCCAGTCGCGGGTCAGGCGGCGAAAGATCAGCTCTGCCACGGTGGCAAGACCGAAGACCACCAGGATGTAGCCCAGCAGCTGCAGAAGGCCGCTGCCGCCACCAATCCTGTCGTAGAAATTGGCAAATGCCGTCCGCTGACCGGAAAAGAGAAGCGGCAGGCGTTCAATCGGTACAAGGACGGAATTCAGCGCGCCGATGGTTGCGTGGTAGTAAAAATCGGAAAGGCCGGTTTCTTTTTCCGTAGAGGCCTGTTGCGCCTGGGTGTTCAGGCGGTCAAGCAGCAGGGCTCGTACCTCCGCATCCGACAGGCGCGAGATGAGCGCATTGGCGGTTTCCGGCGTCAGGGGGTCAGGGAGGGACGGGATGGCATCCGTGGCGTTCGATGGCTGGATCAGCCCCATCTGTGCCGATCCCGGCAGGCTCATCATCAGTGTCGCGACAGTGATCAGAAGCAGGCCGCGGAGGACAGAAAGCGTATTTTGCATTGTGCCCCCGGGTATTGACGTCAGGTGAAGGGCCGTCGCTGGACACCTACCGTCGATACCGTGACCAAACCGGGGCCTTGGGTCAAAAAAAAACTGGGCTAAGTCAAAAAAAAAGGCCGAGCACGAAGCTCGGCCAAGTCCAACAGGGAGGTATGAAGCGACACACCCTTGGGCGGTCAATCTTCATAGTGAGCAATTAGGCGGCAGAGGTGCCGCGATCAAGGCAAAGGGCGCATTTTCCGTGGCATGACAGATATGCGAAATTTGCATGCCTCAGGAATTAGCAATTTCTTTCAATTGCTTGCGGTACGTAATGATCTCATCCTGGACAAAGTCCTTGAAGGCTGCGACGCGCTGGGATTGGCGCAATTCCTCAGGGTAGGCCAGGAAAACTGGCACATCGGCCGACTCGACATCCGGCAGGACCCGCACCAGATCCGGGAAATCCTGGATCAGGTAGTCGGGCAGCACGCCGATGCCCAGATTGTGCAGCACACCCTGCAGAACCCCGAAATAGTTGTTCACGGTCAGGAGTGAACGCACGTCGTGCACCAGGATCTGCTGGATCAGGTTGACGCCTGCGCCCACCTGCGCGCTGTCGGTATTCTGACAGATCAAGCGGTGTTCGGTCATGTCCTCGATGGTTTCAGGCGTGCCGTTTGCCTCAAGGTAGGCGGGAGAGGCGTAGAGGCACATCTTGATCATCATCAGCTTCTTGCGGATGAGGTCAGCCTGCGACGGTTCCTTCATGCGGATGGCCACGTCGGCCTCCCGCATGGGCAGGTCGAGCACGCGTTCTTCCAGCATCAGGTCGACTTTTAGGTCGGGATACTTTTCGTAAAGCTTGGGCAGACGCGGCGCGAGCCAGAGGGTGCCGAAGCCCGTGGTGGTGGTTACCCGCAGTTCGCCAAAGACCTCTTCTTCGCTGTCGCGGATGCGCGCGGCGGCGGCATCGACCCGCTTGGCCATGGCGGAGGTGGCATCGAACAAAAGCTCGCCCTGTTCGGTCAGGATCAGGCCCCGCGCGTGGCGGTGAAAGAGGTTCGTGTTGAGCTGTTCCTCAAGCCCGCGGATCTGGCGGGAGACGGCGGATTGCGACAGATTCAGCTTGTCGCCCGCATGGGTCAGTGACCCTGCGTCCGCCACAGCGTGAAAAATTCTCAGCTTGTCCCAATCCATGCGGCACCTTCCTCAGGGCTGGCCTATGTCCTATATTATACTGGAGTAAAGAACAGGGGGCTTTGGTTGAATAATCAAGCGCCTCCCGGAAAAAGCGCCTATACAGGTCAGCATACATGACCTATATAGGCGCCAGGGGACAGTCCGCCAAGATGGACCCGCATGTAATTGGGAGGATCGCATGAGTACGCCGAAGATTTCGCTGAACGACCGCTTTGATCTGGAAAAGACGCCAGTGCTGCTTAACGGCACGCAGGCACTGGTCCGGATGATGCTGATGCAGGCAGAGCGGGACCGGAAAGCGGGGCTGAATACCGCAGGGCTGGTGACGGGCTATCGCGGCTCACCCCTCGGTGCGGTTGATCTTCAGATGAGCAAGGCGGAAAAATTCCTGGCGGAGCGCAACATCACCTTTCAGCCCGGTCTGAACGAGGATCTGGCGGCCACGGCCCTTTGGGGCGCGCAGCAGGCGGAGTTGCGCGGCGAGGGCAAGTACGACGGTGTCTTCGGCCTTTGGTACGGCAAGGGTCCCGGCGTGGACCGCTCGGGCGATGTGATGCGGCACGCCAACATGGCAGGCACCTCGAAAAACGGCGGCGTGCTGATGGCCATGGGGGATGACCATACGGGCGAATCCTCCACCGTGCTGCACCAGTCGGAATTCGCCATGGTGGACAGCTACATGCCCGTTGTCAGCCCGGCGGGCGTGCAGGAGATCCTGGATTACGGCATCTACGGTTGGGCCCTGTCGCGCTATTCGGGCCTTTGGGTTGGCCTGAAGACCATGAAAGACACGGTGGAGGTGACCTCTGTCGTGGATGGCGATCCCTTCCGGATGACTTTCGTCGCGCCCGAATTCGAGATGCCGCAGGGCGGTCTGAACATTCGGCTGGTGGACGACCGGATCGCCCAGGAGGCCCGGCTTATCGACTACAAGCGCTATGCGGCAGAGGCCTTTGCCCATGCCAACAAGATCGACAAGCGGGTCTGGGGCAAGCAGGGGGCCAAGATCGGCCTTGTCGCGGCCGGCAAGAACTGGCTTGACCTGGTCCATGCGCTGCATCTGCTGAACATCGACGAGACGGAGGCCGAGCGGCTGGGCATCACCACCTACAAGGTGGGCCAGACCTGGCCGCTGAACATGAGGGGCTTTCACGACTGGGCCGAAGAACTGGACCTGATCATCGTAGTCGAGGAAAAGCGAAAGCTGATCGAGGTGCAGATAAAGGAGGCGCTCTTTGACGACGATCTGCGCCACCGTGTCTACGGCGGCCGCAAGAATGGTGAGGAATTCTTCTCAGCCCGCTGGGCGCTGGATCCGGTTGATATTGCGGAGAAACTGGGCCGCACGCTGATCGAAGAGGGGCGCGAGACCGACGGCATCAAGGCGGGACTGGCGCGGCTGGACGAGGCGCGGCGCGCCGACAACGCAGAAGAGATCGCGGCACGGTTGCCCTACTTCTGCTCGGGCTGTCCGCACAATACTTCCACCAAGGTGCCCGAAGGATCGCGCGCCTATGCTGGTATCGGCTGCCACTTCATGGCGCAGTGGATGGACCGGGATACGCTGGGCTTCACCCACATGGGCGGCGAAGGGGCAAACTGGATCGGGGAGGCGCCTTTCTCGACCCGTGCTCATGTGTTTCAGAACCTCGGGGACGGCACCTATAACCACTCAGGCGTGCAGGCCATCCGCGCTGCCATCGCGGCCAAGACGAACATCACCTACAAGATCCTTTACAATGATGCTGTCGCCATGACCGGCGGGCAGCACAATGAAGGGGATCTGAACGCACCGCGCATCGCGGCAGAACTGAAGGCAATGGGGGTGAAGAACCTGGCGGTCGTCTACGATGAAAAGGAAGACGTGGAGGCGCGCGACTTCCCAGGCGTTCCGATGTACGAGCGTGCGGAGTTGAACCGGGTGCAGGAGGAGCTTTCCAGGAAGGAAGGCGTCAGCGCCATTGTCTATGTCCAGACCTGTGCGGCCGAGAAGCGCCGCCGCCGCAAGCGGGGTCTTTTCCCCGATCCTGACAGGAGGGTCTTCATCAACGAAGAGGTCTGCGAGGGCTGCGGGGATTGCGGTGTGCAGTCGAACTGCGTCTCCATCGTACCGAAGGAAACGGAGCTGGGGCGCAAGCGGGCGATTGACCAGTCTTCGTGCAACAAGGATTTTTCCTGCCTCAAGGGTTTTTGCCCCTCTTTCGTGACGCTGGAAGGGGCCAAGATCCGCAAGGATCCGACCACCAGCGTGGAGATCCCCGATCTGCCCATGCCAGAACTGCCGCAGATCAGCGGTACACATAACGTTGTCATCACGGGGGTGGGCGGCACGGGCGTTGTCACCATTGGTGCGCTTCTTGCGCAGGCCGCGCAAATCGATGGCAAGGGTGCGGGCATGATGGAGATGGCGGGACTGGCCCAGAAGGGCGGCGCGGTGCACATCCACTGCCGTCTGGCCAACCGGCCCGAGGATATTTCCGCCATTCGTGTAGCGACCGGTGAGGCCCATGCGCTGATCGGCGGCGATCTGGTCGTGTCCGCCGGGTCCAAGACGCTGGGACTGACACAGGCGGGGCGCACGGGGGCCGTTGTCAATTCACACCAGATCATTACCGGTGATTTCACCCGCGATACGGAATTCCAGATGCCCTATGACCGGCTGGAACTGGCGCTGGAGGCGCGGTTGAAGGAGGATGTGGCCCTCTTTGATGCCTCTGATCTGGCCAAGGCGACGCTGGGCGATTCGATCTATTCCAACATGATGGTCTTTGGCGGGGCCTGGCAGCGCGGGCTGCTCCCGCTGAGCTTGGAGGCGATCGAGCAGGCGATCCGGTTGAACTGGGCGGCCGTTGACAACAACCTGCGCGCCTTCGAACTGGGGCGTTGGGCCGTGCTGCACCCGCTAGATGCGGCAGCGGTGATCACACCGAACGTGGTGGAGCTGCCGAAGTCCCTGGAGGATCGGATTGCCTTCCGGGTGGCGCATCTGACGGACTATCAGGGCAAGCGGCTGGTCAGGCGTTATACTAAGCTGCTGGACCGGATCGAGGATCGGGGCGTGAAGGAAGCAGCGGCGCTGGGATACCATAAACT
>JABDKA010000195.1 GCA_013002405.1 Sulfitobacter sp. | reverse complement strand
ATCCAGGAGAATGCGAAGTTCGCCGATATGGAGGAGTTGGATGTTTGATCCGTCGGGTCGCCCAGACTGCCCCATCCTGACCTGATCGACTTGAGATACTCGGCACAGGGAGGTTCACAGCTTTTCCGCTAAGCATCGAAGCCCCTTCCCCATGGGGGGAAGGGAAGGGGCTATGCGCGCGAGCGCGCATTTGGACATAGTACCACTGCAACTTTGCGCCGTTCCGGGCTTAATCCGGTATCTCCTATTCGCATGAGGTCCCGGATCATGTCCGGGTCTGCGTCACCCCCCTACTCCTGTATCTCCCGCAAAAACGCCACCAGATCCACAATCGGCTTGCTCGTCATGATCGGCTGCCCCGTCTCGGCCTTCATCGCCACATCGTCCCCCTCGAAAAAGGGGCCGTAGACCGGCATGGGCGATCCGTGGCTGACCAGCGGATCCCGCCCGTCGATGCGCATCACCACGCGGGCGGTGGGGAATTTGCCGTGGCGCTGGGCCAGGTCGCGCAGGGAGGGGGGTTGCAGCACCATCGCCGGGGCCATCGGGCCGTTTCCGCGCGCCTCGCGCCCGTGGCAGGTAGCGCAGTGCAGGTTGTAAAGCTCCAGTCCCACCTCGGCATCCTGGGCCTGCGCGGGACTATGGGCGAAGGTCAGAGCCGTCAGGGCGGCGAGTAGCTTTTTCATGGGGGTTCCCTCCTGCATTTTTCCCCACTCTAGCCTGAGCGCAACGGGCGCGATCTGATCAGGATCAAACTTGGGGCTGTTTCCCGTTCAATTACTGCGCGAGATCGCCGCGCCTTTCAATGCCAGCGCCCCAATTGATCCCTCACCGGCGCTCACCGCTTGAAACATCGTTCCCGGGCCGTA
Source organism: Sulfitobacter sp. (assembly GCA_013002405.1). GTDB lineage: Bacteria > Pseudomonadota > Alphaproteobacteria > Rhodobacterales > Rhodobacteraceae > Sulfitobacter. The sequence continues at coordinate 1,891 of JABDKA010000195.1, read as the reverse complement.
GGGTGAGGGGCAAACGCCCCGCCCCGCACAAAGGCCCCGCAATGACCCCAGAGACCGCCCAAAGCATCCTAGACGAAAACTTTGCCCCCTGGGTCCGCGCCCTGAAGCCCAAGATCACCGAGATCGGGCCAAAACGCACGGTGCTGGTCATCCCGATTGACGAGGAGATCAACCGCGTTGGCGGCATCGTCTCGGGCCAGGCGATTGCGGCCCTGGCCGATACGGCGATGGTCTTTGCCTGCATCGGGGCGCTGGACAAGCTGGAGGCGGTGGGCACCGTCACACTCGACACCCAGTTCCTGCGGCCCGCCAGCGGTGAGGCGATTCGGGCAGAGGCGGAGGTGATCCGAACAGGCCGCGCGATGATCTTCGCCCGCTGCACGCTTTTCGCAGAACCCGACGGGCGCCCGGTGGCCCATGCCACGGCGACCTTTGCCCGGTGAGGTGGTCGGCCCTTCTTCTGTGCTTGCTGATCGCGGCCTGCGGTCGGCCCCTGACGGTGAACGAACGGGCTTTTCTGGGGAAGATCCACGGCGACACGCTGGATCTGGATGCGGTCCGGCTCCACGATGGCGCCCCCACGCGTGCGGTCACTTTCCGACGCAGGGCCCGGCCCCGCGTCACCTGCCGGGAATTGATCCTGCCCCCTGCCGAGGAAAAGATCGTCACCACCAAACCGGCGGCGGTGGCGGTCTATAACCGCATTCTGTTCGACAAGGATTGGTACATAGACGACTACCTGCCCGAATACCCTGATCGGGTGCATTTGATCGCCGCAATGCTTTTCGCGCACGAGTTGACCCATGTCTGGCAGTGGCAGAATCGCGAGACGACCGGCTATTCACCCCTGCGCGCGGCGTCAGAGCACGGCGGCGGCGCGGATCCCTACCTTTTCGATGTCGGCAAGGAACGGCGGTTCCTGGAGTTCGGGTTCGAGCAGCAGGGCGCCATCGTGGAGGAGTTCGTCTGCTGTCGCGCGCTTGCCCCGCAAGCCTCGCGGACCAAGCGCCTGCATGCCCTGATCGCGCAGGTCATGCCCGTGGCCCCCCTGCCCCAAAGCCGCGCGTCGGATGTGGCCCTGCCCTGGGACGGGGTCGAATTGCGGGGGATATGCGATTAGCGCTGGATGCTTTCCAGATAGGCAAAGAGTGCTGCCAGCACCCGCGGCGTCGGTGTCATGACCCCGTCTACTTCCAGCGGGACAAGGTCATCCTCCATCGCACCGCCGAACTCTGGCATGGAGCGGGAAAGGTCCGCACGCTCGGGGTTGCCGTAGATATAGGCGAGGGCCTTGGCTGTCGGGAAGGTGCCGCCGTTGCCCTTGCTCAGCAGGGTCAGATCGACGGGCTTGTTCGACAGATCCTTCGCTATCGGTCCATTTCCCCGCCCCGTCGGCCCGTGGCAGGCAACGCAGTTCTCTGCAAAGAACAGGGCCCCCTCATCGGGCTCCGGCATGGAAACCTCGGTACAGCCCACAAGGGCGGCAAGGCCCAGGACACCGGTGAGTGAGAATGAGTAAGCCCGCATGTCTGCCCTCCGACGATGGCCTCTGATGTCCATCCTTGCACCGGGTCTACCAGAAGGCCATGATCCAAATCAATGGAGCGGGAGGGGACCATGGCGCAATATGCGGTGATCATGCTTTTGGCGGGGGTGGGAATTCCGCTGCTTGCCGCGATGAACGCAGCACTTGGGCGGCACGTAGGCTCGCCTGCGGCTGCGGCTGCCGTGCTTTTCAGTGTGGCCCTTGTAACCTGTCTGCTGGTCTCCCTGCTGACCGGTCCCCACAATTGGGCAAGGTTTGCCACGGCCCCGCGCAACCTTTTTGCCGCCGGGCTTTTCGTGGCCTTCTACGTGCTTTCGGTCACCTACATCGCCCCCCATTTTGGGG
>JABDKA010000056.1 GCA_013002405.1 Sulfitobacter sp. | reverse complement strand
CCTCGATCCCACCTCCGCCGCTGCGGGCGCGATCGATTCGGTGCTCTACTCCAATGTCTTCGAAGGGCTGACGCGCTTCATGTCCGACGGATTGGTCGTGCCGGGCCTCGCCGAAAGCTGGGAGATTTCCGACGACGGGCTGATCTATACCTTCACGCTGCAAGAGGGCGTCACCTTCCACGATGGCACCACGATGGATGCGGAAGATGTCAAGTTCACCCTGGACCGGATCATCGCCGAGGACAGCGCCAACGCGCAAAAGGCGCTCTATGCAGCCATCTCAGAGGTCAACGTGATCGACCCGACGACGGTCGAGGTGAAGCTGAGCGAGCCCAATGGCAACATGATCTTCAACCTCGCCTGGGGTGACGCCGTGATCGTGGCCCCCGAAAGCATTGAGACAATCAAGCAGATGCCCATCGGCACCGGCGCTTTCAAATTCGACAGCTGGACGCAGGGCGACAAGATCGAGCTTTCCCGCAACCCCGACTACTGGGGCGAACCGGCCAAGCTGACCAAGGCCACCTTCAAGTTCATCTCAGATCCCACCGCCGCCTTCGCCGCCATGATGGCCGAGGACGTGGATGCCTTTAGCGGTTTTCCGGCGCCCGAAAACCTGCCCCAGTTCGAGGCCGACCCGCGATTTCAGGTGCTGATCGGTTCGACCGAGGGGGAGACGATCCTTTCGACCAACAACAAGATGCCCCCCTTCGACAATGTGAAGGTGCGGCAGGCCGTGGCACATGCGATCGACCGTCAGGCGATCGTCGACGGGGCCATGTTCGGCTATGGCACCCCGATCGGCACACACTTTGCGCCGCACAACCCGGCCTATGTCGATCTGACGGGCCAGTCGGCCTATGACCCCGACATGGCCAAGGCTTTGCTGGCCGAAGCGGGCTTTCCGGATGGGTTTGAGACAACGCTGCACCTGCCGCCCCCCTCCTACGCCCGGCGCGGGGGTGAGATCATCGCCTCGCAACTGGCTGCCGTCGGCATCAAGGCCGAGATTACCAACGTGGAATGGGCCCAGTGGCTGGAGACCGTCTTTCGCGGCAAGAATTTCGGCCTGACCATCGTCAGCCATACGGAGCCGCTGGACATCGGCATCTATGCCAATCCGGAGTACTACTTCCAGTACGACAACCCCGATTTCCAGGCGTTGATCACCAAGCTCAACAGCACCACGGACCCTGCCATGCGGACCGAGATGCTGGGCCAGGCGCAGCGGATCATCGCGGATGACTACGTGAACGGCTACCTCTTCCAACTGGCTGCCCTTGGTGTGGCCAAGGCAGGGCTGCAGGGGCTTTGGGCCAACGCACCCACACAGGCCACGGACCTGACGGCCGTCAGCTGGTCGGAGTAGCAAACCGCAGCCTAAGATCAAAAAGGCCCCTGCAGTGCGGGGGCCTTCTCTTACTGGACGCTTGGTTTAGCGGATTGGGGTAACACCGCGCTCGTTGCGCTGACTGGTCAAGGCTTCGCCAGATACTGTCGATACGATGAGGCCCGTACCGTAGGCGGTAAGCCCCGCAATGCGGAATGGACCCGCTGGCAAGACGCTTTGGACATCGACGCGATAGCGCGTTCCATCGGGTGATTGGCACGAAACGGGCGCGCCCGCATTTGCCGTCGGGTAGTCGATTTTGCCGGGCATCGCGGCGTTTTTCAGGGTGCCCTGGGGCAGCTGAACAGCACAGGCCGTTCCAGCCGGGAATTCCTGGAAAAGCACGCTGATCCTCGATTTCGGATCGAGACCCGGTGCACTGACCGTCGGGGCGTTGGAGGAAGCGGCACAGGCCGCGAGAGAGAGCGCCAGACCGGCGGCAACAAGGTATTTCACGAATGAACTCCTGAATGAGGGATGGAATTGGCGCGCCTTCTCAGGCCACGTCCAGAAACTCAACCCCTGGTTACCTGAGGTTAGTTGTCCGAGGCCATCAACGCGGTCGCATGCACACGCGTCAAAATCGTAAATGCCATGTGCAATGTGCAGATCTCGACAGACATGGAACGCTCGGCCCACATGAGAGACAGAGCTGCTACCCAACCCTTCTCTTGCCCAAGAAGGCTACCGCCTCGCGTACCTCATCCCGCACCGGCCCTTCGCGTGGGCTGTCCCGCAGGCTAGTAAACCAATGCTCCGGCGGATTTTTCCCCCGGCGGTTGCCGTCGAAGCGCAGCGCGCGCAAAACCGCTTCGGCCTCCGGCGGCAGGGTTTCGGGGGGCGCTTGTCCATTCAAAATCCCCCAGATCCCCGTCCAGAGCCGCCCGACGGACCAGGGGTTGTAACCACCTCCGCCCAGCACCAGCAACCGGGGTGCCATTCCCATCAGCCCGCGCAGAACATCCCAGTGGGCATTGTTGCTAAGCTTCAGATGAGACAGCGGGTCCTCCTCCACCCCATCCGCCCCGCAGAGCAGCACAATGGCATCCGGCGCGAAGGCGCGGACGCGGGGCAGGATGAACGCGTCCCGCACGAAGGCCATTTCGCTGTCGTTGAACCCGCGCGGTACGGGCAGATTGAAGGCATTGCCGCCAGCATCGTTGTCGATCCCCCCGGTGCGGGGCCAAAGCCGATCCTCGTGCACGGAAATCATCAGGCAATCTGGATCGCCGCCAAATCCCACCTCGACCCCGTCGGGGTGATGTGCGTCGATGTCCACGTAGGCGATGCGCCGCACGCCGTGGTGGCGCAGGCTCAGCATGGCCAGTACCGGATCGTTAAGAAAACAAAACCCGTTTGCCCGGTCCGGCATACCGTGATGCGTACCGCCGGGTGGGTTATAGATGACGCCCCCGTCGCGCAGCAATTCACCGGCCAGGATGGACCCGCCCGCCGCCGTCGCGGGCCTTCGAAAAATCTCGGGGAAGACGGGATTGGTGACGCTCCCGATGTCGTGACGCTGGCGGTCCTCATCGGTGGGCTCCTGCGTCGCCTCAACCCGCGCAAGCGCATCAACGTAATCGCGGGTGTGCCAGCGGGTCAGGGCGGCGGGCTTGGCGCGAGGGGAGTTGACGAATTGCACCTTTGGCAGCCAGCCCAGCGCCTGAGACAGATCCATTACCGTGGAGACGCGCGGCACACGCAAGGGGTGCCAACGACCGTAGCTTGAGGTGCGAAAAATCTCATGACCGATGAAGAGGGGGCGATCCATCTGCCTGATCTAACCCGCGCGACCGGCAAGGCAAAAGAAGCGCAGAAACGAAAAAAGGCATCCGAAGATGCCTTTTCCGTTAGAAGCTGATGCTAGGTTCAGCGCGTGCCCGACATACCGGCGGCCGCTTCAAGCACCATCGCGTCCCAGTTCCGCGAGCAGGTGCGGTTCAGCACCTTAATCTCTTCGGCGAACCGCGTCATGTCATCGTCAGCGTTGGCGATGCTTGTCGCGGTTGCGGAACCTTCGGAAGCAGAAGAGTTGCTCTCTTCCTGCGTTGTACCGACGGAGCTTGCAGTGGCTGTGGCGGTGCCATCGGTCGGCTGGACGTTGTCGTTCAGCTCGGCCACGGCCAGCATGGCGACCTTGTCACGGTCTGCGCCACCCAGCTCGTTGTATTCCTCACAGGTCATGGAATTCAGGTCCAGGTGTGCGGCGGCGAAAGCGGGGGCGGACATGGAACCCATCAGGGCAGCCAGGGCAAGTGTTTTAAGGTTGGTCATTGTTACAAACTCCAGTTCAGTTACAGTTGCCGATCTAACCCTAGCTGTTCCTTTTGGTTCCCCCCAAAATATCACCGTCAAAAATTTTTCTTATAATACACTGTTTTTTATATTCAATTTAATTCGCGCTTTGTTGGAGCTCTTCCACTAAATCTGTCGAATGGTAATCGCCATCCATCCCGGATTCACGGAATTGGCGCTAAAACCGGGCGACGGAGTCCCCCAAGTCCCGCTTGTTCGATCCGGTTTGTCCGCCTAACCTTGCGCCGATGCTGCGCTATACTGTCAAACGCCTTCTCTCGCTGATGATCAGCCTTGCAGTGGCATCCGTGGTCATCTTCTTCGTCATCGAGATTGCCCCCGGTGATCCGGCTTCTTTCATGCTGGGCATCAACGCACAGCCCGAAACACTCGCCGCGCTGCGGACGGAACTGGGTCTCGATGTACCCAAGGTGCAGCGCTACTTCGCCTGGGTCGGGGGGATGCTGACAGGGGATTTCGGTACCTCATACACCTACCGCACGCCGGTGATCGAGATGGTGGGCGACCGGCTCTGGGTCTCCCTGCCGCTCGCCCTCTACGCGCTGGCGCTCAGCACCGCGCTGGCCTTTCCGGCGGGCATCTATGCCGCCTCGCGCCGGGGTGAGGCGGGGGATATCGGCGTGATGGGGGCGACGCAACTGGGCGTTGCCGTGCCGAATTTCTGGTTCGCCATGATGCTGGTCCTGATCTTCGCCATCAATCTGCGCTGGTTCGCCGCCGGCGGTTTTGTCGGCTGGGATCAGGGCTTCTGGGCCGGGATGCATGCACTTACCCTGCCTGCCATCGCCCTGGCCTTGCCACAGGCCGCCATCCTGGCTCGGGTCATGCGATCCTCGCTGCTGGATGTGCTGGGCGAAGATTTCATGCGGACCGCCCGGGCCAAGGGACTTTCCGAACGGCAAGCCCTGTGGCGGCACGGGCTGCGCAATGCGCTTATCCCGGTGCTGACCATCATCGGTCTGCAATTCTCATTCCTGCTCGCGGGCTCCATCATCATCGAACAGGTCTTCTATCTGCCGGGGCTGGGGCGGCTGGTGTTCCAATCCATCTCGGCCCGCGATCTGATCGTGGTGGAATCGGTCGTGATGCTGCTGGTCTTCTCAGTCATCACGGTGAACTTCCTGGTGGACCTTGCCTATGCCGCCGTGGACCCCAGGCTGAGGTCCCGGACATGAGGCGGAACCTGATTCTGGGCGGACTTCTGTCAGCCGTCTTCGTCGCGGCGGCGCTGATTAGCTTTATCTGGACACCCTACGACCACACCGCGCTGGACATCCCGAACAAGCTCAAGGTGCCCTACGGCGACCATCTGTTTGGTACCGATCATTTCGGACGCGACATCCTCAGCATGATCATGGTCGGGGCGCGCACCTCCATCGCCGTGGCGCTGGTTGCGGTGGGGATCGGCATGGGGCTGGGCGTGCCACTGGGCCTCTGGGCCGCCGCAAGGCAGGGGTCCTGGGTGGATGAGCTGATCATGCGCGGCAACGATCTGGTCTTTGCCTTCCCCAGCCTCGTTATCGCCATCCTGATCACGGCCATCTTCGGCGCGGGCGCCATCAACGCGATCATCGCCATCGGCATTTTCAATATCCCCGTCTTCGCCCGGATCACACGCGGTGCGGCCCTGTCTCTTTGGCAGCGGGAGTTCATTATGGCCGCACGGGTCGCGGGCAAGGGGGCCACGCGCATATCCGTCGAACATATTCTGCCAAATGTCACAAATCTGCTGATTGTGCAGGGCACCATTCAGTTCTCCCTCGGCATCCTGGCCGAAGCCGGCCTCAGCTATGTTGGTCTTGGCGCGCAGCCACCCACGCCTTCCTGGGGCCGGATGCTGGCAGATGCACAGACGCTGGTCAGTATAGCACCGCACATGGCTCTTTTTCCCGGCTTCGCGATCATCTTCACGGTGCTTGGCCTGAACCTGATGGGCGACGGCCTGCGCGATTACCTTGACCCCCGGCTCAGGGTGGCGCGCACATGAGCCTGCTTGAGATCCGCAACCTCAGCCTGTCGATCCACCAGTTCGACATCCTGCACGATGTCTCCCTGTCAATCGCGGCGGGGGAAATCGTTGCCGTCACCGGTGAAAGCGGCTCGGGCAAAAGCATGACCGCGCTGGCAGTGATGCAGCTCTTGCCGAAAGGTACGCGTACAAAAGGGGAAATCATCCTCTCGGGACAGGACCTGACCCAACTGGATGAACCCACGCTTTGCGGAATGCGCGGGAATGAAATGGGCATGGTGTTCCAGGAACCCATGACCGCCCTTAACCCGGTTCAGACCATCGGCGCGCAGGTCTCCGAGACCATCCGCATCCATGATCCCACCATCAGCCGCGCCAGGGCCGAAGCGCGCGCCGCCGAAACGCTCGTCCGTGTAGGCCTTCCACAGGACCGTTTCCCCCTCTCCCGATTCCCGCACGAGCTTTCGGGCGGTCAGCGCCAGCGTGTCGTCATTGCCATGGCCATCGCCCTGCAGCCCAAGCTGCTGATCGCGGATGAGCCGACGACGGCGCTGGATGTGACGACCCAGGCCCAGATTCTCGCATTACTCAAACGCCTCGCGCGGGAAGACGGGATGGGCCTGTTGATGATCACGCACGATCTGGCCGTGGTGGCCGATATGGCAGACCGTATCGTGGTGATGCGGCACGGCGAAGTGGTTGAGGAGGGGGCGACGCAGCATCTGCTGCACAACATGCAGCACCCCTATACCAAGATGCTCTTCGCGGCCTCCGGTCACCAGGTCGATCTGCCGGAAGCGCCCCTGCCCGCCCCGCTGCTTGAGGTTCAAGGGGTCAGCCGGGACTACCGCCTGCCGCGCAAGACCCTTTTTGGAGCACCGGGGCATTTCCGGGCTGTCGCTGACGTCTCCTTCACCATCCAGCGCGGTGAGCGGCTGGGGCTGGTGGGCGAAAGCGGCTGCGGGAAATCCACACTGACCCGCGCGCTTCTCGGGCTTGAGCCGGTGCAAGCGGGGACCATCACACTGGATGGGCAACCCGTCTTTACCGGCCACCGGCCCAACCTTGCCGTCCGGCGCAAGATGCAGGTCGTCTTTCAAGACCCATTCGGCAGTTTCAATCCACGCCACCGTGTCGATCGTTTGATAACGGAGCCCTTCCACCTGCTCCCCGATCCGCCCACAGGGGCCTTCCGCACCCGCGCGATCGACGAGGCCCTGACCGCCGTCGGCCTCACCCCGCGGGACGCGACCAAGTACATCCACGAATTTTCGGGCGGGCAACGCCAGCGCATCGCCATCGCCCGTGCCCTGATCATCCGGCCCGATCTGATTCTCTTCGATGAGGCGGTCAGCGCGCTTGATGTCTCCGTGCGGGCGCAGATCCTGGACCTACTGGCCGATCTTTGCGGGGCCTATGATCTGACCTACCTCTTCATCAGCCATGACCTGTCGGTCGTACGCACCGTGACGGACAGGGTTCTAGTGATGAAGTCCGGCCAGATCGTGGAGGAAGGACCGACCAAGGACGTCTTTGAACGCCCACAGCACCCCTATACCCAGACTCTGATCGCGGCGGCCCCGGTGCTGCCGGATATTCAACGCGAGGCCTCATGATCGAAAGGCTTGCCATCACGCCCGTGCCAGAAGACCAGCGCGCCCTCATCGACACCATGGCGCACAGCTATTTCCGGGAACTGCTGCCCGACGGGCCGCCCTACGTGCCTCAGACCCTTGACAGGTACTGGATGGAGCCGGGGCGGCATCCCTACCTCATCACGCTCGACGGGACCGCCATCGGCTTTGCGCTGGTCTGGAACCACGCGGACGGATTTCATGAGCTGGTTGAATTCACGATCCAGCCTGCTTTTCGCCACCGGGGGCTGGGGACGGAGGCCGCGACGATGATCTTCGAGGCACTGGGCGGTGACTGGATCCTGGGTGTCGCGCAGCATTCCCCCGGCGGGATGACATTCTGGGAGAATTGCCTGAACGACTGCGAGACCATCTCGGACATCGTCGAAGGCCCACCGCGCACGGCCCACCAGCAGGGCAGCCTTACCTTCAGAGTGGCACGATGAAACCCGTGAACCTTGCCGATAAACTGTCCCGGATCAGCACTCACTGGGACCCGCACGTGATTGCAGACTACAACGACAACGATATTATGGTGGTGAAATTCCAGGGTGCCTTCCCCTTCCATCTGCACGAGGGAACGGATGATTTCTTTCTGGTGCTGAAGGGGGAGATGGTTATGGATCTGGAAGGGGAATCGCATGTGGTCCGGAGCGGAGAGATTTTCATCGTCCCGCGCGGCGTAAGCCACCGGCCCCGCGCGAATGAGGAATGCGAGGTGCTGCTGATCGAACCAAAGGGAGAGCCCAACACCGGCGATCCCGCCACCGCAGCCGCAAAGCCCCGCCTGTGATGCGCCCCGGCCCCCGCAACCTGATCACCGATGTGGCTGGCCTGAAGGTCGGCAATGCGCAGGACAATGCGCTGAAATCGGGCACGACCGTATTGGTTGGCGAGACCTCCTTCACCGCCTCGGCCCATGTCATGGGTGGTGCGCCGGGGACAAGGGAATATGCCCTGCTTGCGCCAGACAAGTCCGTGACGGCGGTGGATGCTCTTGTCCTGTCGGGCGGCTCTGCCTACGGCCTGGATGCCTGTTCCGGCGTGATTGACGCGCTGCGCGCGGCTGGGCGCGGTATCAAGATCGGTTCGGCCACCATTCCCCTGGTGCCGGGGGCCATTCTCTTTGATCTGCTGAACGGCGGAGACAAGGCCTGGGCGGAGAACCCCTACCGTGACCTCGGACGGCAGGCGCTTGAGGCGGCGCGTGAAGACTTCGCGCTCGGCTCTGTCGGGGCGGGTACGGGGGCACTCACCGCGATGGTTAAGGGCGGGCTCGGTTCCGCCTCCCTCACCTTGCCCGATGGTTGCACTGTTGGCGCACTGGTCGCCGCAAACCCGGTAGGGGCCGTCACCACACCGGGGAATCGTCATTTCTATGCCGCTCCCTTCGAGATCGGTGAAGAATTCGGTGGTCTGGGTCCCGACCCCGCCTCGGGCCTCGGGAGGAGCATGGAAAGCCGCAAGGTCACGGCCATGCACCCGCGAGAAAATACCACCATCGCCATTGTCGCGACGGACGCGACATTGACCAAGGCCGAATGCCATCGCGTTGCCACGGCGGCCCACGACGGGATCGGGCGGGCCACCGTCCCGGCCCACACGCCCATGGATGGGGATCTGGTCTTTGCCCTCTCGACCGCCGTGCGCCCTGCGGGCAACGTCAATCACATCGGCCACGCCGCTTCCCTTTGCCTGGCGCGCGCCATCGCCCGCGCCGCCTACGCCGCCACCCCGTCGGAGGGGGATCTTCTGCCCTGTTGGAGCACGCTCAATGCCTGAATTGCCGCTCAACGACGTCACCCTGCACTATGAAGTCGAAGGCGAGGGCCCACCCTTGCTTCTACTCGCCGGGATGCTCAGCGACAGTGCCAGCTGGATGGCGCTGGCCCCGCTGCTGACCGACCATTTCACCGTTATCCGCCCCGACAACCGCACCACCGGGCGCACCGCCCCCTGGGATGCGCCCGCCGACGTGCACCGGATGGTCGCGGACGCCACACACCTGATGCAGCATCTCAAGCACGAGCGGTATCATGTCGCAGGCCATTCGATGGGCGGGCTGATGGCGCTGGAGATGGCGCACGCCGCGCCCGAACTGATCGGCACCGCAACCGTCCTCGCCTCCGGCCGCAGCCGCAGCCCGCGCACCATGGGCGTCTTTGACGCGCTCATGGCAATCCGCCGCGCGCCGGAAGGGGAGGAGATGTGGCTGCGCGCCCTGTACCCCTGGCTTTTCGGTCACGGCTTTTTCGAGGATCGGAAGAATGTCGAGACCGCGCTGCAGGCCGCGCTCGCCTATCCCCATGCCCAGAGCCCGGAAGCCATGGCACACCAGATCGAGGCCTTTCGCGGGTTCCGTCCCAAAGCCCAATTGGAGCAGATCACCTGCCCGACCATGGTGGTCTACGCAGGGCAGGACCTTATGATCCCGCCCGAGGTCGCCCGGCCCAGCTTTCAACCGATCCCGCAATTGCGCGAGGTCATGATCCCCAACGCAGGGCACTCAATTGCCTGGGATGCGCCGGAAGAGGTGGCGCAGCATCTGGTGGCGTTCCTGTCGGAGCATCCGCTGTAACGTCCCGCAGTCCCGGACCTGATCCGGGACCTCCATGCCGACGAAAAGGCCCGGATCAAGTCCGGAGCTGCCTTATCACCCAGCCGCGCCCACGGTCACTTCAAGCTCTCCGATACCGTCAACACCGCCGGTGATCACATCCCCCGGCACCACCGCACCCACACCGGCGGGTGTCCCTGTCATGACGATATCCCCCGGCGCCAGTTCCATGGCCTGGCTCAGGATCGCCACATGCTCCCGCACCGACCAGATCATCATTTCAATATCCGAGTCCTGCCGCGTCTCACCGTTCACGGCGAGCCAGATGCGCCCCTTCTCCAGGCTCGGCACTTCCGCCATGGGGCGTATCGGCGCGATGGGGGCGGAATGGTCAAAGGCCTTGGCCCAGTCCCAGGGCCGCCCCATCTTCTTGGCTTCCGCCTGAATGTCGCGGCGGGTCATGTCGAGGCCCACAGACGCGCCCCAGATGTGATCCATCACATCCACTTCGGCGATATTCACACCACCCTTGCCAATGGCGATTACCAGTTCGATCTCATGGTGCAGGTTCTGCGTCAGCGGGGGGTAGGGCATGGTACAGGGCGTATCCATCACCGCGTCGGCCGGTTTGGTAAAGAAAAAGGGCGGCTCCCGCGTGTCGTTGCCCATCTCGATCACGTGGTCTTCGTAATTGCGCCCCACGCAGAAAATACGCCGAACCGGAAAGCGATATTCACTGCCCGCAACGGCAAGACTGGCTTGGGCAGGGGGGTCGATAACGTACATGAGGGATCCTCCGACAATTTGGCCGCACTAGGCGACAGGGGAGGGCAAATGTCCAGCCGGTCAGCCTTCGGCAAGGTCCTTCAGGATCGGACAATCGGGGCGGCTGTCCCCCGCACAGGCGTGAACCAGGTCCCCCAGCGTGTCGCGCATCGCGGTAAGTTCCGCGATCTTGCGGTCGATCTCCTCCAAATGCGCCTCGGCGATTTCCTTTACGTCCGCACTTGCGCGGGACTGATCGTCATAAAGCGCCAGCAGGCTGCGGCAGCTTTCCACCGGAAAGCCAAGCGACCGGGCCCGGGCAAGGAAGTTGAGCTTGTGCACTTCCGTTTCCGAAAATGTGCGGTAGCCATTGGCCGCACGGGTCGGTGTGATCAGGCCGATCTCTTCGTAATAGCGTATGGTTTTGGCGGGCAGGCCGGTGGTGTCACTGACGTTGGAGATGTTCATACCAGGTCCTTCATGTGGCGCAGACGCAGGGCGTTGGTGACAACAAAGACCGAGGAGAAGGCCATGGCCCCCGCCGCGAGTGCCGGTGAAAGGGTCAACCCGAAGAAAGGATAGAGGACCCCCGCCGCAACCGGAATCAACAGGGTATTGTAGCCGAAGGCCCAGAAGAGATTCTGCCGGATGTTCCGCAGGGTGGCGCGCGAGGTCTCGAAGGCGCGCAGGACGGCGGGAATTTCGCCGGACATGAGGACCACATCCGCGGTCTCGATGGCCACATCCGTCCCCGTGCCGATCGCGATGCCGACATCCGCGTGGGCCAGCACGGGGGCATCATTGATGCCGTCACCGACGAAGGCCACTTTCGTGCCCGCGCCCCGCAACGCGTCGAGCGCGGCGATTTTGCCGTCTGGCAAGACACCCGCCGCGACCTCGTCAATGCCAAGCTCCGCTGCGACAGCTTCCGCCGTTTCCTGACCGTCGCCGGTGATCATCGCCACCCGCAGACCGCGCGCCTTGAGCGCTGCAATGGCCTCTGCCGTGCCGGGTTTGATCGGGTCCGAGACCGCGAGGAGGGCTGCGGTCTGTCCGTCAATCGCCGCGTAGAATACCGTCTGCCCGGTCCGGGCGAGCCTCTGGCCTTTTTCAGCCAAGGCGCCAAGGTCAATCCCCAGACCGTTCAGGTATTTCGCATTGCCAATGGCAACACGCAGCCCGTCGACCGTTCCCGCGATCCCCTGACCGCTGGTGACTTGGATTTCTGAGACAGGCGGCAGCGCCACCCCCGCCACCGCCGCAACGATGGCCTGGCCAAGGGGATGTTCGGACCGCGCTTCAACAGCGGCGACGGCACGCAGCACGTCGTCCCGGCCAAACCCATCGGCGACCGAAACATCCGTCAGCGCGGGCTTGCCCAGTGTCAGCGTGCCCGTCTTGTCAAAGGCTACCACCTCAACCCCGCTCAGCGCCTGCAATGCGTCGCCCTGACGAAAAAGAACGCCGCGCTGTGCGGCGCGGCCTGTGCCCACCATGATGGAGGTCGGCGTGGCAAGCCCCATCGCGCAGGGACAGGCGATGATCAGAACGGAAACACCGGCAACCAGCGCATGAGACAGACGCGGCTCGGGCCCGAAAATCAGCCAGACGGCAACGGTCACCAAAGCAATCACCAGCACCGCTGGCACGAACCAGAGGGTGATCCGATCCACAAGCGCCTGTATAGGCAGGCGGGCGCCCTGGGCCTGCTGGACCATGCGGATGATTTGCGACAGGGTCGTGTCCTGCCCGGTCCGCGTCACCTCGGCCACAAGGCTGCCCGCGCCATTCACCGTGCCGCCGGTCAGGGCGTCACCGGGGGCCTTGGCGACAGGCATCGGCTCTCCGGTGATCATGCTTTCGTCCAGGGGGCTTTCGCCCTCGATCACGGTCGAGTCGATGGCCACTTTTTCACCGGGGCGGACCAGGATCTGGTCACCCACGCGCAGCTCTGCGATGTCGCGTTCGACCCAGGCCGCGCCCGCGCGTACTTGGGCGGTGCGGGGCTGAAGCCCGATGAGTTTCGAGATCGCCGCCCCTGTCTGTCCCTTGGCCCGCGCCTCGAACCAGCGGCCCAGCAGGATCAGTGTCACGATCACGGCGGCGGCTTCGAAATAGACTACCCTCGCCCCTTCGGGCAACAGGCCGGGGGCGAAAAGAACTGTCGTTGAATAGGCCCAGGCCGCACCCGCGCCCAATGCCACCAGTGTGTTCATGTTCGGCGCGCCCGCCCGCATCGCGGCAATGCCGCCGCTGAAGAAACCACGCCCCGGGCCGATCAGGACAGCGGTGGTCAGCACGAACTGAACGATCCAGCTGGCCTGCATTCCGATCGTGGCGATGATTAGGTGATGCCAGGCCGGGATCAGGTGCGCGCCCATTTCGAGGATGAAGACCGGCAAAGTCATCGCCGCAGAGAGAAGCATCAGGTTGCGCTGGTGCAGGCCTTCCGCCGCCCGGTCCGCCGCCAAGTCTGCGCCGTTGTCCGTCGTCAGGATGCGCGCCGGGTATCCCGCCTTGGTCACGATCCCTGCAAGCGTCTCGGGCGTGGTGATGCCGGGGACAAAGCTGACCTCAGCGGTGTTGGTCGCCAGGTTCGCCTGTGCGCGCAGGACGCCAGGCGCCGCTTCCAGGGCCGCATTCACGCGCCCCACGCAGGAGGCGCACGACATCCCATCAAGCGCAAGGGTCACCTGTTCGCTCTTCGCCGGATATCCGGCCTCTGCGAGGTTTTGGATCAGCCTCTGCGTCCCCGGCCCCTCGGCCAGCTTGAGATAGGCGGTTCCGGTGGCGAAGTTGACGTTCACCTCCTCGGCTCCCTCGATCCCTTGCAAGACGCGCGTCACCCGCGCGGCACAGCCGCCGCAGGTCATGTTCTGAACGGGAAAGGTGAGTGTGGTGGCCGCAGCCATGTCTGTCGCTCCGATTTGCAGGCACGAGAGACATAAGGGTTCCAGTCACTGGAAGGTCAAGGGTGTGCTCAGAAATCAGTCAATTCTTCCAGATGGGTCAGGCCGCGTCCCATCTGCTGGAGAAAGGTTTCCGCGTCAATGTTTGCCCCGCAAACCACGATGCCAACGCTCTTGCCCTGCAGCCTCTCTCGCAGGGGTCCCAGCATGCCCGCAATGGCCGCTCCGGCGGCGGGCTCAACGGCCAGCTTCGCCTCCTGCTGGAAAACCACCATGCCCGCGCAGATGGCATCGTCTGTTACCCGCACCATATCATCGACGTAGGCGTGGCACATGGCATGGCCCATGGGCAGGGCCATGGGCGGGGCAAGACTGTCCGCGATGGTATCGGGCTGGCCGATGTTCACCGGCTCCCCGGCAAGGAGGGACCGGGTCATGCTGTCGGCACCCATGGGCTCCACACCAAAGACCTCAATCCCCGGTTTCGACAGCTTCAATGCCGCAGCGGCACCGCTGATCAAACCACCCCCACCAACGGAGATGATCACAGCATCCAGATCGGGAGCGTCCTCGATGAACTCAAGCCCGACACCGGCAGTGCCGAGCATCGTGTTCTCCCCGTCGAAGGGGTGGATGAAGGTCCGCCCCTCGTCCCGGGACAGGCGCTCCGCCTCGCCGAAGGTCGCGGCACCGGGGGCGCGCAGGATCACCTCCGCCCCTTCGGCCCGTGCCCGGGCCACGCGAAAGGGGTTGGCCGTGTCCTGCATCACGACCTTGGCCGACAGCCGCGCCGCGCGTGCGGCCCAGGCGGCGGCGATTGCATGGTTGCCCGCGCTGGCGGCCGTGATCCCTGCCGCGCTTTTGTCCGCCGGGATGGCCGCTACGTTGGAGAGGGCACCGCGGGCCTTGAAGGTGCCCGTATGCTGAAAACACTCCAGCTTGAGAGCCACGTGCCCCGCACCAAGCGCCTTTGCCAGCAGGGGCGTATCCAGCCCGATCGTCGGCGTATGTCGGACCTGCAGACACAGTTCGTTCGTCCGGGCCTGCATCCGCGCCAGTGTCAGTCCGCTGATATCCACCCTATTCCCCCACGCACCCCATTTTACGCGCCACAAAAAGCCCCGGCAAAAAGAAGCACAGTTCCGGCCCATTGGCCCATTGTTGCTTGCAAGTTATGCGTGCGCCAGCCTAACAGGGAAAGACCCCGCATCAATTATTTCCGATCGGGCTGCCGTAAGACCAGTTACAAGGACCATGCATGAGTGCTGCTATGATTACTCCCGTCATTCTTTGCGGTGGTTCGGGTACGCGGCTCTGGCCTGTATCGCGCAAGGGGTTCCCCAAACAATTCATCGACCTTATCGGTCCCGGCAGCCTGTTTCAGCAGTCAAGCAGGCGGCTTTCTGGTGAGGGTTTTACCGCGCCGCTTGTCGTCACCAACTCTGATTTCCGCTTTATCGCGACCCAGCAACTGAGCGAGGCGGGGATTGCACCCGGTGCGGTCCTGATCGAACCCGCCGCGCGCAATACCGCGCCGGCCTTGCTGGCGGCTGCACTGGTGCAGGCACAAAGCGATCCGAACGGCCTGATGCTGGCCGCGCCGTCGGATCACTATATCACCCAGTCTGACACCTTCTGTGACAGCCTGCGCCGGGGAATCGCCGCAGCGCAAGAGGGGCAGATCGTGACCTTCGGGATCAAGCCCGACAGGCCGGAAACCGGTTATGGCTATCTGGAACTGGGTGAGGACCGAAAGAACGGCGCCCTGCCGCTGAAGCGTTTTGTCGAAAAGCCCGCGCTGGAGGAAGCGCAGCGGATGCTCGCCCACGGGGGGTATCTCTGGAACGCGGGTATCTTCATGTATACCGCACAGATCCTGATTGATGCCTTCGCCGCCCATGCGCCCGAAACGCTGGCGCAGGTTCGGGCCTCTGTCGATGGGGCATCGACGGATCTGGGGTTCCTACGGCTGGATCCGGATACCTGGGACCAGCTTGAGGATATCTCGGTCGACTATGCGATCATGGAAAAAGTCGACAACCTTTCCGTCGTTACGCACGAAGGGGACTGGTCCGATCTGGGTGGCTGGAACGCGGTGCACCAGCACGCCGACCTGGATGGCAACGGGGTGGCCGTTCAGGGCAGTGCCACGGCAGTGGACTGCAAGGATACGCTGCTGCGCTCCGAAAGCGACGGAGTTCACATGGTGGGCCTGGGGCTGGAAAATATCGTCGCGGTGGCCATGCCCGACGCGGTCCTGGTTGCGGACAGAAGCAAGACCTCAGCCCTGGGTGATGTGGTCAAGGCGATGCGCAAGGCGGGGGTGAGTCAGGCGGACAATTTTCCCAAGGATCACCGCCCCTGGGGGTTTTTTGAGACCCTCATCCTGAGCGAGCGTTTTCAGGTCAAGCGCATCGTGGTGAATCCCGGTGCCGCCCTGAGCCTGCAGAGCCACAAGTACCGGGCCGAACACTGGATCGTCGTTGTTGGGACGGCCAAGGTCACCATCGACGATAACATCCAACTGGTTGAGGAAAACCAGTCCGTCTATATACCGCTGGGCGCGGTACACCGGATGGAAAATCCCGGCGATGTCCCGATGGAGCTGATAGAGGTGCAGACTGGCACCTATTTCGGTGAGGATGACATTACCCGCTACGAAGACGTCTACGCCCGTGGGCAAGGCGCAAAGGGTTAGAGCAGCGACTTCAGATACTCACCGTATCCGTTCTTGTCGAACATCTCGGCGCGGGCCAGCAGGTCTGCGTCACTGATCCAGCCGCGGTCGTGGGCGATCTCTTCCAGGCAGCCGGTCTGCAGGCCCTGCCGCTGGGTGAGCGTGCGCACGAAGTTCCCGGCATCGAGGAGCGAGGCGTGGGTCCCGGTATCGAGCCAGGCATAGCCGCGGCCCATGCGTTCGACCCGCAGATCGCCGCGTTCCAGGTACATTTCCAGAAGCGAGGTGATCTCCAGCTCTCCACGGGGGGAGTGTTTGACCGCCCGCGCCAGGCGCGGAGCATCGGCATCAAGGAAGTAGAGCCCGGTCACCGCGAAGCGTGATTTCGGGTGTGTCGGCTTTTCCACGATGCTTTCTGCGGTGCCATCGGGGGCAAAGCTGACCACGCCGTAGCGCTCCGGATCGGCGACGTGGTAGCCGAATACCGTGCCCCCCTTCTCCTGCGCATCCGCGTCCGCCAGAAGCTCAGGCAGGCCGTGCCCGAAAAAGACATTGTCCCCCAGCACCATCGCCGAAGGGGCCCCCGCCAGGAAATCCTCTGCCAGCAGATAGGCTTGGGCCAGGCCCTCGGGCGCGGGCTGCACGATATACTCCAGCCTGATGCCCCACTGGCTGCCATCACCCAGGGTCCGCTTGAACTGCTCCTGATCCTGCGGGGTGGTAATCATCGCAATCTCCCGGATCCCCGCAAGCATCAGGACGGAGATCGGGTAATAGATCATCGGCTTGTCGTAGATCGGAAGGAGTTGTTTGCTGACGCCGATCGTGATGGGATAGAGCCGCGTACCGGAGCCGCCGGCCAGGATGATCCCTTTGCGCTGTGTCATTCGGATGCTCCAAGGTCTGAAAGGATATGGTCAAGGGTGGCATGCCAATCCGGACGTTCGATGCCGAAGGTGCGGGCGATTGTGCTGCAATCGAGCCGGGAGTTCAGCGGCCGCAGCGCCGGTGTCGGATAGTCGGATGAGGGGATGTCCGTGACGGCGCAATCGATATGGGCCTTGTCGAATATCGCACGGGCAAAATCGGCCCAGCTGACGTCCGGCCTGCCAGAAAAGTGATAGGTGCCGGATTTTTCCGGCGCATCGCAAAGCTGCCGCGCCATCTCAAGACAGGCGGCGGCGATCTCGCGCGCGCCGGTGGGCCCGCCGATCTGGTCGGCGACGATGTTCAGGGCCGCCCGTTCCGCCCCGAGGCGCAGCATCGTCTTGACGAAGTTGGTGCCGTGAGCGGAAATCACCCAGGAGGTGCGCAGAATGGCGTGAGAACAGCCCGCATGGCGCACCGCCTCTTCGCCCTTCAGCTTGGACCGACCGTAGGCCCCCAGAGGGCCGGTCGGCGCATCTGGTTTCCAAGGCCGATCCCCGTTGCCTGCAAAGACGTAATCGGTCGAAATCTGCACCAGCGGTATGCCCAGCTCCGCACAGGCCCCGGCCATGGCAGCGGGGGCATGGGCGTTGATCCGGGTGGCAAGGGCCTCTTCGCTCTCGGCCCTGTCGACGGCGGTATAGGCGGCGGCGTTGATCACGGCGCGCGGCGCATGGGTATGGATCGCCTCGGCGCAGACCTCGGGCACTTCCAGGTCCGCATCGGCACGGCCCAGGCAATGGAGGCCCGGCAAGGCGCCCAGTTCGCGCGCCACCTGTCCGCTTTGACCAAAGACAAGAATCATGCCCTTATTCCCAGCCTTTCGCCCACGCCATCACGCGCCTGCAGGGCACGCCACCAGTCCTCATTGTCCAGATACCACTGGACGGTCCGCGCCAGCCCCTCTTCCAGCGTCACTGAAGGACGCCAGCCCAGTTCCTCCCGAATGCGGCTGGGATCGATGGCATAGCGCAGATCGTGGCCCGCGCGGTCTTCGACAAATGTGATCTGATCGGCGTAGGGCGCATCCTTCGGCTGCTTCTCATCCAGGATGGCGCAGATCCGGCGGACCAGGTCGATGTTGCGGGCCTCGTTCTCCCCCCCGATGTTGTAGCTGCGGCCCAGCGCGCCCTTCTCCAGCACCAGCAGCAGCGCGTCGGCGTGGTCTTCCACGAACAGCCAGTCCCGCACATTCAGCCCCGCGCCGTAGACCGGGATGGGTTTGCCCGCCAGCGCGTTCAGGATGACCACCGGGATCAGTTTTTCTGGAAAGTGGTAGGGGCCGTAGTTGTTCGAACAGTTGGTCAGGATCACCGGCAGGCCGTAAGTCTCATGCCAGGCGCGCACCAGATGATCGCTCGACGCCTTGGAGGCCGAGTAGGGCGAGCGGGGGTCATAGGGTGTCTCTTCGGTGAAAAACCCCGTATCCCCCAGTGAGCCGTAGACCTCATCGGTGGAGATGTGGTGGAACCGGAAGCCGGTCGGCCGACCCCGATGGACCCAATGGGCCCGCGCGGCTTCCAACATGTTGTAGGTTCCGGTGATGTTGGTCTCAATGAAATCGCCGGGTCCGTCGATGGATCGGTCCACGTGGCTTTCGGCGGCAAGATGCATCAACGCGTCGGGCGCATGGGTCTGGAATACCCGGTCCAGGGCCGCACGGTCGCGGATATCCACCTGCTCAAAGGCGTAAAGCGGACTGTCGGCAACGGGCGCCACATTCTCAAGGCAGCCCGCGTAGGTCAGCGCATCAAGGTTCACCACCGCATGGCCCCGCGCCACGGCCAGCCGCACCACGGCTGAGCCGATGAAGCCCGCGCCCCCTGTCACCAGGATCTTCATGGGGCCTCCTGATAAGTAAAGGGGCTGTCAAAATCAGCCATCAGGGGTGCCGCGCGGTCCTTGTCAGACAGGATCGGCGCGCCGCTCAGGCCCCAGTCGATCCCGATATCGGGATCGTCGAAGCGCACCGCGCCATCGCACTCAGGCGCGTAATAGTCGCTGCATTTGTAGATGATCTCGGTATCCGGCGCCCGGGTCGCAAAGCCGTGCAGGAACCCGGCGGGGATCAGCAGTTGCAGCCCGTTCTCCGCCGATAGCTCATAGCCAACCCACTGGCCAATGGTCGGGCTGCCGCGCCGCACGTCGACGGCCACGTCGAAAAGCGCCCCGCGCCCGCAACGCACCAGCTTCGCCTGGGCGTGGGGCGGCGACTGATAGTGCAGCCCGCGCACCGTGTTCACAGCAGCAGAGACAGAGTGATTGTCCTGCACAAAATCGATGTCGATCCCGTGCTCAAGCAGCCGGGCCCGGTTCCAGCTTTCCGAAAAAAACCCGCGCGCGTCACCAAAACGCGGCGGGTTCAGCAAAACCACACCCTTTAATCTTGTTTCGGTCAAAAACGCCAATTCATCACTCCGTCGAAGGTACCTGCCTTTTCTTAGCAGCAGTCCACCCCGAAGACAGCGCGAATTAAGGCCGAATTGACGGCTTTTTCTTGGTTTTCGGCTTCTTGGCGTCCTCTTCCTCCGCTGCATCGAGCTGAGCCATCACTTCGGCATCAGTAAGGCCCGTCGGGACAAGGACCCGGCCCAGCCTCGGCAGGATCGCCACGCGGTATTCATTCTGTTCGGTCATCTTCATTTCCCCAAAGTTGCGATCGTGAAAAAGCGGTTACTGCCCAGGCGGTTTTCGACGTACATCTTCGGGCCGCTACCGGTGCTCTCAATGGACATGTTGATCTTGCCCGACGCGCCGGTTGTCCCCGTCAATGGTCCGGTCAGGAATGACAAGGAACCAGCGGGGCTTGAGAGGATTTCCGAGAAATTACCGGCATTGGTCATGGTGCCCGTGACGGCCAGCAGGTGAAACCGACCGCCCATGTTCACGCTCAGCCACATCATCATTCGTGACGGGTTCGACCAGGGGACCATAAAGGAATAGGCCCCATCGTTGAGGATGAAAACATCGGTGAAGTAGTTCTGACCGCTCGGAAACTGCACCGCGCCGTTGTCGGCATCTACACTCAGGGCAGTGTGGTAGGTGCTGCCATCCGGGCTGACCTTGATCGAAAAATCATCGGACCCCGCCGTGCCCATCTCTGCCCGTCCGGAAAAACCTGTCTGGAAAAGCAGGCTTGCCGTGTCGGCCGCCGTGGCCTTGTTCAGCTTCAGTTGATGGCCTGCGCCTTCGTGGTTCAGCAGGGTCGCCCCGGATGCAACCGACAGCCGGTTCAAGCCATCGGCGGTCGTGTTGACGCCCACCTCGGGGACGTTCTGCAAATCGGTCGTGCCACCGCCCACCGTAGCCCACGCCGATCCATCGAACCGCACAACATCACCGGTGCCCGCGATATCCGCCCGCCACCCTTCTGACGGGATGAAGAAATGCCAGGCATTATCGCTCCAGATCGCGACGGTGTTGTCGTGATTGGCCCAGGCCCCGGTTCCCGTCCCCGCCACGATATAGCGGTCGCCTTCGTTCGGCAGGGCGGGCGGTTCGGTCAGGGTGGCGTTGAGCACGCTCAGTTGCGTGACGGCATCCAGAATGCGCAACGCCTCATTGTGGGTGACATGCTTTTGCGCTTGGGCGGGCTGGATATAGGGCAACGAAAGCGAGGGAGAGGTCTCTGACATGGGCGATCCTTCGGGCGTGAATGAAAACGGGATGGACCGGACCCTCCGCCAAGGATGTTGAAAAACTTCGCGGATTAAGGCCGCTCAGATGCCTTCCCGCGCAACGCCTGATCGCTCAAATCCTCGGCAATCTCCTTGGCAGGGTCACAATTCCGGCAACCACCCTGCACCGGCGTCTGACAGGACTTGCGGCGTGTTTGTGTGAGGCGGTGACATGGTAAGGGCGGTCTTTTCGTCATGGGGTGCCTTGTTTGGCTGGGAAGATGATTCACTTGTCGGCCTTACCGATCTTGAGCTTGTCGAGAGCGGTGGAAAGACGACCCTTTTTGCGGTGACAAGGGGGGACGGCTGGCTTTCCGCCTTCGATGTTGGCGATGCCGCCGGACAAACGCGTTTAGAAGGCCAATTCCGGATCGCGCCTGAATATCTTCAGCTTGAATCGACGGACCTGGTGTTTCTTGAAACAGGCGAAGAACCACAGCTTTTCATAGCCGGGCTGGCAGACGATGCATTACGCGGCGTACGTTTGGGCTTGGATGGCAGTGGTGCCCCATTCAGGGGCACCGCCAACGTCTCCACCCCAGGCTGGGACATGGGGCATTTCACAGAAGTTGAGCTTTTTGCGGACGGTCTGAACGGAATCGCGTCCCTGCGCGGCGGCGGGTTGGTGGATCTTTCTTTCGGTTCTGCCAACAGCCTCATTATCTCCGACATCTCCCGCCCCGGTCCGCTGTCCGATGGGCGTGCCACGGATATCACCACCACCACGCACAATGGTCAGTCCTACGCCTTCGTCAGCTACCAAGCAGAGGATACCGTTTCGATGTTCCGGCTTGAGAATGGCCGCATGCATCACATCGCCGACGCGGACAGGGGTGACGGTCTTTGGGTCGACCGCCCCGGCACAATGGCGGTGGCAACAACGGCGGACGGGGACCGATATGTCGTTGTCGCTGCCTCGGGGAGCGATTCGCTTTCGGTGCTTCAGGTTCCAGCCGATGGTCAGCGCCTGACCGCCGTGGACCATCTGATCGACAGCCTCGACACACGGTTTTCGGGCGCCAGCCACGTGACCAGCGTCACCATCGACGGTCAGGATTTTATTCTCGCGGCCGGGAACGATCAGGGGATAAGCCTTCTGGCGATGCTGCCTGGGGGCCGCCTGCAACCCATTGGCGCCATGCCTGCCAACGCGGAGGCCCCCCTCCGCGGGATCACGTCGCTCGAGGCGATAGTTGCCCCCGGGGGCATCCGGGTCTGGGCCGCGACGGAGGCAGCGCCCTACCTTGCCGAATTCAACATCGCCCTTCCTAACCTTGGCGATACCCGCATTGCGAAAGGCCAGGGCGGACCCCTCAGTGGCGGAGACAAGGACGATATCCTGCAGGGCGGGGCGGGCGCGGATCTGCTGAACGGCGGTGCTGGGAACGATATTCTTGTCGACGGAGCGGGAGAGGACCGGCTCACTGGCGGGGCAGGCGCGGACACTTTCATCCTGATGGCGGACGGGCAGGAAGACATCATCGCGGATTTTGACGTGCTGAATGACCGGATCGACCTAAGCGATTTCAATCCGCTGAACGGCATCGGCACGCTGTCCGTCTCCTCCCGCAGCTGGGGCGCGGAGGTGCGTTTCGGAGAGGAAGTGATCGAGGTGCGGAGCGCCGATGGAGGCCGCCTTAGCGGCCGGGATTTCACGCCGGAGAACCTGATCCGGGGTAACCGTGTTGAAACGGACCCCAACGCCTATCCCACCGGACCCGGCGCCCCCGCGCCCGACCCAACGCCGGATCCGGGCCCAAACCCGGATCAGAAACCCGTCACGGATCCAAACCCCGGCCCGGAGGACCCCGCACCCGACACCAATCCGGCAGGCGCGCCGCCCCCCGCCCCGGCATATCAGGCAGCGCCACAGATCACTCTGACCCGTACCACGGGGGATCAGGTGGGGGGCATCACGGCCGATCAGTTTCGAACCTTCGGTCAGAACGACCGCATCTTCGGTGCGGGTGGAAACGACACCATCCAGTCCGGCGCAGGGCAGGACAGCGTCCATGGCGGCAGCGGTGCCGACGATATGCACGGAGGCGGGGAAAGCGATCTCCTCCTTGGCGGTGCGGGCGATGACACCATCGCCGGCGGGGACGGGGACGACACGATTTCGGGCGGCTCACAGGACGATTCGCTCGAAGGCAGCGACGGGGCTGATGTCATCCTGGGCGGCAGCGGCTTTGACCAGATCAAGGGCGGTGCGCAAAATGACTTCGTCTGGGCAGGCTCGGACGCCGACCGCGTCTTTGGCGGGGACGGAGATGACTGGCTCAGCGCGGGCAGCAACCATGGCTTCAGCGTCGACGGCCTCTGGGGAGAGGCGGGCAATGACACGCTTTTCGGAAATAACGGGGCTGACCTTCTGAACGGGGGCGAAGGTGATGATGCACTCGACGGTGGCGCGGGCGATGACATCCTCTTCGGCGGGGGCGGGCAGGACCTCCTGCTCGGCGGTAGGGGCGCAGACCGTCTGTTCGGCAGCGCGGGCAAGGACCAGATCGTCGGTGATGCGGGTAACGACCGCCTTCTGGGGCAGGATGGAAATGACACGCTCTGGGGAGGGACGGGCGACGATGACCTTTCCGGGGGGCAGGACAATGACGTTCTCGATGGCGGCAGCGGCAATGACAGCGTTTTCGGCGACGCTGGGAATGACACCCTTCTTGGCGGCACGGGCGATGATCTGCTGAGCGGGGGCGCGGCGGCGGACACCTTTATCTTTGCTGACAACCACGGCAACGATACCGTCACCGACTTTGATGCGCTGGGGGCAGGCGAAGAATTGGACCTTTCCGCCCTGAGCGCCATCAATGAGATCGACGATATCCTTGCGGCAAGCCGTCAGTCCGGCGCGGACACCATCATTGAGACGGGCACAGGCAGTTCCATCAGGCTGCTGGACGTGGACCGCGACGATCTGGACGAGAACGACTTCGTCTTCTGATCAAGGATTTCACCTGCAATTCGGTCAAAGGCCTCAGCCTGTCCGCCAAAACTCCGGACCGGGACCGCATCGTGGCAGGTCGGTCCAGCCTCGATCGCCTCCTCAATCTGGGCCCGAAGCGCATCGGCCCCCTGCCCGATTGGCAGCAGCCGGTCCCTGGGCACGGCACCATGTTCCACCGTCCCGCCACTGTCCGACTGGATCACCGCAACCCCGCGGGCCAGCGCCTCCCGTATGACCAGACCAAAGGTCTCCTTCCATTGCGAGGGGAACAATAGAACGTCGATCTCAGCGTAAAAGGCATCCATCCCGGATTGATCAAAACGGGGGTGAACCGCCCACTCCCCCGGCAAGGTCTGTAGATCGATCCCTTCCCACCAGCCGCCGTCCAGACTGCCCTCTGCCAGCAGCACCCGAAAGTCGGAGCGGTCAAGCAACGAGAATGCCTTTCGGATCAGGGGCCAGCCCTTGATCTGCGACGGCCCCCCGAGAAAGCCGAAGGTGGTCCTGCTTTCCCTCATGCGGCGTGTCGCCTGCCGCGCGGCAAAGTCAGGGCCGGGCAGGCGCACACCATTTTCCCAAAGGGCCCCCTTGCCCGGTGCAAAGCCCGACCGCTCCGACAGATCCATCGCAAATCGACTCGGATAAGTAACCAGCGCGACACCCTCTGCCACGTGGCCCAGATGCCGCTGTCGCAATCGC
Source organism: Sulfitobacter sp. (assembly GCA_013002405.1). GTDB lineage: Bacteria > Pseudomonadota > Alphaproteobacteria > Rhodobacterales > Rhodobacteraceae > Sulfitobacter. Next base: position 763 of record JABDKA010000056.1, on the reverse strand, counting down.
GTTGCGGTCAGGGAATTCACACAGCTCTTGCAGACTTCCGCCCGGACAGGATCCTGCCCGCAGTACCGCTCATCGACCCGGACCATGAACTGCCGTTCACAGATCCACCAGAAGTCATGCACGCTCAGGATTGCAGGAACCCCCGCCATCGCCGCCGCCTGCAAGACGCCCGTCCCCAGCTCTTGCAGGCAATGGGCATGGACCAGATCAGGCTCTACCGCGGCGATGATCTCGACCATCCGTTCGGTCACCTGCGGGTTGTCGTAGCGTTCCACATCGCCCCGGTGGGGTGGCAGATTGATCAGGATATTGGAAATTCCGTCCCGCTCCGTCCGGATCAAGCTGTAGGGGGCAAGCTCCGGCCGTTCACAGCTTGAAACGGCGGTGATCCTGTAACCGCCCCGCCGGACAAGGGCGCGGGCAACCTCCTCGGCCACGACGGTCGCGCCGCCGTAGGTGAAGGGCGCGAAATGGACGTTTGCGACCAGGATGTGCCTCTGGCTCATGCCCTGATCCAGTCCAGTAGCCCGGGCGAGATGATGTGCGCGCCCTCTGTTGCCGCCCAGCGCCTTTCCACATGGCAGAGCGCGGCCTCTCCGATTGCCCTTGTGGCGCTGAACCCCCGCGCGACTTCCTGCAGTACATCGCCCCATCCGCTCGGATCCTTCACGATCCATCCCGTTGCGCCCTGCACAACCACAAAGGGCAGGTCCCCCACCGCGCTAACCACGGACGGCACGCCAACCACCGCCGCATCCAGCAC
>JABDKA010000045.1 GCA_013002405.1 Sulfitobacter sp. | reverse complement strand
CCATAGGTCTGCGCGCGGACATGGACGGCCTGCCGATCCGGGAAGAGACGGGCGTTCCCTACGCCTCAACCCACGTCGGCAAGATGCACGCCTGCGGGCACGACGGCCATACGGCGATGCTGCTGGGAGCGGCAAAATACCTGGCGGAGACGCGGAATTTTGCGGGGCGCGTGGCGCTTCTGTTCCAACCTGCCGAGGAGATCATCGGCGGGGGTGAGATCATGGTGAAGGAAGGCGTGATGGACCGTTTCGGGATTGCCCAGGTCTATGCCCTGCACAATGCCCCGAACCTCGAATTCGGGCGCTTTCACACCACACCGGGCCCGATCATGGCGGCGGCCGATACCTTCACGATCCGCCTGACCGGCAAGGGAGGGCACGGGGCGCGCCCGCACGAGTGTGTTGACCCGGTGGTGGCCGCCTGCGCCCTGGTGCAAGGCCTGCAAACCATCGTCAGCCGGAACGTCGATCCGAAGCAGCGGCTGGTTCTCTCCACGACGCAGATCCATACCGGCACCACCGACAACGTGATCCCGGAAGAGGTCTATATCAACGGCACGGTCCGCACCTTCGACAAGGAGGTACAGGCGATGGTCGTGCGCCGGATGCAATCCATCGTGGATGGTCATGCGGCCAGCTTTGACCTGAAGGCGGAGCTGGAGTTTGAATTCGGCTATCCACCCACTGTGAATGACGCGGCCAAGACCGACTTCGCCATCTCGGTCGCCTCGGAAGTGGCGGGTGAGGCCGGGGTGCAGCCTGATTTCCCGCCCGTCATGGGGGCGGAGGATTTCTCCTACATGCTCGAAGCGCGTCCCGGCGCCTACCTGATGCTGGGCCAGGGGGAAGGCGCAGGGGTCCATCATCCGCTTTACAATTTCAACGATGAGATCGCGCCGATTGGCGCCTCCTTCTTTGCGCGTATGGTCGAACGGGCCCAGCCGGTGAAGGCGGCCTGACCGGTGGCACTTGAGGATGCAGCCAAGCAGGTAGATCAGGCCTTTACGCGGGAAGACCTGAAGGGGTTGAGTTTCGAGAACGCCTTCGGTGGGGCGACCTCCTTTCTGCGCCGCCGCTATACTAAGGATCTGCGCGGCGTGGACATTGCGGTCACGGGTGTGCCCTTCGATCAGGCGGTGACCAACCGCCCGGGTACCCGGCTGGGACCCCGTGCGATCCGGGAGGCAAGCACCCTGCAGCCTTACGATCCGCCCTACGGATGGGACTTCGACGTGCTGAGCGAATGCGCCATCGCGGATTACGGCGATCTGGCCTTTGACTACGGCCATACGGCCCGATTCCCCGCGGCCCTCACGGCCCATATCAAGGGGATCCTTGATGCAGGTGCCGCCAGTGTGGTGCTGGGCGGGGACCATTACATCAGCTTTCCCATCCTCAAGGCCTACGCCGAAAAGTATGGGCCCATCAGCCTCTTGCAGTTCGATGCTCACTCCGACACCTGGCCCGACGACGACATGGCGCGGATCGACCATGGCACCATGTTCTACAAGGCGGTGAAGTCCGGGATCGTGGACCCTGAAACCTCTGTTCAGGTAGGAATACGGACCACCAACAAAGACAATCTCGGGGTGCCTACGATCGACGCGCGAGAAGTGCACGAAAGGGGGCCACAGGCCGCCGCCATGCGCATCAAGGAGGTGCTGGGCAAGCGGCCCTGCTACCTGACCTTCGACATTGACGCACTGGACCCGGCCTTTGCCCCCGGCACCGGAACACCGGTCTGGGGCGGGCTCACCTCGGCCCAGGCGGCGATCATGCTGCGGGAACTGGCGGGGATCAACATCGTCGGCGGCGACGTGGTCGAGGTCTCGCCCCCCTTCGACACCACCGGGGCCACGGCCATCGCGGGGGCACACGTGGCGACAGAGATACTTTGTCTGCTGGGTTACAGGATGCGGCGAAAATGAGCGGCAAGAACCAACCCATCAACGGCAACGATCTGGCGCGGTTCTCCGGGCCGGGCACCTTCATGCGGCTGCCGGAGGCGCGCGATCTGGCAGCACTGGACGTGGCCATCTGCGGCATCCCGCTCGATATCGGCACCTCCTGGCGGTCCGGAACGCGCTTTGGGCCAAAACAGGTGCGCAGCGAAAGTGCGATGATCCGGCCCTATCACATGGGCACAGGGGCGGCGCCCTTTGACAGCCTGCAGGTGGCAGACATCGGTGATCTTGCGATCAATACCTTTTCGCTGAGCGACAGTATCCGCATCATTGCAGAGAGTTACGCGGATATCCTCAAGCATGACCTGATCCCCATGGCCATTGGCGGGGATCATTCGATCACCCTGCCGATCCTGCGCGCCATCGCGGCAAAGCACGGGCCTGTGGCGCTTGTCCACGTGGATGCCCACGCGGACGTGAACGATGAGATGTTCGGCGAACGGGAGGCCCACGGAACGGTCTTCCGCCGCGCTTACGAGGAAGGGTTAATCGCGGCTGACAAGACCTACCAGGTGGGTCTGCGCGGAACTGGCTACTCTGCGGATGACTTCAAGGAGGCGGCGGGCTGGGGGTTCCAGCAGTTCCCGGCGCAGGATCTTTGGGGCCGAAGCCTGTCCGCGCTGGGGGCGGAGATCCGGCGCGATATCGGTGACCGGCCAACCTACGTGACCTATGACATCGACAGTCTTGATCCGGCCTATGCGCCGGGGACAGGCACGCCCGAAATCGGTGGTCTGACCACCCCGCAGGCGATGGAACTGATCCGGGCCCTGCGCGGTGTGAACATCGTCGGGGCCGATCTGGTTGAAGTCTCACCTCCCTATGATACCACGGGAAACACGGCGTTGACCGGGGCAAACCTTATCTACGAGATGTTGTGCGTCCTGCCCGGCGTCAATTACCGTTGAGGGCGCGGGACGCTCCTCGGGGGGTTTTCCGGGAAAGATGAAGAAGGGAATGTTGCGCATGATCGGCTGGATCGTTCTGATCGTTTTGATTGGCTTGGCAGCCTCTATCCGGCTCGCCCCGTCCGATCCCGCGCGCTGGCACCGGGGCACGGGCAAGACCGAGGTGGGTGAAGTCCAGCGCAAGGGATCCTACGCCTGGCGCGCGGAAGTTGCGGGCGACGGGCGTGAGATCCTGGCCAAGATTGATCAGGTGGCGATGGCGACACCGCGGACCAGACGCCTTGCCGGATCTGTCGAGGAGGGACAGATCACCTATGTGACACGCACCAGGGTAATGGGCTTTCCCGACTATACCACCGTGAGCCTTGTCGGAGAGGATCCGAAGATCTTGGAGATCTTCGCGCGCCTCCGTTTCGGCCGGTCAGATTTTGGGGTAAACGCTGCCCGGGTCAGAGAGTGGCGGCGCGCCATCGAGTGATGAGGAAAGGCAGCCCTCCTGCACCTCCCGCCACATGGGCACATTGAGCGACATCTGGCACTGGGCCATGAACATGCGGCCATCCACCTGAAGACAGATCGTTTCTCCCAACTCTATCCGGTTATGATTACGGTCGGTGCAATAGCACTCGACTGTCTTGCCGCTGGGCGAGGTGACATCTGCCGCAGCGGGCAGGGCGAACAGGAGAGTAAGTAGGATCATGCGTTTCATCCTTCTATTATAGCATGCTGCTGCCCTTGACCAAAGCCCCCCAATCCGCGACACGATGCCCATGATACCCCTTGACCGTCTTGAGCAGATCTCCCAGCGGTTCCAGTTCCTGGAAGCCTCCATGTCCTCGGGCTCGGATGGGGCGGATTTTGCCGCGCTTGCCAAGGAATACGCCGATCTGAAACAGGTGGTGGCGCAAATCGAGACCTATAAGAAGCTGCGCCGCGATCTGGAAGAGGCCGAGGCGATGCTGGCGGATCCGGAAATGGCCGAGCTGGCGCGCGAAGAGATGCCAACGCTCAAGGCAGCCCTGCCCAAGGTCGAAGAGGCGCTGCAACTGGCGCTTCTGCCGCGCGATGCAGCCGATGCGCGGCCCGCCATGCTTGAGATCCGGCCCGGAACGGGCGGGGACGAGGCCGCCCTTTTCGCGGCTGACCTGTTGCGCATGTACCAACGCTACGCCGAAGCGCGGGGCTGGGGCTTTGAGCTGATCGAAGAACAAATGACCGAACTGGGTGGCGTGAAGGAAGTGGTGGCCCACATCACCGGGGAAAATGTCTTTGCCAGGCTCAAGTTCGAAAGTGGCGTGCACCGTGTCCAGCGGGTCCCTTCGACGGAAAGCGGCGGCCGCATCCATACGTCGGCGGCCACGGTCGCGGTCCTGCCCGAGGCGGAGGATGTGGACATCGCCGTTGATCCCAACGATCTGCGGATCGATACAATGCGGTCGTCAGGTGCGGGCGGGCAGCACGTGAACACTACCGATTCCGCCGTGCGTATCACCCACTTGCCAACCGGCATCGTCGTGACCTCTTCCGAGAAGAGCCAGCACCGCAACCGCGAAAAGGCCATGCAGGTGCTCAAGGCGCGGCTTTATGATCTGGAGCGGTCCCGGGTGGACAGCGAGAGGTCCGCCGACCGGGCGGCGCAGGTGGGATCGGGCGACCGCTCCGAGCGGATCCGGACCTACAACTTCCCGCAGGGGCGTTTGACGGACCACCGGATCAACCTGACGCTCTACCGGCTCGATGCGGTGATGGCGGGCGATTTGGATGAGATCATCGATGCGCTCTCTGCAGACGCCCAGGCGCGGCAATTGGCAGAGATGAACGCATGACAACGGCAGCCGAAGCCATGGCCTCGGCCGCCGCGCGCCTCAGGGCCGCCGGTGTACCGGACCCGGCGCGCGATGCACGGCTGCTGCTGGCGCACGCGGCTTCGGTCGATGCGGCAAGGGTCACACTGATCGCACCGGAGGAGATCGCGCCCGAAATCGCGGAGCGGTTCGATCACTTGGTGTCCCTTCGGGCCGTGCGCGTTCCGGTGTCCCAACTGGTGGGGCGGCGGGCCTTCTACGGCCGGGATTTCCGGATCACCCGCGAGGTTCTTGATCCGCGCCCCGAGACGGAGACGCTGATCGATCTGGCTCTTTCTGCTCCCTTTGAAAGGGTCCTTGATCTGGGTACCGGTTCGGGCTGCATCCTTGTGACGCTTCTGGCAGAGCGGACGGACGCCAGCGGCGTCGGGGTCGACCTGTCCGAGACGGCCTGCCTGCAGGCCAGTGCCAACGCGGTTCTGCACGGGGTGGCCGGGCGGGCGGAAATCCTTCAGTCCGACTGGTTCGACAAGGTCGAGGGCCGCTTTGATCTGATCGTCTCCAATCCACCCTACCTGGCCGCGCCCGAGATGCAGGAGGTGGCGCCCGAATTGCGCGACCATGAGCCCGAGATGGCCCTGACCGACGGTCTTGATGGGCTCTCGGCCTACCGGACCATTGCGGCGGAGGCGCAGGGGTTTTTGACGGCCGAAGGGCGCGTGCTGGTTGAAATCGGCTGGACCCAGGGTGACGCGGTCTGCGCCATTTTCCGTGACGCTGGCTGGGGCAGTGTCACGCTGGCGCACGATCTGGATGGCCGTCCGCGCGTGGTCTGCGCGCAGAAACCGGCGTAATTCCGCAATATTTCGGTGAAATCGACCACAACCTGAGGCATCAAGGCGTTTTTGGTCTTGCCGCCGCGCAATTGCCATGCTTATTCAAAGTTGTTGCAGCGGTGGATGCACTTGCGGTCCCGCGCGGCGTCAAGCCCAACAAATCGCCAAACCGGACAGATCATTCATCAGCTACGGCTCCGGTTCATACGAAAACAGCACCAAAGGCTGAAATCAATTCATGAAGTCCACGAGATCACGGTCCCGGTCGAAGAGTAACCGCAACCGCCAGAATCAGGGCGGTAACGTCGTCAACCGCGTCTTCGACAGCTCCGGCCCCGAAGGCAAGGTGCGCGGCACACCGCAGCAGGTCATTGAGAAGTACAACCAGTTGGCCCGCGACGCACAGCTGTCCAATGACCGCGTTGCCGCAGAGAACTTTCAGCAGCATGCGGAGCACTACCTGCGGATGTTGTCAGAAGCGCAGCGCGAGCAAGATCAGCGCCGCGAAGAACAGGAACGTCAGAACCGCGAACGTCAGGCCGAGCGTGACCGCGAAAGGGCCGAACGTCAGGAGCGCGAGAGCAATCACGGCGGTCAGCAGGCCCAGCAGGGTGGCCAGGATCAACCGCAGGAACAGCCAAGCCCTGAGAGCAGCGGCGGAGAGGGCGACAGCAACCTTGTCGAGACGCCCGAGAGCAAGCCCAAGCAAAAGCGCGCGCCCCGACGCAAGCCCAAGCCGAAAGCCGAAAACGAACCGGATGACACCGGCGATGGCGGTGATCGGCCGGAAGCAGCTGAGTGATTGAAGGGCCCCGGTTTCCGGGGCCTTTCCTTTGTAGGAAGGTGAGAGGGCCTGATCCATAGCGGCGCGATCAGCCGGACTTGCCCTGCGATTCCCTTTCTACAGCCCGCGCCAGTGCGCAGAAGCCTTCCAGCGGGATCTGTTCGGCGCGGTCGGTCGGTTTCAGGCCCGCCTCAACCAATAGATCCTCGATATGCGGTGACACACCTTTCAGCGCAGCGCGCAGCATCTTGCGGCGTTGGTTGAAGGCTGCGGCGACGACCCGGCTCAGGATTGCCGGGTTCGCAGGAAATCGGGGCTGGGGCAGTGCCGTGAGATGGACAACGGCAGAGGAGACCTTGGGCGGCGGGGTGAATGCCCCCGGCGGCAGCTGCATCGCGATCCGCGCCTCGGCCCGCCACTGCGCAAGGATGGCAAGACGTCCGTAGGCCTTGGAGCCGGGCTCCGCCACGATGCGCTCTGCCACTTCGCGCTGGAACATCAGCGTCAGGCTTTCCCAGAAGGGTGGCCAGTCAGGCGGGGTCAGCCAGCGAACCAGCAGTTCGGTGCCCACGTTGTAGGGCAGGTTCGCGACCACCCTGATCGGGGGCGTGAGGTGCGCAAGGGGATCAATTTCCAGCGCGTCCCCTTCCAGGATCTCCAGCCTGCCGGGATAGGCGGCAGCGATCTCTTGCAGGGCAGGCAGGCACCGGCGGTCCTTTTCGATGACCAGCACCCTGCGCGCCCCTTCGGAGAGTAGTCCGCGTGTCAGCCCGCCAGGCCCGGGGCCGATCTCCAGCACGTCACAGCTGCTCAGATTTCCCGCCTGCCGCGCGATCTTGGCCGTCAGGTTGAGATCCAGGAGGAAGTTCTGCCCCAGCGATTTGCGCGCGGACAGGCCATGCTGGGCGATGACCTCACGCAGCGGGGGCAGGCTGTCGATGGCACTCATCGGGACTGTGCCATCCGGTGCGCCAGCCGAATGGCCTCGATCATGCTGGAGGGGTTGGCGGTGCCCTTGCCTGCGATATCGAAGGCGGTGCCATGGTCCGGGGAAGTGCGGATAAAGGGCAGGCCCAGGGTGACGTTCACGCCCCTGTCGAAATCGAGCGTCTTGATCGGGATCAGTGCCTGATCGTGGTACATGGCGATGGCCGCATCGTAACTCTCCCGTGCGGCGGCGTGGAACATCGTGTCAGCGGGCAGGGGGCCGCGCAGATCAAAGCCTTCAGCGCACATTATCTGGATCAGCGGCGCGATCCAGTCCACTTCCTGACGGCCCATCGCGCCACCTTCGCCTGCGTGGGGGTTCAGTCCGGCGATGGCCAGCCGGGGTTTGGGAATGCCGAACTGATCGCGCAGGCCTGCCTGTGTGATCTCAATTACCCGGCGCAGCTTGGCCGGGGTCAACTGTCTTGGCACCTCCTCGAGCGCGATGTGGATCGTGGCGGGCACCACCCGCAGCGCGTCCGAGGCAAGCATCATCACGACCTCATCCACACCAGCAAGCGCCGCAAGGTATTCTGTGTGGCCCGGGTAGGCAAAGTTGGCGCCCTCCATCAGGGCCTTCTTGTGGATGGGCGCGGTGCAAAGGGCGCAGGCGGCGCCCTTGCGGACCATTGCAACCCCCTTGGCGATCATGTCGATGACGGGCTGTGCGTGGTGCGGATCGGGGACGCCGTGCTGTGCCGCGGCGCCGAAATCGTGGGCAAGGACCGGCAGAGCGTCGGGTGATACCTCCGACGCTTCCTCTGCTTGGGTCACTGTGCGGTGAGGGATGTCCGAAGGCAGATGCCGCGGATCGCCCAGCCAGACCATCGGGATTTCACCCGCGAGAGCCGCCCAGGCCCGCGCCGCCACCTCTGGCCCGATGCCCGCGGGCTCACCGCAGGACAAAGCGACCGGCAAGGTCGGATCGGTCATAGCCGGATGATACGGGCGTCGGCGCGCAGCTGCTGCATATAGCGTTCCGCGTATCCCTGAAGGATTTCCTGACGGATGGCGTTTTGAACGGTTTCGCGGCTCACTTCGGCGTTCGGTTCTGCCACCCGCTTGCAAAGCATCAGAAAGACCAGCGTTTGCCCACCGTTACGGGTCAGCGCGGTGGAGACCTCGCCGGGGTCGAGCTTGGCAAGCTCAAGAGCGATGTCCTGCGGGATTTCACCGGGGGCCTTCGATTCGCGGGCCAGAACTTCGGGTGGCTGGCCCTGGGCCACGCCGTAAAGATCGTCGCACTGGTCGACCTCTGCGCGCACGCGCGCGGCCCGTGCCTGGCCTTCTTCGGTGTTGGCCCCTGCAATCAGGTAGGTCGCATAGTCGATCTGGCTGTAGCGGGCCGCCGGACGGCCTGTTTCCTCAATCCCGCGAAGCTGGAAAAGCGCCACGGCATTGGGAATGCTCAGGGGGGGCGTGACCTCACCGGGGGTGAGCCCAAGCAGAAGGGGCTGAAGCGCAGGGGGCAGGTTTTCAAGCTGCTGCCAGGGCAGGCGACCACCCGCACCCCGCGAGGGCGTGGCCGAATACTGGCGCGCGAAGCTGGAGAATTCCGCCTCGGACTGGCTTTGCGCGATACGCTCCGCCAAGGCGCGCACGCGGGCGGCGTTCTGGGGAGGGGCGGGGATGATGATCTCGGAGACCAGCACCCGGATGCCATCCCCCTGGGGTGCGATCGCCAGCTCCCTGTCGATGTCGGCGTCGGAGATGTCGACAAAACGGTTGAACCGGGCCCGGATCAGTTCCCGCCAAAGGGTCTGCGTCACCACGAATTCGCGGAAGGTTTCCCGGTCTACCCCGGCCTGCTTCAGCGCAACGGTAAATTCCTCCGTCGAGAGGTTCGCGCGAGCTGCAAATTCGGCCAGGGACGTGGCCTCTCCCTCCGGCGTCAGTTCGATGCCGACACTCGTTGCGGCCCGCTTGCGCAGCCGGTCGTTGATCAGCTCTTCGAGGACAAGTTCTCGCGTGGCGTTCGGCGCGTTCAGCAACTGCAGGAACCGCAGGCGCTGCTGCACCTCGAACTCCGTGACTACCATATCGTCAACCCGGACAACCGGGCCAAAGAGGTTCTGTGCTGCGGCGGGCGGGCCGACAAGGGCCGTGGCAAGGCAAAGGACCACAGCGGACAGCAGGGGCGAGAGGGTCATCTTTTTCAAAATTTGCATGAGCGCCGATATCTTTCTGTGCCGGTGGACACTGCGAAGCCTCTTAGGCCTACGTTAAAACCGAAATTGGTTGTGGGCTCAACACTTGTCGATGAGGAATAGCGGCGTTCGACCGACAGATCGACCGACACACATTCGTTGTTGTAGGTCAGACCAATCCCCGCCGTTGCGGATCGGTCGTCTTCGATGTCGAAGCGATAATCGGCCTGGGCCGCCCAGTGTTTGGAAAGCTCGTAACTGCCCGCAAGGAAGATTTCCGACGTGGCAGCGTCGCGGCTGACGCTGGGATCCTCGTCCAGCCAGATATAGCTCCCCGAAAGCACGCCGCGGTCGAACCGCCAGTCCCCGCTCAGCTCTGCCTTGGCAAAATCGAAATCCTCGTCAAAGAGACCCCGGCCGGTGAGCGAGACACCGTTGAAGGACCGGATCTGGGCCGCAACGAGGTAGTCCGAGCGAAGCCCGCCAAGGCCGGATGTATTTGTGAAATCCGCGTCTTCCTCGCGACGCAGGACCTGTCCGACCGTGAGGTGCGCGTCCCACCCCTGTGGATCGAAACGGGCCCAATTGACGCCAATAGCGGCCACGGCCCCCCGTTCGCGGCGGTCGGCGGCGGGAAAGCGGGAGAGGGAAAGCAGGTTGCCTTCGTCGAACTCGGGCCTGCTGCTTTCCTCATTGGGGATGTCGAGGCGGTCACCGCCGGTCCAGGCCAGCTGCACGACGGGTTCCAACATCTGGACGATCCCCCCCTGTCCGCGCCGGATCATGGGATAGCGCAGGGCAATGGCGGCATGGGGGGCGATATCCGCGTGGTTCTGGGCAAAGGTATTGTCCTGCGTGATGTCAAAGGCTCCGAAGCTAGCCCCGACCTGAATGTCGCTTACCAGACCCCAGCGCAGTGTATCCCGGCGCAGCCAGTTCACCCGGCCGGTCAGGCGCGCCACATCCCGGCCATCGACGACCGTATCGGCGTCCGGCCCGTCGAAGGGCAGGTCGGAATTCCGCCGGTGGCTGTGGGCCTGAAGCGAAAGCCGCAGCTCCCCGCCGAGAGCGGAGGTAGGGAAATAGCGCCGCTCGTATTCGCCATCCAAAACGATGGTCGGCAGGGTTTCGTTGCTTTCGCCGTCCCGCAGGCTTTCGAAAATGTAGAAACTGCTGCGGATGAATTCATCCCGCCGGGCGCGGCTCACCGAGATCTGGCTCTCCAGCCGATCCTGGTCATAGTAGCGGTAGTCGGGGAAATAGGCGCGGTCGCTGACGGTTTCGATGTCGAAGTTCAGTTTGAAATCCCGCCGCAGGTCGAATTGGCCCCGGCCGATCAGGTAGCCGCGAGTGTCATCGGGGCGCTGGTCGTCGCGTGTGATCGCGCCGTTGAATTCGATCCGTCCCCGGCGAAAGGCCTGTCGGTACCGCAGCTCGATTGTCTTCGTCGCAGAGGAGAAATAAGGCGTGACCGTCAGATCGCGGTGATCGCCCAGCTTGATGAAATAGGGCAGCTTCAGTCCCGTACCCAGTTGCGATGTTGTTCGGATGGAGGGAACGAGGAACCCGGTGGCCCGCTCAAGGCCCGGACCCGGCAAACGCAGGCGCGGGACGTAAAAGACCGGGACCCGCAGAATGCGGAACTGGGCGTGATCGAAGTAGAGCTGCTGCTCGAACTGGTCGTGCACCACCCGCTGCGCACGGATCGACCAGAGCGGTGGGCGGCCATCCTCGCAAATCCGGCAAGAGGTGACGGAGGTCTTGTAAAGTTGGCTGTAGCGCCCGTCGATGCGGTTGATCTGCCGCGCGGCCAGTTGCAGCTGCTGGTTCAGGACAAGCCGTGCGCCCAGCAGAAGCCCCTCGCGCAGATCGGGCGACAGTTCCGCGGCGTCGGCCAGCAGCAGCTGGTCGGTGCCTTCAGTCAGTACGATAGGACCTTCGATCAGAAGCGCCCCGGTTGCCCGGTCGTAGGTGATGGACCGTGCCCACAAGCGCGTCTCACCCTGGAAGGCTTCCACGTTGCCCTGAGCGATCAGCCTGCGGTCGGCCTCAATAAAGACCTTATCGGCAACAAGAACTGCAGGACGCGGTTGCCCCGTGGTTTCCTGCGCCTTCAGGGCATATGGCGTGACTAGAAGAAGAAGGATCAGGAGGTGGCGCAGCATGGCCTAGCCGTCCTCAACGTGCAAAAGCAACCCAAGCGCCAGGAGGATCGCGGCGGCGGGCGGTGCCCAGGCCGCCAGAAGGATCGGGATCTGCCCATTTTCCCCGAGAATTTGCGCGAAGCTGCGAATGAAATACAAACCGAACCCCAGAAGCACTGCTGTCAGCACGGCTACTCCCGTGCCCCCAAATCTGGTATGCCGCATGGTAAAGGCGCTCGCAACAAGAACCATGGCGACAAGGAAGACAGGGCGGGCAAACTCAGTCTGCAGCCAGACCTTGTGGCGGCGCGGGCTGAAACCTGCCTGCTCAAGCTGCCGGATGAAGGTCGGCAGGGCATAGATCGATACCACTGCGGGCTCCCCGATGCTTTCGCGGATCCGGTCGAGGGTCAGCGAAGAGGGCAAGGTGAGGCTTTCATAAGTTTCTGATTTTCCCTCTGAATTGATGCCGGGATCAAGCGGCCAGCTCTTGACGCCCTTGAGGGACCATTCCCCCTCAACCAGTGAGGCACTGGCCGTCTCGATGCGGCGGATGGGGCCGTTCTTGCGGTCGTAGGTCAGGAAGGTCACGTCATAGAATTCGGAGGCGTCGGCGTTCGAGCGCAGCGCGCGGATCACGGTCTGACCTTCGGCGCTGCCCTGCCGCAGCCAGAGCCCCTCATCGGAGATCGAAAAGGTCGCACCACCCCCCGCACTGTAGCTTTCGGAAAGTTCCAGATAGCGGTTGCTGGTGGCCGCGACGATCGGGTTGAGCATGGTGACCGCCAGCACACCAATGATCAGCGCCACGCAGACCGGCGCGACAAGCGCACGCAGGGCCGAACGGCCTGCGGCCCGGGTCACGACCAGTTCCGATGAACGGGCGAGTGAGATAAAAAGCGCCACGGTCGCAAGGATCATGATCAGTGGCAGGATGAGGTTGATGGTCTCTGGCGCGCTCAGAAGCGTCAGTGCTACGATCCGCTGCCAGCCCAGATCGAGGCTTCCGAAGCGCCGCGCCTGTTCCACGGCATCAATCAGGACGACCAGCGCAAAGAGGACGGTGGTGATCAGCACGAAGGTCATGGCGAAACGGCGGGCGAAGTAGAGGTGCAGGATCATGCGGCACTCCTTCGCGGAAAGAGCCTGCGCAGCCAGCCCGGATGCCCGGCGATCCAGAGCGCGCTGATGGCCAGCACAAGACCAAGCGCGGAAGGCAGGTAGAGCACGGGCCAGAGCGAGGCCTCCGCCCGGACCGCATTGACCAGGGTGCCGCGCAAACCGTCAATGGCGATGAGCAGGCCAAAGGCAATCACCACCTCGCGCCAGATGCCGAAGCGCGAATAGCCGCCCGCCAAAAGGACCGAAAACCCGACCAGCGCCGCGACAAGGCAAAAAAGCGCCTGGGCAAAGCGGGCATGTAGCTCCTCCGCGATGACGCCGGTGCTGTCGCCGGTCCGCTCGGACAGCTCCTGCCAGTCACCCAGCAGGGCGGGGGTGATCATGTTGGGCACGGTCAGATCTTCGTCCGTTGACCGGGTCACGAGGGAGGAGATATCGAATGAGAAGTCCCGGAACTTCGCCGTCGAAAGGCGATTGCCCGGCCGCTCCAGCCGCTGGGCCAGGCCATCAACCATGATCAGGGTCGTGCCCTCGCCGTTGCGCACCAGATAGGCCTCGGAAGCGGTATAGATCACCCCTTCGTCCGGACTGCGCCTGTCCGACAGAAAGACGTCGTGCAGGACGCCGTCGATACCAATGAGGCGGGTATAGAAGGTCACCTTTTCGGAGGGATGGAGAAACTGCCCCTCCTTCAGCAGACCCGCGGTCACGTTCTCCGAAATCTCCGCTTCCCGCTCATCCAGCTGGCCTTGTGCCATGGGGACCAGGAAATGGCTGAGGATGCTCATCATCAGACCCACGCAAAGTCCGAAGACCATAACGGGACGGGCCAGCCGCCAGGGACTGGACCCCGTGGCCTGCAGCACTGTGATCTCGGATTCCGTGCTCATCCGGTTGGTGACGTAGACCGCCCCAGCAAAGGCCGCGATGGGCAGGACCGTGCCGATCAGTTTGGGCAGACCCAGTGCCGTGAACTCTAGAAAGACCAGGGCGGACTGGCCATCGCCGATCAGGCGATCGAACAGGATGACGGCCCGGTTGATCCAGAAAAGCGCAACCAGCACCAGCGCGAAAAAACCGAACAACAAAAGCAGCTGTGACAACATATAGCGATCAAATCGTGCCACCCTATTGTCCTCTCTCGTTTGCGCTGGTCAGTCCCTTTGCCCGGACACTACTGGAAATGGCTGGGCCGGAAAACTGCTATCTGGTCATCGGCGGAGTGGCACGCTAGGTCTGGTGAAATCCACCAATAAGGTCCTTCCAGATGACCCAGATCACCCCCATCCGCTTTGCCGAAACCGAGATTGACAAGATTGCCGCGTTCGAGGGGCGCGTCGCCGTCTTTGCCGATCCCGAAGGACGGCTGGATGCCGGGGCGCGGCGGGTGAACAAGCTTGTGCGCGGTGCGCTGGTGCGGCTGATAGAGAGTGAGCGGTTCGGCAAGCTCAAGGAAGGCGATGCGGTCAGCATGGCCTTTCCCGTCGGGTTGGCGGCAGAGGCCGTCGATGTGGTGCGCGGCCCGCGCAATCTGGGGATGACGGAGGCCCGCAAAGCGGGCGCAAGCCTTGCCAAGCTGCGCGACCGTTCGGACCTGCTGGTTCTGGCAGGCAGCATGCGCCGGGTCGCCGAAGTGGCCTTTGGTCTGGCGATGCGGGACTACACCTTTGACGATCACAAATCCGACGCCAAGGAGCCCGAAGGCGCGGTCACCATCATGTGCTCCAAACCGGATAAGTCACGGGCCGAGGCCGATCCGCTGATGGCCGTGGCCGAAGGGGCTTTCATGACCCGCGATCTGGTCAATGCCCCGGCCAACGTCCTGACCACGACGGAATTTGCCAAACAGCTGGCAGAGATGGCGGCGCTGGGTCTCAAGGTGGAGGTGCTGGAGGAAAAGAAGCTCGCCGAATTGGGCATGCGCACGCTGTTGAGTGTGGGACAGGGCTCCGACAGCCCTTCCAAGGTCGTGGTTATGCAGTGGCAGGGCGGGGCCAAGGATCAGACGCCGCTGGCACTGATCGGCAAGGGCGTGGTCTTCGATACAGGTGGCATCAGCCTGAAACCCGCGGGCGGCATGGAAGACATGACCATGGATATGGGGGGCGCGGGTGTCGTCGCCGGCGTGATGCGGACGGTGGCCAGGCGCAAGGCAAAGGCCAACGTGGTGGGCCTTGTCGGTCTGGTGGAAAACATGCCCTCGGGCAATGCCACGCGCCCCGGCGATGTGGTGAAGTCCATGAAGGGCGACACCATTGAAGTGATCAACACGGACGCCGAAGGTCGGCTCGTTCTCTGTGATGTCATGTGGTATGCGCAGGACCGGTTCAATCCCGACGCAATGGTCGATCTGGCCACCCTGACTGGTGCGATCATTATTGGGCTTGGGCACGAGAATGCGGGCGTCTTTTCCAACAATGATGCCTTCTGCAACGCCTTCCTGAAGGCGGCCGAGAAAGAGGGCGAGGGGGCCTGGCGGATGCCCTTGGGCAAGGCCTATGACGACCAGCTGAAAAGCCGGATCGCCGATATGAAAAACGTCGGCGGCAGGCCCGCTGGCTCGATCACAGCGGCGCAGTTTTTGCAGCGCTTCGTGAAGGACGAAACCCCCTGGATCCACCTCGACATCGCCGGTGTGGCCTCGGTCAAGTCCGACACCACCCTTGCCCCCAAAGGGGCGACTGGCTGGGGTGTGGCCGCGCTGAACCGGTTGATCGCGGACATGTACGAGAAGGACTGAAGCGGCGATGGGGGCGGCCTTTTTCTATCACCTGACGCGCAGACCACTGGCGGATACCTTGCGGATGCTGCTGGGCAAGTCCCTGCAGAACGGCTGGCGCGTTGTAGTGCGCGGGACAGATCAGCCGGGGCTTGAAGCGCTGGACCGGGCGCTTTGGGTGGAGGACAGTGAAGATTTTCTTCCCCACGGACTGGCGGGTGGGCCGCACGATGCCGACCAACCCGTGCTCTTGACCACCGCCAAGGAGACACCGAATGGGGCCCAATGCCTGATGAGCGTCCAGGGCGCCGAGGTTTCGGCGGAGGAGGTCGCGCGGTTGGACCGGGTCTGCCTGCTTTTTGACGGAAACGATGAGGCCGCGCTTGAGCGGGCGCGGGACCAGTGGCGCGCACTGAAAGAGGCGGGTGCCTCGGCTCAGTACTGGTCGGAGGAATCCGGCCGCTGGGAAAAGAAGGCGGAGACCTGAGGGCGCATCCAAGAGGCCGTTGTGGGAGCCCCGGACCCCCGTCCGGCGCTGCGGAGGGCTTCGTGTCAGCGGGTCAGAACCAACTCACCGTTTGCGATCTGAATGGAGCCCCAACGTTCCAGGTATCCCATCCCGAGAAGCGATTGCTGCATTTCTCCTTCGTTCACCACGGCCCCGACGTTCCGATCAGTGACATCGCCGAGCGATACACGGTCGAGCTTGACGAAGGCAGTGCGCACCTGACCGTTCGCGGTGTTGGCGCGGCCGACGTAATTCAAACTGTCCACGTTCAGCCCGACACGTGCCGCATCGGCCTGGGTCAGCACCATTTCCGAGGCCCCTGTGTCGAGGACGAAACGCACGGGCGTGTCATTGATGTCGAGGCTCAGATGGTAGTGCCCGTCGCGGGAGCGCGTGACCACGATCTGCCCTTCGCTGGTCTGGGTCATCATGGGGCGGCCCGCGTCGCGGCTGATGTCCTGCCAAAGGCCGACGGCGGCGGCAGCGCCGACGAAGATCATTGCCCAGACGGCTGCATGCTGCAGCGTGCGGTTGAGCCCCTGTCGGGTCTGCATGATGAACCAGCCCAGCACCATGGTACCAAGCACGACAAGATAGATTAGTTGTCCGGTATCGATATCGGTCATTGCCTTCTCCGTTGCCTCAGCACTGATATAGGAAGGGCGGACCGCGATGTCAGCCGCTGCCGGGCCCAAATCCGAAAGCGGTGAGCCCGTCGAGCACGAATTGCACGGAAAGGGCCGCCAATAGCATGCCCAGGACGCGGGTGATCACGTCAATCCCGGTTTTGCCGATCACCCGGTCAAGGTAACTGCTGGCGAAGAGGATCAACATCAGGGTGAGGAGCGTAAGTGCCGTGATCAACAGAACCGTGACGAGCCCTTCGCCACCCGGTCGCTCACCGATCAGCAGGATAACGGATGCAATGGCACCGGGGCCTGCGATCAGCGGGATGGCGAGCGGAAAGACAGATGGATCGTCGGTGTCCTCCTCCTCCGTCCGGTCCTCGCGCCGCTTTGTGCGCCGCTCAAAGAGCATATCGAGGGCCGTGAGGAAGAGCAGAATGCCGCCCGCGATCCGGAAGGCGGGCATGGAGATGCCGATGAAATCGAGAAGCGCCTCGCCGAAGAAGGCGAAAAGGGCGAGAACGAAGGCGGCCGTGAGCGTGGCCCGGAGGGCGATCAGGCGGCGCTGGGCGGGGCTTTTGCCCTGGGTCAGAGCCAGGAACAGCGGGGCGATACCGATGGGGTCGATCACCACGAACATGGTGACGAGG
Source organism: Sulfitobacter sp. (assembly GCA_013002405.1). GTDB lineage: Bacteria > Pseudomonadota > Alphaproteobacteria > Rhodobacterales > Rhodobacteraceae > Sulfitobacter. Next base: position 3,856 of record JABDKA010000045.1, on the reverse strand, counting down.
GCGGTGATCATATAGGCGGTGTCGAGTGGCATCAGATCTGAATGGGGGCTTTGCCCCCAAACCCTCAGAGTTTATCCTGCAAAGTGAATGGAGGAGTGCGGAGCAGGGCGCAAAGGCTTGTTCTGCGTCACGCGGTGGCCGTTTCCAGCTTCTCTTCGGCGCTCAACCAGAGCACTTCGGCGCGTTCCAGGGCTTCCATCACTTCGGCGTATTTGCGGTTCCACAGCTGCAGTTCCCCGATCTTGTCCTCTTCGTAAAGGGCCGGATCGGCCAGCTTCTTGGCCAACTTGTCGCGCATCTCGTTGAGTTTTTCCAGGCGGCTTTCGGCCTTGCGCACCTCGCTTCGCAGGACCAGCACCTCGTCCCGGCCCGCGCGTTTCGGCTTGGCCTCCTGTTTGGGCCTTTGCGACTTGCTCTCCGATTTGGCGGGGGCAAGGAGGAGTTGCCGGTAAGCCTCCAGATCCTCCTCGAAGGGCTTCACCGTACCGCCCGAGACAAGCCAGAGACGGTCGGCCACCATGGAAAGCAGGTGCATGTCGTGGCTGACCAGGATCACCGCCCCGGTATAGGCAGTCAGGGCCTCGACCAGCGCCTCGCGGCTTTCGATGTCGAGGTGGTTGGTCGGTTCGTCCAGGATCAGCAGGTGTGGTGCGTGGAGTGTGGCGAGCAACAGCGACAGGCGCGCCTTTTGCCCGCCCGAGAGGCGGCCCACTTCCGTTTCGGCCTGTTCCGGGCCCAGGCCGAAGCCCGCCAGTTGCGCGCGCAGTTTCGACGGCATGACGCCAGGCCGGACGCGGGCGAGGTGCTGAAGCGGTGTCTCGTCGATCTCAAGTTCATCCACCTGGTGCTGGGCGAAAAAGCCCACGCGCAGCTTATTGGCCTTGACCTCCTTGCCCGCCATCAGGGGCAGGCGGTCCGACAGGAGCTTGGCGAGCGTGGACTTGCCCTGGCCGTTCTTGCCCAATAGCGCGATCCGGTCGTCCTGGTCGATGCGCAGGTTGAGGCGGCTGAGGACGGGTTTGTCCTCCTCATATCCGGTCTGGCCCCCCTCTATCGTGATGATGGGCGGCGAAAGCTCTTCGGGTTCTGGGAAGGTGAAGACCCGCTTGGCCGCCTGCTCGGGGCTGGCGATCATATCCATCCGTTCAATCATCTTGAGCCGGGACTGGGCCTGCTTGGCCTTGTCGGCCTTGTAACGAAAGCGGTCCACGTAGGACTGCAGGTGCGCCCGGCGCGCCTGCTGTTTCTTTGCCATGGCTGCCGCTTGCGCCCGGCGCTCTGCCCTCTGGCGGGCGAACTGATCGTAGGGACCCTGGTAGAAGGTCAGCTTGCGGTCTTCGAGGTGCAGAATGGCCCCCACCGCGCGGTTCAGCAGGCCGCGGTCGTGGCTGATGATGATGACCGTATGGGGGTATTTCGCCAGATAGCTTTCCAGCCAGAGCGCCCCTTCCAGATCAAGGTAGTTGGTCGGCTCGTCAAGAAGCAGCAGATCGGGCCGAGCAAAGAGCACACCTGCCAGCGCCACCCGCATCCGCCAGCCGCCTGAAAAGGCCGAACAGGGCATTTGCTGCTCCGCCTCGTCAAAGCCAAGCCCCTTGAGGATCGAAGCCGCCCGGCCTTCGGCAGACCAGGCGTCAATATCGGCCAGCCGCGCCTGCACATCCGCGATGCGCGCGGGGTCTGTGGCGATTTCCGCTTCGGCCAGCAGGTCCGCCCTTTCCGTGTCGGCGGCCAACACCGTATCGATGAGCGATGTCTCGGACGATGGCACCTCCTGCGCCACCCCGCCGATGCGCGCGCGGCTGGGCAGGGAGATATTGCCGCCGTCGAGCGTCAGTTCGCCCCGGATCAGCCGGAAAAGCGTGGTCTTGCCCGCACCGTTGCGGCCCACGAGGCCAACCTTATGGCCCTCGGGGATCGTCGCGGAGGCCTCCTCGAACAGAGGGCGGCCTTCGACGCTGTAGGTGATGTCGGACAAGCGCAGCATGGGCGGGGTGTGGACCAACTGGCAGGCCGCGTCAATCACGGCTTTTCAAGCCCCAGACCCCATGTTAGGGAGCGCGAAATTCAACACCCCCAAAGGAGCAAGCCCCATGGCCCTTGAGCGTACATTCTCCATCATCAAGCCCGATGCGACCCGTCGCAACCTGACCGGCGCCATCGTCAAGAAGTTCGAAGATGCGGGCCTGCGGGTCGTCGCCTCCAAGCGCATTCACCTGACCAAGGCACAGGCGGGGGAGTTCTACAAGGTCCACGCCGAGCGTCCTTTCTACGATGAGCTGTGCGAATTCATGTCCTCCGCGCCCATCGTCGCTCAGGTCCTGGAAGGCGAGGACGCGATCACCAAGAATCGCGAAGTGATGGGGGCCACAAACCCAGCGGACGCGGCCCCCGGGACGATCCGTGCCGAGTTCGCCGAGAGTGTGGGCGAAAACTCTGTCCACGGCTCGGACGCGCCTGAGACGGCGGCGGAAGAGATCGCCTACTTCTTCTCCGGCCTGGAGCTGGTGGGCTAAGCGCCACGACCATATTTGTTACCGAAGGGGCCGCATAACTGCGGCCCTTTTTCTGTTTCAGTGGCCTTTGCGCGCCCTGAGGTGCCTTTCCAGAAGCGCCACGTTGCGGGTCTTGGACCGCCAGGCGATGTCAAACAGATCACCGATCAGAGGGACCGAACCGAGGGCGACATCAATGCCCGCGTTGGCCCCCATGCGCAGCAGAAGGCCCGCAGGGGCATCCATGCGGTAGGCCTCTTTCAGGATGTAGGCACCGGGCAGGAAAGCCAACACATCGCCAACACCGGGAACAAGGCCCAGGATTGCGTCCCAGCCCAGCCTTGTGCCGATCACCGGCAGGCGAAAGGCGGTGTCCATCGCTGCGCCAGCCTCTTGAGGCGGATAAGGTCCGCCGCATGGGGGTGATCATTTGAGAGGTCGGGGGAAATATTCTGTGTCATGTACCCAGAACACCGCGAAAGCGGCCAAGGTTCCCGCGGATCAGGAGGCCGGACGCACACCGATCTGGTCCATCAGGCGCTCGAATTGGTCTGTCAGAGGGTTGGCATGTTTGGCCTTAAGCGCATCGAAGCGCGCGCGGAGCGCCTGCTTTTCCGCGCCCTGACAATCATTCCAGGGGCGGCCCTGCAGGCCCATGCCCAGAACGTAGTAGCCGATGAAATGGGGTTTCATGCCTGAACCCAGCAGCCGCGCGTAGGCGGCGTCGGGGCCGATGTTGCGGATGGCTGAGACGGGGCTGGTCATGCCGCGAGGTTATCGCGGGACCGAAACCCTGTCACGCTCAGAGGCTGGCGTAATCGGTAATCCGCGGGGCGGGGCGTGGCTGCTTCGGCGTGGAGGCCTCTTTCGCCTCGGGCTTTGGCATGGGCTTGGGCTTGGACTTTGCCGTGTCTTGATCCAGACGGGCCATGGGGCTTTCCTTCGATTTCGGTTTCCTTTGGACTTCAGTGACGTTGGGGAAGCCTGCGCCGGAAACTTGCCTTCAGCGCGGCGCAAATGGGGCGATTCCGAACCGAATTCAAGGCGTGACCAAGGGGTAGCTTTCGACCAGACGGGCGGTCTGCTCAGCGTTTTTGGATGGGGCGCCTGAGGGGTGGCATGCGGCCGCCAGACCTGGCCATGACCCCTTCAAAAAAGTCTCTGACACTGAAGGCATTTTCGTGGCAACTTCGCTGCCGACCCGATCCGCTCTCTCGAACAGCCGCTGGCCAGAGAGCCGTGAGGGTATTCACCATTAGGAATTGAGAGAGATGAGATTTGAAACACCAAGGAACAGGGGCTTGGTGATCTGTCTATCGCTTCTTTGCTTCCTGGCCGGGAATTCGGCCCGGGCCCAGAAC
>JABDKA010000037.1 GCA_013002405.1 Sulfitobacter sp. | reverse complement strand
CCGGTGTTGTCCTCACCCGGATGGACGGCGATGGCCGCGGCGGTGCGGCGCTTTCGATGCGCGCCGTGACCGGCAAGCCAATCAAGTTCGTGGGCCTTGGCGAGAAGATGGACGCGCTCGAGACCTTCGAGCCTGAGCGCATCGCGGGCCGTATCCTCGGCATGGGCGATATCGTTGCCCTCGTCGAGAAGGCACAGGAAACCATCGAGGCCGAACAGGCCGAGAAGATGATGAAGCGCATGGCCAAGGGTCAGTTCAACATGAACGACCTCAAGATGCAGCTAGAGCACATGATCAAGATGGGCGGCATGCAGGGGATGATGGGCATGATGCCCGGCATGGGCAAGATGGCCAAACAGGTCGAACAGGCAGGCCTTGACGACAACATTCTCAAGCAGCAGATCGCGCTCATCCAGTCCATGACCAAGCGCGAGCGGGCCAATCCCCAGCTTCTTCAGGCCTCCCGCAAGAAGCGCATCGCCAAGGGCGCGGGCATGGAGGTTTCGGACCTCAACAAGCTTATGAAGATGCACCGCCAGATGTCCGACATGATGAAGAAGATGGGCAAGATGGGTAAGGGTGGCATGCTGAAACAGGCCATGAAGGGCATGTTCGGCAAGGGCGGCATGCCTGCCGACATGGACCCGCAGGCGCTCGAAGCGGCGGCCAAGCAGATGGGCGGCAAGCTGCCCGGGCTGGGCGGCGGCATGGGCCTTCCACCAGGTCTAAGCGGGTTCGGTAAGAAGAAGTGATGGCCATAGCCGCATATCCAGTAACCCTTGAGGCCAAAGGTCTGACACTGCGCGCACCGACGCCGCAGGACCTTCCCTTGTACGCGGGGTTCTACGCGGTAAGTGATCTGACGGTCGGCGGCTATCGGGGCGGGCGCAGCGCGTCGGAGGTGGAGGCCATCGTCGCCCGCGACATCGCGCACTGGGATGACAAGGGTTTTGGCATCTTTCTTGTATTTGACGGTGATACCTTCATGGGCGGCACGGGGCTGGCCTATCCTGACGACTGGCCCTGCCACGAGTTGACCTGGTGGCTCATGCCCGACGCGCGCGGCAGGGGCATAGCCACTCGCGCCAGCCGTGCAGTTATCAACTGGGCCTACGGGACACTCGGCTGGGACCGAGTTGAGACGCACATGCGCGACGAGAACCTTCCCGCCCGCCGCCTGGCACAGCGCCTCGACGGACGGATCGACCGCCGCCAGACCTTTCCTGACGGGGTCACCCGCGATGTTTTTCTCCTTCCACGGGGGACGGCATGACGACGACCATCAACATCCCCACGGTTGAGACACCAAACCTGCGCCTGCGCTGCCCGCGCCTGAGCGATTTCGAGGCCTACGCCGCCTTCCGCAGCAGCGACCGTGCCGCTCTCGTTGGTGGCCCGAACACCCGCACCCAGGCCTTCGACAAGCTCTGCGAGATCGTCGGTCACTGGCAGTTGCGCGGCTATGGCCGCTGGATCGTGGCCGACAAGACCACCGATGAACCGCTTGGCGTGGTCGGCCCTTTCTTCCCCGATGACTGGCCCGAGCCCGAAATCGCCTGGTCGGTTTTTGAGGCGGCTGAGGGCCGCGGTGTCGCCTTTGAGGCCGCACGCAAGGCTCTGGATTACGTCTACGATACGCTGGGCTGGACCACGGCGATCAGTTGCACGACCCCGGAAAATACCCGCTCGCAGGCCCTGGCCCAGCGCCTTGGCGCGGTCCGCGAGGATGACTTTACCACCGACGATGGGCTGCACCTGCATGTCTACCGTCACGCTGCTCCGGAGGCCCGCCCATGACAGACGCCGTCACCCGCGCCGCAGAGGTGCTCAAGGATCATCGCGCCTCCATCGACCGGCTCGACGCGATCCTTGTCTATACGTTGGGAGAGCGGTTCAAGCACACCCAGGCCGTGGGGAAACTCAAGGCCACACACGACCTTCCCCCGTCCGATCCCAACCGCGAAGCGGATCAGATCGCGCGGCTCGAAGATTTGGCGAGAGAGGCCGACCTCGATCCCGAATTCGCCAAGAAGTTTCTCAACTTCATCATCGCTGAAGTCATTCAGCACCACAAAAGCCACCAATCGTAGGGTGCGCATTCACTACGCACCGATCAACCACAAGGAACACACACCATGGCCATGAAAATTCGTCTCGCCCGCGGCGGCTCCAAGAAACGCCCCTTCTACCGGATCGTTGCTGCCGACAGCCGCATGCCCCGCGACGGGCGCTTTATCGAAAAGCTGGGCACCTACAACCCGCTCCTGCCCAAGGACAGCGAAGAGCGCGTCAAGATGGACGTCGAGCGCGTCAAGCACTGGATGAGCGAGGGCGCACAGCCCACCGACCGCGTGTCGCGGATGCTGGAAGCCGCCGGCGTGATCGAGAAGAAAGAGCGCTCCAATCCCAACAAGGGCACGCCGGGCAAGAAGGCCCAGGACCGCGCGCAGGAGAAGGCCGACAAGGCTGCGGCAGCCGCCGAGGCAGCCAATGCCCCTGCCGAGGAGGCCCCCGCTGAGGAAGCCCCCGCGGAAGAAGCCGCAGCCGAAGAATAAGAACCGCGCCCCGGTGCCGGACAGATACGAACGGGGCATGCCGTCAGGCGTGCCCCGTTTGCCATTCCCGCCTTGACCCAGACGACCGCAAATCCGATCTTTGACACCAAATGAAAACCATGGGCTGGTCCAAGGCCCAGAAGGGGCACGAAGCTGAACCATGATGTTGCGCTTTCTTATCCTGCTTTTTGCCATGCTGATCGGCTTTGGCTGGGGCATCTGGTACGACCGCAAGCTGATGGCCGGGGAATGTGCCGCCGGTGAGGGCGAATGGACCGGGACGATCTGCGTCAATTCGGAGCTTTTGCAATGAGCGATATGATCTGCGTTGGCGTGATCGCGGGCGCCTACGGCGTGAAGGGCGAGCTGCGGCTGAAGAGCTTTTGCGCCGTGCCAGAGGATATCGAGACCTATAGTCCACTTTCGACCGAAGATGGCAAACGTACCTTTCACCTCGCCATCCTGCGTCCAATCAAGAACGGCCTGGCAGCCCGCAGCGCCGAGATTGCGACCAAAGAAGAGGCCGATGCCCTGCGGGGCACGCGGCTTTACGCGCGGCGTGACCAACTCCCCGCCCTGCCAAGCGATGAATTCTACCACGCCGATCTTATCGGGCTTGAGGTCTTTGATACCGGCGGCACACTCCTGGGCACCGTCAAGACCGTTCAGAACCACGGTGCCGACGATCTGCTTGAGCTGCAACTCAAGGGCAGTTCGGCCACTGTTTTCCTGCCCTTCACTCAGGCCGCCGTGCCAACCGTCGATCTCGCCTCGGGCCGGATCGTCGCCGATCCACCGGAAGGCATCCTGCCAGAGACGACAGAGGACTGATGCCGCGTCGGATCATCATCCATGCCGGGTTCCACAAGACCGGCACGTCGACAATCCAGGCCACCCTGCGCGAAAACCGTGTCGCCATGAAACGGCAGGTGGCCCTGCGCCTGCGCTGGCACATGAAGGAACTTGTCGCCGCCACTCGCGGCTATTCCACCTGGCGTGATCCGCTGACCCTGATCAAGGTGCAGCACCGTTTCATCAGGATGCTCGAAGGGTTGCCTGGCATGCCGCGCCGGACGCTGATCATCTCTTGCGAGGAGCTGGTTGGCCATCTGCCTGGCCGGGGCGATCTGATGGACTATGGAGCCGCGCCCGAACTGCTCTACGCCTTCTGGGAGCTTGCGCAGGAGCGGTTTCCGTCGGCCGAGATCCTGATCTACCTCTCCACCCGAGCGCCGACCAGCTGGCTTTCTTCCGCCTATTGGGAACACGTGAAGGCCTCAAACATGACGATGGATTTCGACGCCTTCGTTGCCAAATACCACCGCGCGGCGCAGCTGGATGACATGGTGGCAGAGGTGGCGAGCCGCGTGCCTGTTCCGGTGCATCACTGCGCGCTGGAAGACTGCCAGAACCGGTCCCTCGGCCCGGCCGAGCCGCTGTTGGACCTCTGTGACCTACCGATTGACGTGCAGGTCGAACTCGTCCCCGCCCATCCCGCCAATGCACGGCTGGGCGAAGACGTCCTGCAGGCCCTGCTTGAGGCCAACCGGGCCTACAAGGATGCCGACAAGCGCAAGGCTGCAAAGCGGGCGATCCTGGCAGAGGCGGAAGGACCATGAAGACCCCGCGTTCCCACGGCCGCCAGTCGGCGCGGCCCACCCTTGAACCGCGTGAACTGATGCAGGACAAACCCGACTATGCGGATGTCTGGCAGGCGCGCATCGTCACCCTTTTCCCGGATCTCTTTCCGGGGGTCCTAGGGGCCAGCCTGACGGGCAAGGCCCTGCAAGACGGACGCTGGCAGTTGCACACTCATGACCTGCGCCTCTTTGGCGTCGGCAAGCACCGCAACGTCGATGACACGCCTGCGGGCGGCGGTGCGGGCATGGTGATGCGGCCCGATGTTGTGGGACCCGCGATAGAGGATGCGCAGACCCATGCGCGCGGACGCTGGCCGATCCTTTACATGTCCCCACGCGGCAGGCGCTTTGATCAGACCATGGCGCGCGATCTATCGGCCTGCCAGGGTGTCACGATGCTTTGCGGGCGCTTTGAGGGCGTAGATGAGCGGGTGATCGAACACTACGGCATCACCGAGGTGTCCCTTGGGGATTTCGTGATGACAGGGGGAGAGATTGCGGCCATGGCGATGATCGACGCTACCGTGCGCCTGCTGCCCGGTGTGCTGGGCAATGCCGAAAGCACGGTGGAGGAAAGCCACGCGAGCGGCCTGCTGGAGCACCCACAGTACACCCGTCCTGCCACCTGGCAGGGCCGGAACATACCGCCGGTGCTGATGTCGGGCAATCACGGGGAAATCGCGCGTTGGCGGCGCGAGAAATCCCTTGAGATCACGAAAACCCGGCGTCCCGATCTGTTGAAAGACCGGGACGACAGTTAAGCGGGTGGCCGGAGATCCCTCCTATACCGACGCGCTGTTGGCTTTCAGTATCGCGTAGATCTCATCCTTGAGGGCGAGACGGTTCTTGCGCATCTCGGTCATGTGGTCATCGCTCGTCGGCTCAACATCGGTTTCGGCCCGGTGCAATTCGCGGTTGAGCGTATGGTACTGGTCCGCCAGCCGCGCGAAATGGCCGTTCGATTGGCGCAGTGCCGACATCTCTTCGATGTGGTCGGGGAATTCCTCACTCAGTTCGTGGGGGACGTGGGACATGGTCGTTTCCTTCTTATTTGGCGGTCATGTATTTGGTTTTTTGGGGCGTATCGTGGGCGCAAAGATATGCTCACTGTCGCGCAGGAGCGTTTCGGCCTGATGGTAGATCAGCGGGTCGGGGGGCGTGGCCACCTCAAGATCCTTGCCCGGATAATCGAGCTGGGACAAGAAGTGCCGCATACAGGTCAGCCGTGCGCGTTTCTTGTCGTTGGAGCGGATCACAGTCCAGGGCGCATCAGCGGTGTCGGTGTAGAAGAACATCGCCTCCTTGGCTTCGGTATAGTCATCCCACTTGTCCAGTGAGGCCCGGTCGACAGGCGACAGCTTCCAGCGCTTCAACGGATCAGTCTCACGCGAGGCAAAGCGCCGTTTCTGTTCGCCTTGGGTAACCGAGAACCAGTATTTGAAAAGCCGAATGCCGGAACGGACCAGCATCCGCTCGAACTCGGGCGTCTGGCGCATGAATTCGAGGTATTCGTGGGGCGCGCAGAAATTCATCACCCGCTCAACCCCCGCGCGATTGTACCAGGAACGGTCGTAAAGCACGATTTCACCCGCGGTCGGGAGGTGCTTGACGTAGCGCTGAAAAAACCACTGCCCGCGCTCCTCCTCGGTGGGCTTGTTCAGGGCCACCACCCGGGCACCCCGGGGGTTAAGGTGTTCGGTAAAGCGCTTGATCGTGCCGCCCTTGCCCGCGGCATCTCGACCTTCGAAAAGCAGTACGAATTTCTGACCGGTTTCCTCCACCCAGTGCTGGACCTTCAAAAGCTCCACCTGCAGGGCGGCTTTCTCATCCTCATAGGTCTTTCGGTCCAGCTTGGTGGCGTAGGGATACTCGCCCTCTTCAAAGCCCAGGATGGCGGCGCTGCGCGCCTGTTGCTCAGGCGATTTCAAGTCCTCCCTTGTGGTTTCCATATCTGTTCCCCGGCTCATTTCAAACTGCGTTTAATGTCCATAAGGCAGGCCTAAGTGGGTCGCCTTGACATGAATCAAACTCAGGGTTTTCAGGGCGCGCGGCCGCAGATATCGGGCCTTGATCCCGCCCCGATGCTCCCCTATACCCCGCCCATCCGGAATCGCGGCAACGCGGTTGCGGGGGCTTTCCTGTGGAAGGCCAACAGATAAAGACGACACTACCTTCGATGGGCTGCCCGCGCGCATGACGGCCAGACCCGACAGACAGACCGAAGCTCTTGGATCGCGAAGACATTCTACGCCGCACAGGCGTGTTTCGATAACCGTGGAATACCACGCGCATGTAAGGAGAAGGTCAGATGAACCTGATCGCAGAACTTGAGGCGGAACAGATCGCCGAACTGGGAAAAGACATCCCGGATTTCCGCGCGGGCGATACCGTCCGTGTCGGCTATAAAGTGACAGAAGGTACACGCACGCGTGTGCAGAACTACGAAGGTGTCTGCATCGCCCGGAACAACGGCGGAGGCATCGCCGGTTCCTTTACCGTACGCAAGATCAGCTTTGGTGAAGGGGTCGAACGTGTCTTCCCCCTGCATTCCACCAACATCGACAGCATCGCCGTGGTCCGCCGCGGTCGCGTGCGTCGCGCCAAGCTGTACTATCTGCGCTCGCGCCGTGGTAAGTCCGCGCGCATCACAGAGAATTCCAACTACAAGCCCAAGCAAGCCTAAGGGGTCGTCCGATGAAAGCCGATACACATCCCGAATATCACCTCATCAACGTCAAGATGACCGACGGCACCGTGGTGCAGATGAAATCCACATGGGGCAAGGAAGGCGACCAGCTGTCGCTTGACATCGACCCCTCTTCGCACCCCGCCTGGACTGGTGGCTCCAGCCGCCTGATGGACACCGGCGGTCGGGTGTCGAAGTTCAAGAACAAGTACGCGGGCCTGAGCCTTTAAAAGGTCACCGCGATAAAGGAAATCGGGGCGTGGCTGTTGGCCGCGCCCTTTTTCATTGGTCTTTCGTTTCTATCCGCTGGCCAAACCCAGACCGGAAAGAAAGAAACGCGCCGAAGGCAAGAATGCTGTACCCCATCAGTTCAACCCCTTCCTGCAACGCCGCCTTTATCTGCCAGGTGTAGTTGGGTCCCATGATCGCGCGCCACAGGTCGCCCGACCCGTAGACACGGCTGAAGATCAGCACGAAAATGAAGCCGATCATAAGAAAGGCGGCCTCGCGTGTGGCTGCGTGTCGCAGGAACGGCTCCCTCAGAGTATGCCTGTTACGGATTGCAAAAGCGGTGCCAAGGCAGAGAACGATGCTGACAGGTACGATCCAGAAGCCGTGCCAGATGATGTCGAAGTAAACATCGTTTTCGCGCAGGAACATGCAGGTGCAAAGGGTCGCAGCACTCATCAAATAGCCTGTGGCCGCCGGAATAGTGCACGCGCCGATAAAGAACAGCACCGCCGTCCCGGCGATCAGCCCCGCCTGTGTCCATTCGGTCAATGTACCTTCGGACATGTGATCAAAAAGAATAGTCGCGTCGAGAAATACCACCACTGGAACGAGGATCGACATGAACGTCAAAGAAAGAACTTCGGCCCAAAAACGGCCCAGGCCGAGCGCCTTTTCTCCGTTTGCCGGAGTGCCTTCGGAGCGCTGTGCTGCTTCGAAATTCAACAGAGGATCCTCTTTCATGGCCGTTCTCCACAATCCGATTGCCAGAAGTTCGCTGGCAACTCATTAAGATTACTATGTTTCCGTAGCACAGGAGCGCGGATACGTGAATTAACGTTTACGCGGCGAGTAAAGATCCCTGGGCGCGCTTCAGGCTGGTCCGGGCCGACTGACCGTATCCGTTGGGATCGCTTCGCAACGCCGGGAGGATCTTGAAAAGGCTGTCCCGCGCCCGGTCATTGAGGCCGGGCAAGCTGTAGCTCCCTGGCTGATAGCTTTCCGACCAGATGCCGGAAGATAGGACCAGTTCATGCTGGTCGAAAAGCAGGTGGTAGTAACAAACCGATACGGCCTCGCGTCGGGTGATGGTCTTGCCATTGACAAGAAAATCCGCCGCAGTGATGACCTCCTCTTCTCCGAAGTACATTACGGCGCGGTAGTCTTCGATCAGCATTCTGTGCTGAGGTGAGACGCGCAAGGGCTGCGCATTCCCAAAGCTGCCACGCGCAAATTCAACCGGGGCAAAGCGACCACGTCCCTCGACCGTCCGGTTGCCGATCCACCGCAGAGGCTGCGGCCCGTGATCCCGCGTGAGGATCAGATCGCCGGGCGTCAAGCTCTCGATTGGCCGGGCACCGTAGGGCGTTTCAATGAGAGACCCTTCGGCAAAGCAGATGATCGATTCCATCTGCGAAAAGGAAACCGTGGTCCCGTCCAGCAATGTCGCAGTACCGGTCTTGCCGCCATTAGCGTCATCGGGATCGGTAATCGTGACAGACCCGACCTGCAACTGGCCATTGAAGTCGAGCACATCACCGCCCGTTTCGTCCGCCTCCCCGCCGATCAGCGTGATCGTTCCACCGTTCAACTGGGTGCCGTCGATCAGGAAGGTATCGTCACCGTCCCCGCCGGAAACGGTATCGCCGTCGCCTGCGTAAAGGGTATCATCCCCCTCTTCCCCGTAAACTTCATTCTGCCCGCCATCTCCGTAGAGAGTGTCGTTCCCGGTGCCGCCCCATAAGGTGTCATCCCCCTCGCCCGCATTCACAAGGTCGTTGCCCGCGCCCGCCTCGATCGAATCGTCATTGGCCGGGACTGCGTCGAACTGGATGTCGGAAAAGTAGATCGCCTGCTGCGTGGTGCCGCCGTTGTCGTAGGTGACTACGATACTGCCGACCGGACCGGCAATTTCGATCAGCGCGGAGGCCTGGGCGCTGGAAGGCGAGTAGTTGGTCAGACCCGCCGTGATCGTGTTGCCACTGACCGTATGGTTGCTGCCCCCGGTGATGGTGACCCCCACCTCGACGCCATCCGCGTCAAAGGCGCGGACCGTGACGATGTCCTGGAAATCGTTGGAACCGCTGCTCAGACCGTCGATGTCGCTGATGCGGAACCTGACATTCTCCACTTCGTCCTTGAAGGTGGAACCGCTGGATGTCGAGAAGTCGAAGGTGATGGTGCTGTTGTTGGGCGATCCATTGGCAAAGAGGTATCCCGCCGATGTTGTGCTGAACGTCTCACCGCTGGCAACATAGATCGCGTTTGCGCCGCCGCTCAACTCGGCTGAGAATTCCTCGTTCGTCTGGACGTCGGAATAGGTGACTTGAACGTCCACCTCTCCGGTATCCTGGGTGACACCGCCGCGCAGGTCCTGTTCATCCGCGTAATCGGACCAGTTGAATTCAGAAGCGACATTGGCCGCACCAAAGCTGTCGACCCCTTCGTTGGCCGGGTCGCCGTTGTAACTGCTGTCGATGGTATCGTTGCCACCGGTGCCAGAAACGATGCCGTCTTCTTCCGCGTAGTCCGCGTAGGTGAATACTGCATCACCCGAGCTTGCTTCGGGCGTCGTGTCATAACTCTGTGTCTGGTAAGTCCGGCCGACGACAAGGGGGACCTCTGACAGGGTATAGTAGCCGGTGTTGGCGCCGGAACTGACCCTGAAGGTGATAACCTGAAAGGTCTTGCCCGTGACCGTATCCAGGAGGGTCCAGGATTCCGCGGCGTAGACACTCGAAGATCCTGCCGAAGTACCCCCGATGACCGTGGTGGCTGTGGCCGCTTCACCGGCAACGTCATCAAGAACCTGACCATCAATACCCGTCTGGTTGTCGGTAATGACGGCCGTACCGTTCGCGGTTGCGGGCCCCGAATAGGTTGTGTTGCCGCCAACCGTAGAATTGATCACCCCAAGGGGATCGAATTCGTACAATCTGACTGTGTACGTCGGCATCTGACCAAGAACCCCTTTCTTTGGTGGCGCAATTCACTAATCAAGCGCGCCAGGTGCTATTGTTTCTGATTCCTGTAAAACCCGATCTATGTGGTGAAATGATGCGGAGAATTGGCCCGAATGTGACGACACGGGGGCATCCTGCACTCCGTTTCTCTTTTTCATCCTTTTTCGCTTGTGATCAGATGCCGATGTCCTACTACCGACAGTCTTCCCAAAGGGCCGCACCCAACATATAGTGCGGGCAACAAAACCCTGTGGAAACAGGGATGGTCAGAAGGACACCAGCATGGCGCACATCATCGTCGTCGGAAACGAGAAGGGCGGCGCAGGCAAGTCAACCGTTTCCATGCATGTGGCCACAGCGCTTGCCCGGATGGGCAAAACCGTCAGTGTCCTGGACCTCGATCTGCGTCAGCGCACACTGGGGCGCTACATCGAAAACCGAATGGCCTTCCTTGCGCAGTCCGGTCTGGATCTGCCTTCGCCCGATCTCTGTCCGCTGCCCGAGGTGGCACCGGAATCGCTGCAGCCGGGCGAGAACGTCTATGACCACCGGCTCTCCGCCGCAGTTGCCTCCATGGAGAGGGACAGTGAATTCATCCTGATTGACTGTCCGGGCTCCCACACCCGGCTGAGCCAGGTTGCCCATTCACTGGCCGATACCCTGATCACGCCGCTTAACGACAGTTTTATTGACTTCGATCTGCTGGCCCATACCGACAGCAGCGGCGAGAAGATCACCGGCCCGTCGGTCTATTCCGAGATGGTCTGGAACGCGCGTCAGCTGCGTGCGCAGGCCGGACTGAAGCCCATTGACTGGGTGGTGGTGCGCAACCGGATGGGGGCGCAGCGGATGGTGAACAAGGAAAAGATGGAACGCGCGATCAAGAACCTCTCGAAGCGCATCGGTTTCCGCATCGCGCCAGGGTTCAACGAAAGGGTCATCTTTCGCGAACTCTTCCCGCGCGGCCTGACCCTGCTGGATCTCAAGGACATCGGGGTCAAGCAGCTCAACATCTCCAATGTTGCCGCCCGGCAGGAGTTGCGGGACCTGATCAAGGCGCTGGAGCTTCCAGGTGTGACAGCGGATTTCTGATCACAACTGTCGGCGGAGCAGCAGAAGGTTCGAGACGAAAAGCGCGCCGATCACGATGCCACCGCCGAGGACCGCGTAGGGCCCCGGGTTTTCACCGACAACTACCCACGCCAGAACGGGTGCCAGGACGGATTCCAGCAGCACCAATAGCCCGACCTCAGCCGAAGGGATGTAGCGGGGCCCTATGGCCAGCAGGACCGAGCTAAACAGGATGAAGCCTGCGTGGGCGGCCACCAGTGGTACCTCCGATGTCGGCACGGACAGCGGCGCGGCGAAGGGAGCGATGAAGAGCCCGGCAAGCAGACAACCCATCGCCATCCCGGGCACCATGGAAGTGGCCCGCGCTTGCCTTGCAGCCGTGAGGGCCGCGGCATAGAGGGCGGAAACGCCAAAGGCCAGAATATCTCCAACCAGGCTCGCATTCTTCGTCTCCCCGGAACCGTAGGCGATGATTGCAAGACCGGGAACAACCGCCGCGATCGTCATCAGCGTACGCACGCTGAACGGTTCAGCCAGGAAGATCCGGCTGAAGATGGCGGCAAAGACCGGGAGTGAGGCAATAATGAAGACGACGTTGGCAACGGAAGTCAGACTGACGGCGAGGATGAAGAGCAGCCCGCTTGCTCCCACCCCGATCATGTAGATCAGGCCCAGATGCCCGGTGCGCAGGACCCCGCGAAAAGGTGCTGTACCTTCGCGCGTCAGCAGCCAGATCGAGGTGCCTAACCCCACCAGGAAGAGCCGCCAGAAGGCGATGGTCAGGGCCTCGGCGTCGATCAGGCGCACGAAAAGCGAGTCCGGCACCACGAAAAGAACGCCGAAAAACGTGATCACCAACCCTCTGACCTGATCGCTCATCCGCCATCGGTGCTGCTTTTTCAGCTTCAAGTAAAGAAGTCGGGCGGTGTGTTGGTCAATTTACCCAGCGCCTGTCGCAGGAGCGCGACCTCTTTCACGGTGAAGGGTGCCAGCAGCTGTGCTTCGTACCGTTCCGCAGTCTGGCGCAGGTCCTGGTAGGCCGCCCGACCCTTGACTGTAAGCGAAAGATGCTCCACCCGGCGGTCCACATCGTCACGGACCCGCTCGACAAAGCGGCGTTTGGAGAGGCGATTGACCGCGCGGCTGATCTTGGTCTTGTGCATGCGCGCACGCTGGCCGATCTCACTTGCCGTCATGCTGCCGTAAAGACCGAGGTGGAAGAGCACCCGCCATTCGGTGCGCAGCATGCCGTAGCGGTCTTTGTAGACCTGCTGAAAGGCAAGGGAGGATGCCTCTGCCGCCTGATTAAGGAGGTAGGGCAGGAAGGTTTCGAGCGCGAACTCGCTGTCGGGCATGGGATGATCGCTTGTTAGTTACAAACACGACTATTACACAGTGCCAAACAGTGGGAAAGCAGTCCCGCGCCTGCCAATGACATGAAGGACCCTGCCATGACACTGATGACCTCCTGGGTGGAAAGCGCCAATGACGCAGAGGCGGATTTTCCACTCAACAACCTGCCCTACGGTGTCTTTTCCACCAACAGCCTTGAGCCGCGTTGCGGGGTCGCCATCGGGGACCAGATCCTCGATATGGCCGCGATGGAAGAAGCGGGGCTGATCCGTCTGGCTGATGAGACCGTCTTTGACGTGCCCTACTGGAATGACCTGATGGACCTCGGCCCCTCGGCCTGGGCAGAGCTGCGCAACAGTCTGATCGGGATGCTGTCGGCGGACAGTGCAGATCAGGCAACTGTGGCCCCGCACCTCGTTCCCATGGCAGACGCGCGGCTGCACATGCCGCTGGTGGTGTCGGAATACACAGATTTCTATGCGGGAAAGCACCACGCGCAGAACGTGGGAACGATGTTCCGGGGGCCCGAGAATGCCCTGCCACCGAACTGGCTGCACATTCCCATCGGCTATAACGGACGCGCCTCCACGGTAGTGGTTTCGGGCACGGAAATCCGCCGCCCAAACGGCCAGCTAAAGGCGCCCGATGCCGAGATGCCGCGTTTCGGGCCCTGCCAGAGGCTCGATATCGAGCTTGAGATGGGGGCCATCGTCGGCGGCTCGACCGAGATGGGAGAGATGATCAGCGTGCGCGAAGCCGATGAGATGATCTTTGGATATGTCCTGCTGAACGACTGGTCCGCACGCGATATCCAGGCCTGGGAATACCAGCCACTGGGCCCCTTTCAGGCCAAGGCCTTTGCCACCTCGATCAGTCCCTGGATCGTAACCAAGGCAGCGCTTGAGCCTTTCCGCACCTCCACTCCGGAGCGTGAGAAAGAGCTTCTTCCCTATCTGCAGGAGCCCGGTCCGATGCTTTATGACATTGACCTTTCGGTGATTATCGAACCGGAAGGGGCCGCGCAGGAGGTGATCTCCCGGACCAATTACAAGGAGATGTACTACTCCGCCGCACAGCAGTTGGCGCACCATGCGTCGTCGGGCTGCGCGATGAATTCCGGGGACCTTCTGGGTTCTGGCACTGTCTCGGGACCGGAAAAGGACCAGCGCGGCAGTCTGCTTGAGCTGAGTTGGGGCGGTAAGGAGCCACTGACGTTGAAAGACGGGAGCCAGCGCAGCTTTATCGAGGACGGCGATACGATGATCCTGACAGGCCACGCGCAGGGCGATGGCTATCGCGTGGGTTTCGGGGCTTGTGCAGGCAAGATCCTGCCCGCATTGGAAACCTGACCGCCGGAGGATTCCGTAACTCAGATGCAGATCCTGTCCCTTGTCGCGAGCTTTGTCGTCTTTCTGATGTGGGCGCATGCGGTTTTTCGGGTGCTGTTTGCCATGCGGCACAGGATGGTTGAGCGGACCGGCAAGCGCTTTCCGGGTCCTTTCGACACGCTCAGGGAATGGGGCTACTGGCTTCGGGAACCTGCCTACAAGGCGGAGCGGAGACGGCTCCTGTTCATGACGCTGAGCGTGTTTGTGCTGAGCATGCTCATCCCGCTTTCGCTGGCATCTCCCTAGCAGGTTTCGGGGCCGTTTCCTTCGCACCGATGCGAATCCTTGCGACGGGAAGGCACTGCTGTACGCGCGATATGCAAAACGTGCCTCTTCGGACCGTGCGACTGCAGCAAAAGGCCATCCTGACCCGCAGTTGACCCGTCAGGTGCGGTCCATCGGGCCGATGGCAAGAAAACGACATGCCCGGGCCCGTAAAAGACGCAACTGGATGCGTGCCGATAACTTTTGGCAAAAGCGCAAACCCCCTGGCGGTCTGTTAAGCGCGCTTCTCCATGCGGCACTGCAGCGAAAGCCATCCGCATTCGCCATGTAAATCAACAAGTTCACGTGATGGGCTTGACGACCACGGTATGCCTAGAAGAGTATCCCTTGGCACCCTGAGGGGTACCCATGACAAACGGGGCAACCGTATCACCTGCGCTGCCCAAGCAGCGCCACCCAGCAGCAGACTGAATGGACTGTTCGCGACAACAGAGAGGAAGACTATGACCTATACCACACGCACCGGGAAACCGCTGCCGCAGAGCGTGCTAGACTCTGCCGAAGCGGCGAAGAAGAACCCGGTCAACCGCCGCGAGTTTCTCGCGATCGCAAGCTCCTTCGGCGCGACTGCGGTAACCGCCTATTCGATGATCGGCATGACGCCCCCAGCCCACGCGGCCGCACACGCCAACAAGAAGATGGGTGGCACCGTCCGCATGCAGCAGGAGGTGCGCGCGCTCAAGGATCCACGCACCTACGACTGGTCGCAGATCGCGAACTTCTCGCGCGGCTGGCTTGAGTACCTCGCCATCTATGAGAACGATGGTACCTTCACCCCCGCCCTGCTGGAAAGCTGGGAGATCAACGATGACGCGACAGAATATACACTGAACGTCCGCAAGGGTGTGAAGTGGAACAACGGCGAAGACTTTACTGCGGAAGACGTAGCGCGCAATATCGCGGGCTGGGCCGAAAAGGACGTTGAAGGCAACTCCATGGCGGGCCGTTTTGCGACCCTGATCGACGCAGATACCGGCATGGCCGGCGACGGCGTGATTGAGGTTGTGGACAGCCACACCGTCAAGCTGAACCTGCCTGCCTCCGACATCACGCTGATCGCGGGTATGGCAGACTATCCTGCCGCCATCACCCACAGCTCGTTTGATGCCGAAGCCATGCTCGACAATCCGATCGGCACCGGGCCCTACCTGCCTGAATCGCTGGAAGTGGGTGTGAAGGGTGTTCTGGTCAAGAACGAGGGCCACACCTGGTGGGGCACCGAAGTCTTTGGCGGACCCTATATCGACCGGCTGGAGTACATCGACTACGGCACCGATCCCTCTGCCTGGATCGCGGCTGCGGAAGCTGATGAAGTGGACGCCTTCTATTCCATGGAAGGTGAATACATCGACATCATGGGCACACTGGACGGCTGGGTCGAGCATGAGATCGCCTCGGCTTCAACTATCGTGATCCGTCCCAACCAGTTGGCTGAAGTGGATGGCATGAAGCCCTACGCAGACGCACGCGTGCGTCGCGCCATCACGATGGCCGTCGATAACTCGGTCCTGCTTGAGCTTGGCTACGCCGGGCGCGGCATTACGGCCGAAAACCACCACGTTGGTCCGATGCACCCCGAGTACGCGAAGCTGCCCGAGCGCAAGGTCGATCCGGCGGGCGCGAAGGCGCTGATGGAAGAGGCCGGTATGGCTGACTTCGAGCACGAGCTCATCTCCATTGACGATGCCTGGCGGAAGGACACCACCGACGCCGTCGCAGCCCAGCTGCGCGATGCAGGGATCAAGGTGAAGCGGACGATCCTGCCAGGTTCGACCTTCTGGAACGACTGGTCCAAGTATCCCTTCAGCTCTACCAACTGGAACCACCGCCCGCTGGGCGTTCAGGTCTGGGCGCTGGCCTATCGTTCGGGCGAGGCATGGAATGAGTTCGGCTGGTCAAATGCCGAATTCGACGGTCTGCTAGAAAACGCACTGGCAACGGCGGACGTGGAAAAGCGCCGCGAGATCATGGCCGAGGCCGAGGCCCTGGTTCAGAACGAAGGCGTGACGATCCAGCCCTACTGGCGGTCGCTCTACAACTTCACCAAGGACGGGCTGGCCGGTGCATCGCACCACATCAGCTTCGAATACCATCCCGCGCGGATGGCCTGGACCGAGTAATCGGGACACCGCTGGAATATCAGAAGGGGCCGCATTTTCGCGGCCCTTTTTTTGTCTCAGCTGTTATGCAGCAGACCCAGCTTGTCTTTCGGATAATGCAGCCCCGACACGACCGCTTCGTCGAGATCAGCTCTGGACACGCCGCTTTCCTTGAGGTGCCCCAAAACAGATCGCAGGCATTCGATCATCCGCAAAACCAACTCATCGTCGCTTAGATCAAAGCGGTCGATCTTTGCGAACCAGGCCTCTTCCCGAATGAGGTCCTCGATGAGGGGATCAATCACCGCGCCACCCCCGCCGGGATACCGGTAATGGCCGACGCCGCCAATCTTGCCCAGACGCCCCTCTGCCACCATGCGCTTCAACACCGGGCCGTTCCGCTCCGGGCAGCGCGCGAGCACCTTTTCAAGTCCGACCAGATCCTGTGCCTCGCACGGGCCCATCGAGAACCCGAATTCGGTCAGCGCTTCATCCAGCTCCCAGGGGTTGGTATGGTGGAACAGCAGGTCTTCGGTCGCGCGCCAAAACTGGTCCTGGACGTCCCGCAACAAGGTCTCTGAACTCACGCGCCTTTTTCGAGAAAATGACGATTCGCGATCACGGCAAGCAGATCGTTGAGAGAAGACCGCTCCGTCTTGTTGGAGGTGTTGACCTGCGCCTGCGCACGACCGTAAAGCGGCTCGCGGGAGGTCAGAAGCTCTTTGAGATACGCCATCGCCTCTGGGTTGCCTTCCATCGGTCGCACATCTCCCTGGGCGCGCACGCGCTGCATGTGCTCAGCCGGGCTTGTACGCAGCCAGATGGTATGGAACCGTTCCAACAGTCGGGCGTAGGTGACGCCATCGGCAACGATGCCGCCCGCGACTGCCAGGATCATACGGTCATGCTGACCGCTGACCCGTTCCAGCGCCTCGGCCTCAAGTTTGCGGTAGCCGCTTTCGCCGTAGAAGGCCATGATTTCGGCCAGGGGCATGTCTGCGGCGCGCTCGATTTCCTGATTGAGCTCCACGAAGGGGATATTCAGGGCCTCGCCCGCCAGACGGCCCAGCGTCGATTTCCCGGCACCCCGCAAACCGATCAGACAGATACGACCGGCTCGCAGGAGGTCCGGGTTCTGCGGGGCCAAAAGCCCGCGCACCTGTGTCTGCACCTGCACCGGCGCGTCGCGGTACAGCGTCGCCACGCGCAGGGCGTCGTGATCCACCGATGTTTCCTCGGCCAGGAGCGCCTCGATCCGGATGTCGAGCGCGGTGGCGACCCGCTGCAAAAGCAGCACGGAAATATTGCCTTCACCGGCTTCAAGCTGCGCGAGGTAGCGAGGTGAGACGCCGGATTTCTCAGACAGAACGCGGCGCGGAATACCGCGTATCTTGCGCGCTTCGGCAACCCGTGCGGCAAGCCGAGCGATCAGCCGCGCGCCCTCGTCCTCCTCTTTGTAGGATTTGGACATGACGTTCATTTCTGAAAACTTCCTTTTTCAACCATAAGCTTAATCATATCCAATCCGAGTGGGGTAGGAACAGGCATTTGTCATTCCGCGACAATCCGCCCTTCCAGAATTTGCCGGTAATCGCCAGGAATCTCTTGGCTTTTGAATTGGTCTGCAATGATGAAGACGCTGGTGAAAAGCCCTTCAAAGCAGAGCTTTGCATCCTGCCGTCCACGAACACGGAATGTGATGGAACTGCGGCCCAGCCGCACCGGATAGGTCTCGCACATGAGCGGGTGACGTGGGGTGACCGGATGCGTGAAATCCATCTCCATACGGACAAAGGGCGTGCCGACATTGCGATCCAACTCCATCTGATACCAGCCGTCACCGCCAAGGTGCGCCTCCCACCACCCATTGATCGCGTCCAGCGCAAAGTAGGGCAGACGGCCGGTATAGGCGATGCGTGCCGGGTCACAGTCTGCCCAGGTCACGTTGATCTGGTGAACGAAAGGCTTGGCACCCATCTTCATTCAGTAGGTTTCCACGTGATAGCGACCCTCATCCCGCATCACGTCCCGCAGGTTGCGCCACTGTTGGCCGACGGATTCAGCGATGTTGGTAAAGGCCCGTTCGACCCCTTCTTCCATCTCTTTCAGACCGCAGATGTAGATGTGGGTCCTGGGGTCCTCCAGCATCTCGGCCACGATATCCTCTTCCACCCGCATCCGGTCCTGCACGTATTCCTTGTCCTGCCCTGGCATCCGGCTGAAGACCAGGTGCTTTTGCAGAAGGCTGGAAGGGACTTTGTTGAGCGGTCCGAAGTAGGGCAGGCTGTCGGGTGTGCGGGCGCCAAAGAACATGACCATACCGCCGTTCTTCTTGCCGACCGACCGCTGACGCGCCATCGTGAAGGACCGCATCGGGGCGGAGCCCGTACCGGTGCAGATCATCAAGAGCCGCGCCTCGGGATCAGAGGGGAGGAGGAAGGTTGCCCCGAAGGGTCCTGTCACCTGCACCTTGTCCCCTTTGTTCAGGTCACAGACATAGTTCGAACAGACCCCGTCTTCCTCCCGCTTCACGGTGAGGGAGACGTTGTGATAACCCGGCCGCTCCCCGTCGCGGGGGGAAGAGACGGAATAGAGCCGTGGCAGATGGGCCTTGCCGTCGGCATCCGTACCGGGGGCAATGATCCCCAGCGACTGCCCTTCAAGCACCGGAAAGGGCTTGCCCTGAAAATCCAGAATGATGTGGCGGACGTCTGAATCGGACTCCGCCGATGTCAGCCGGTAGTTGCCCTGTACGACCGCCTCAACCGGATTGCCGAGGTTATAGAGATTGACCGTGGCCTTGCCCGCGCTGGAAGGTGCCTTTGACTTGCCGCCTGCACCACTGTGCGCTTCGGCAAGGAGCGCCGCAATCGGGTCTTCCTCCGCTGGGGCCGTTTCGGTTCCAGCTTCGGCCGCCTCTGGCTGGCTGATCTCACCCTGCTCGGGCAGTTCGTCGAATTCGTACTGCTGTTCCAGCGTGTAGGGGGTATCCACCACCCGCCATTCGTCGATGGATCCGGTCGGACAGACCGGAATGCAGTCCATGCAGAAATTGCAGATGTCCGCGTTCACTACGACGTTGTTGTCGTCATGCTCGATCGCGCCGATCGGGCAGGTCATCTCGCAGGTGTAGCAGCGGATACAGATTTCGGGGTCGATCAGGTGCTGTTTGACGGGCTTGTTCATGGGCTCTCCGGCGGTTGAGGTCATGAGATTTGAGGCATACGCAGTCCCGGACAGCGATCCGGGACTGCGATGCAACGTTACGCCATGTGCAGCTTCACATATTCGAAGTCGCCCGGCTTGTTGTCGATGCCCACTTTTGGCGGCGCGATCCAGGAGGCGTACTGCCCGGCCTCATAGCAGGGCACCATCAGGGACTGGATAAAATCGCCATCCGCCTTGGTCGGCAGCCATTCATCCTGGCGCTTGCGCCACTCATCGCTGCTGATGATGTTGCCATCGGGGTCCACGGCGACGCTGCTGAAGACACCGATCTGACGGTGGAAGCCTTCGTGCGGCAGCTTCAGTTCAAACTCAATCCCGGACTTCGCGATCTGCTTGTTCCAGCGGCCCACGCCACCCGCGGCATCGCGGACATAGTCATCCCGCAGGCGCATGTTGATCGCCGTCAGGGCGGGAACATCCTCAGTCTTGATTTGGCCCTCGACGATGGAGGTGACAGGATAGGTCGCATTCGTGAGCCTGTGATCGTCGTCGATCCGGTGCTCCATGTAGCGCCCCTTGATGCCCGCGTTGAAGGCATTGGCGGCGTTGGTCGACACCTCCTGCCCGAAGAGATCAAGCGAGAGGGTGTAATGCAGGTTCAGCTTCTTCTGGATCGTGGGCAGGTCGATCACGCCAAGATCGCGGATCTTGTTGATGTCGTAGGGGTCGGTGATGCCCGCCTTGTTCATCGCCTCCAGCGTGGCCTGGATGGTACGGCCGACGCCGGTTTCACCAACGAACATGTGGTGCGCCTCTTCGGTGAGCATGAAGCGGCAGGTGCGGCTGAGCGGGTCGAAGCCGGACTGGGCCAGCGATTCAAGCTGCATCTTGCCGTCGCGGTCGGTGAAGTAGGTGAACATGAAGAAGGACAGCCAATCTGGGGTCTCCTCGTTGAAAGCCCCCAGCATACGCGGCGCATCTTCGGAGCCGGAGGATCGGACCAGCAGTTCGTTTGCCTCTTCACGCCCGTCGCGGCCGAAGTACTTCTGCAGGAGGTAAACCATGGCCCAGAGGTGACGGCCCTCTTCCACGTTGACCTGGAAAAGGTTGCGCAGGTCGTAAAGCGACGGTGCCGTCAGGCCGAGGAACTTCTGCTGTTCCACCGAGCCGGGTTCGGTGTCGCCCTGAATCACGATCAGACGCTTGAGCATGTTGCGGTATTCGCCCGGCACTTCCTGCCAGGCGGTTTCGCCTGCGTGCTCTCCCATCGGGATCTTGCGCTCCTCCACGGCGGGGGCCAGCAGGACGCCCCAACGGTATTCAGGCATCTTCACGTAGTCGAACTTGGCCCAACCCTTCGGGTCCACACTGACGGCGGTCCGCAGGTAGACCATGCTCTCTTGGAAATTCTGCGGGATCAGATCATTCCACCAGTTGATGTAACCGGGGTGCCATTTCTCAAGCGCTTTCAGAACCTTCTTGTCCTGGCTCAGCCCGACGTTGTTCGGAATTTGGGTATCGTAGCTTACGTTGATCAGATCGAGCATTCGTCATCCTCCAGATTGGTGCGCATGAATGGGCACCCTATGGGTTGTTTGCAGGGTGCGCATTCGAGCACACCGTTGGTCTTACACACGTTCCATGTCGTATTTGGCACGCTGGCCAGAGCCGTAGCGTTGCAGGGCGCCTTCCGTGCCCACCGCGTTGGGCCGCTGGAAAATCCAGTTCTGCCAGGCGGTGAGACGGCCGAAGATGCGGGTCTCCATCGTTTCGGGCCCGGCAAAACGCAGGTTGGCCTCCATCCCCGTCATCGCGTCGGGGGAGAAGCTGGCGCGTTCTTCCATGAAGAGGCGCACTTCGTCCTCCCAATCGATGTCGTCATAGGCGTAGGTCACCAGACCCAATTCCTCGGCATCGTCTGCCTCAAGCGGCTCAGCGATGGAGCTTTTCAGCTTTTCGACCTGCTCTGGTGTGCCGAGGAAACGGGTTTCCAGACGGCTAAGATCATTGCTCATCGGATAAGTTCCGAAGTTGCCCTCCGACACCGTGACGGTCGCCAGCGGACGGTTATCACCATCGAATTCTTCCAGCATCATATAGCTGCGGTCGACGGCCCAAAGAAGTTCAGCCAGCACCCCCGCAAAGCAGGAACCGTGTTCGACGATGGCCACCAGGCTGCGGGAGGTCATATCCACCCGCTTGAGCACCCGCTTCCAGTACTGCAACACCTCATTGGCCAGCCAATGGTCGCGGTTTTCCAGCAACAGCGCCTCGTGGGCGATGACCTTTTCGGGATCACCCTGGGTCTGAAATTCGATCAGGCCCAGTTCTTTTTCATTGTTGCGCAGGTGCAGGATGGCATCGTCCAACTCACGCGCGCAGCGCAATATCCAGTTTTCCGCACCATCTGCGGCGAAGGCATCCATGTCGCCGTGGGGGTCTGTTTCCGGCCCCTTGATCAGGATCAGGGCACGGCCCTGATCGCGGTCAAGCGTGACCTCCACGGTGGAATAGGTCACACCATCATCGGCAAAACTGCCGCTGATCGGGGAAAGCTCGATCCCCTTTTCGACGTCCGGCTTGTTGGATGCTTCTGCCATCTCCTTGGCCCGCTCCGCCACCCGCTCGTCAAAGCTCGAGTTCGGGAAAACCTCATCCACCAGCCGCCACTCGACGGCCCGCTTGCCCCGCACCCCTTCTTCGATGGAGCAGAAGACATCCGCCAGATCGCGGCGCACCTTGCGCTTGTCCGTAACGCGGGTCAGGCCACCGGTGCCGGGCAAAACCGCCAGCAGAGGCACTTCGGGCAGGGCAACGGAGGAGGTGCTGTCGTCCGTCAACATGATGTGGTTGCAGGCCAGGGCAAGCTCGTAACCGCCACCCGCACAGGCCCCTTTGACCGCGCAGATGTAGTTCTGCCCACTGTCGGCAAGCGCGGATTCGAAGGTGTTCCGCGTCTCATTGGTAAATTTGCAGAAGTTGACCTTGTGGCTGTGGGCAGCACCCCCCAGCATCCGGATATTGGCACCCGCGCAAAAGACCTTTTCCTTGGCCGATTGCATCACGACGACCTTCACCTCGGGGTGTTCAAAGCGCATCCGCTGAACGATGTCGGCCAGTTCGATGTCGACGCCCAGGTCATAGCTGTTCAACTTCAACTCGTAACCGTCGAAAAGGCCGCCCTTCTCATCGACGTCCATATAGAGCTGTGCCACCGGTCCGTCATAGTCCACCCGCCAGTGGCGGTATTTAGACGGGTCCGTCTGAAAATCGATTCGCTGCACCATGTTTTACCCCTTGCTCGGTCACGGGTTATTTGAACTATAGTTCATATATCTAGCCGATCCGCAAAGAGATTGCGTGATATTCATGCAATATGTGCATCATAATGCATTAATTCGCTCAAGCGCCTGCACTTTGGTGCGTCCCACCTTCGCTGCGACCTGCTCGGCCCGCAGGCCTAGAATCGCCCCCTCCCCGGGACAGCGCGCCAGGTGCACCTCCACCATCTCACACAGGCGCACAGTCGCCTTGGGTCGCTCCATCAAAAGCTTCAGCCGCGCATTTGCCAATTGTATGACAGCCTGCACCATCTCCCGCTCCGGTGATCCTTCGGGGGCGCGCATCCAGACGGCCTCCAGCACCTCATGGCATTCCCAGAAATAGCCAGCATCGAGATAGGCGAGACCCGCCTTCCAGGCGACGGTTTGGTCCAAGGCTTCCGGTGCGATTTCCTTTGTCACACTGTCCTTGATCGCATCAAAGAGGTCCTCCGGGTGCCGGGATGTTTGACCGGGGACATAGACATGGGGCGGAAGTGCAAAGCCGCCGGGAGGATCAGGTGATCTGGACGTCGGTATGCTCCAATCGCTCCAGCCGCTCGCAAAACTCGGCGATTGCAGCATCGGTTTCTTCCGGTTTCTCGAAATGTGGCGCATGACCACAGTCGCGCAGGATCAGCGTCTCGATTGGAGAGTAGATCCGCTCTTCGATTTCAGTGATCTGCGCCAGCGTGCCGTAGGGATCGTTGCGGCCCTGAATGGCCAACACCGGGATGCGCCAGTGATCAATGCAATCGGCCACGTTCCAGTCCGAAAATGAGGGGTCAGTCCAGACATCGTGCCACCCAGAAAAGGCGACATCGACGTTGTCGTGAAACATTGTCAGCTTCTCCCTCAGATCGCCGTTGGTGAAGGCCTCCCCTGCCGCGCGGATGGCGTTCAGGCCGGGTTCTTCCGTAAAGAAGTGCGGCGCGATCAGGATCAGGCCACGGACCCGCATGTCAGACACCGATCCGGCATAAATCGCGGCTATCGTCGCCCCGTCGGAGTGGCCCAACAGAACGGTCTCCTTAACCCCCGCTGCATCCAGGACATCGCCCAGGACCTCCTCCGCCTCCCGCGTCTGAAAGTCGAGCGGTCGGGGCAGATCAACCGGATCGGAGTGGCCGTATCCCGCGCGCGAGTAGGCCAGAATGCCAAAGCCGGTCGCCTTGGACAAACGTTCTGGCAGATCTTTCCACTGTGCGACGGATCCCAGCCCCTCGTGCAGAAGGACCATCGTCGGCGCCTCCGCCGGGCCGGGGCCCCAAAGCTCGTACTCAAGGGATTTGCCGCCAGCCGTCACCTTTCCCCTCGCGCCATCCTGCCAAATGATCGACATCATGCATCCTCCCGCAGTTTGAAGCGCTGGATCTTGCCGGTCGCGGTCTTCGGCAGATCCTCAACCACTTCGACCCAACGTGGATATTTCCATTTGCCGATCTTCTCCTTCACGTAGTCCTTCAAATCCTCCTCTATCCCGTCAGCTTTCCCGGCAGACTGAAGCACGATGTAAGCTTTCGGCTTATCCAGACCATCCTCGTCCTTTTTCGCCACGACTGCCGCTTCCAGCACATCGGGATGGCTGACAAGGGCCCCTTCCACCTCGAAGGGGGACAACCAGATGCCTGACACCTTGAACATGTCGTCCGTCCGACCACAGTAGACCAGCCGCCCGTCTGCGCGGCGTTCGTACTTGTCCCCCGTCCTTGTCCAGACCCCTTCAAAGGTGCTGCGTGACTTGTCCCGCTGGTTCCAGTAGCAGCTGGCGGCCGAGGCGCCGTTGACCAGCAGCTCGCCCACTTCACCATCCGCCACATCTTCGCCGTCCTCATCGACCAACCTCAGCGCGTAGCCCGGAACAGGCACGCCGGAGGTGCCATAGATCACGTCCCCCGGTGCGTTGCTGAGGAAGATGTGCAACATCTCGGTGGAGCCCACACCGTCGAGGATCTGCACCCCGGTATGTTGTTCCCAGCGCTGGCCGACATCCTCGGGCAGGGCCTCTCCGGCTGAGATGCTTACCCGCAACGGCGCGTCAGGGGGTCCTGATTTGTCCATCTCCGCAACCATCGCGGCGTAGAGCGTTGGCACCCCGCAGAAGATCGTGGGTTTGTGGCTTGAGATCGTCTCGATCATCCCTTGCGGCGTGGGCCGACCGGTGAAAAGGATCGTCCTTGCGCCGACGGACAGCGGGAAGGTCATGGCATTGCCAAGGCCGTAGGCGAAAAAGAGCTTAGCCGCCGACAGAACCACGTCATCCCTGCGAATGCCAAGAACCTCGGCCCCGTAGGTGTCGGCCGTGGCCCGCAGGGCGGAGTGCACGTGCGCCACGCCCTTTGGTTGGCCGGTGGAGCCAGAAGAGTAGAGCCAAAAGGCGACCTCATCGCTGCTGACGGCCATGGTGGGCTGTTCCGGGGCCTCTGCCACGAAATCATCATAGCGGGTCGTTCCCTCGGGCGCGTCGCCGATGACGACCACGTGGCGCAGGTAGGGGTTATCCGCGACTGCGGGGGCCACGACCTCCCACAGGGGGGCCGAAACAATCAGCACCGCCGCACGGCTGTCGCGCAGGATCGCGTCATAGACGGAGGTCGCCAGAAGGGTGTTGAGCGGTACAGGAATGACCCCGGCCTTGAGTGCCCCCCAGAAGATTTGCGGGAATTCGATCTGGTCCAGAATCAACAGCGCCGCGCGTTCTTCCGGCCTGATCCCGGCACGCGCCAGCGCGCCCGCGACCTTTCCGGCACCGGTCGCCATTTCGCCGTAGCTCAGGCTCCGGCCGCTTTCCGCTTCGACATAAGCGGTATCCTCACCGCGCCCTTCCTCCACGTGACGGTCTACGAAATAGCTTGCGGCGTTTGCCTTGACTGACAGCATGCGCACCCTCCCCTTCACTGAATAATAGTGCATCTTGCCCGGCCCTTCACAAGCTGAAGGACCGTAATCTGCACTTTAATGCTTTATCTCAATTGCTGCCGGATCGTTTTCGGCAAACAGCCTCTCCACCAGGTCCGCGCGGCGTTTCAGCAACTTGGGAAAGTTGATGTTGCCCTTCGCTGTCGCCTCCCCCTCTGCCATCGAAGGCGGCTCTGACAGGATCAGCGCGCGGCTGATGCAGGCTGCCATACTCTTTCCCTTGGCGAATGCGGCAAGGCGGTCGCCTACCGCTTTCTCCAGGTCAGCAGAGCGGAGCAAGCCGCCGGTCTCTTGCAGATCAAGACCTTCCGCTGCCAGGGCAGCGCGGTTGGGCAGGATCAGGGCCCCGACCATATCCCGGGCCTCCCCCGCGATCACCACATCCTGTGCGAGGGGCGCAAGGGCGGCCAGAACCTCCAACCGCAGGGCCGCCGCCTGTACGCGCGTGCCTGAACTGAGCTTGAAATCTTCCGACAGTCGTCCGTCAAAGCGCAGGCCCTTGCTGGGCTCTGCTTCATCGACAAAAACCATCGCATCATCGGTGATGAAAAAACCTTCTTCGTCGAAGGCTTCTTGCGTCTTGGCCGGATTGTCGAGGTAGCCTTGGAACACATTCTCCCCCCGCACCCGGACATCGTACCGCCCTGCGCCAAGGGGGACCAGCTTGACCTCCACACCCGGCATGGGCACGCCTACCATCCCCGCCCCCGGCGAGGGCTGATGAGCGATCAAGGCACCGGGTGCCGTTTCGGTCAACCCCCATGAGGTTGTGATCAGCGGCAGGGCGCGTCCGGCTTGCGCGGCGAGCCGTTCCAATGCGTCCCAGGTCTTTTGCGGCAGGGAGGCACCGGCATAGAAGATCATGTCAAGATCAGCAAAGTAGGTGCCCCGCAACGCCTCATCCTCCTCAAGTGCTGCGACCAGCTGCGCGAAACCCACCGGCACGTTGAAGCTGATTGTGCCCGATTGCATCCGCAGGTTTTCCAGCGTGCGGTCAAAAAGCCCCGGCGCCGGTTTGCCATCGTCGATGTAAAGGCTGCCGCCGTTGGCGAGCACCAGATTGAAATTGTAAGAGCCGCCGAAGACGTGGTTCCACGGCAGCCAATCCACCAGCCGCGGCAGGTGGGCCGTAACGAAGGGCAGGCAAGCGGCGATCTGAGCCTGATTGTGGCACATCATGCCTTGGGTCGTGCAGACCCCCTTGGGATCGGAGGTGGAGCCGGAGGTCAGCAGGATCTTGGCCAGCGTGTCGTGACCCACCGCGCGGGCGGCGGGCCCGATATCCTCTCCGCTCGGGGTGAGAAGATCCTCGAATTGCGTCATCCAATCCGCGCCGTTCCGTGAGGTGATAACCTCCAGTCCCTCGAAGACGTCCAATTCAAGTGCTGTCGCATATCGTGCGCCATCCACAGCATAAAGCGCGCCCGGCCCTGTCAGCCGCGCGGCATATTCGAGGCGCGGATGGGCCTCCGGGATCAAGGCATATTGCTCGGCCACGGGTACGGTCGGGATGCCCACATACTGTGCGGCGAGTGTCAGCAGGCCGTGATCCACGCCATTGCCCGAAAGCACGAGGATTGGCCGTTCAGGCCCCAGATC
Organism: Sulfitobacter sp.; assembly: GCA_013002405.1. Classification (GTDB taxonomy): domain Bacteria; phylum Pseudomonadota; class Alphaproteobacteria; order Rhodobacterales; family Rhodobacteraceae; genus Sulfitobacter. The sequence goes on along the minus strand of JABDKA010000037.1, from coordinate 556 downwards.
ACGTATGATGAGATGGCTGGCAATGGCATGGACGCAGGCCTGCGCCTCCGCATAGGTAACCTCGCGCCAGCCCTCTCCGTCGCGCTCCGCCAGAAAGACCGCGTTTGGTGTCGTCGCCGCCCAGTGATCCAGCCAGTCGCCCGTGCAGCGCACGGCCTTACCTACGGGATAGGCAGAGCGGAGCAGGACAGAACCGTCCGCCCGATCCTCCCGGATCACGTCGTGGGGTTTGAGGTTCAGATGTTCAGTCATGTCGAAACCTCCGGATCGGAGCCCGCCCTCAGGCCGGGAGCAGGAAAAGCGTGATGGCCGGGAAGGCCACCAGGATGATCACCCGAACGATGTCGGAGCCGACGAAATACATCACCGCCCGGTAGGTCTGGGTCATCGGCGTTTCACGGTCCATCGAGTTGATGATGAAAAGGTTCATCCCCACAGGCGGCGTGATCAACCCCACCTCCACCACAATCAGGACAAGGATCCCGAACCAGATCGCCAGATGTTCGGAGGTCATTCCAAAATCCATCGCCGTGATCACGGGGAAAAAGATCGGCAC
>JABDKA010000025.1 GCA_013002405.1 Sulfitobacter sp. | reverse complement strand
GCACTCGCCTGCTTGAGATGGGCAAAGTGGCTGCCCTGCAGACGTTTCTGGTGCATCCACATGTAGCGCACGTCGAAGGTCAGGTTGAACCCGCTGGTGCCTGCGCAGATCACCACCATGCCGCCTTTTTTCACCACGAAGGTGGAGACCGGGAAGGTTGCCTCGCCGGGGTGTTCAAAGACCATATCGACGTTCACGCCCTTGCCGGTGATATCCCAGATCGCCTTGCCGAACTTGCGGGCCTCCTTGAACCACTCGCCATATTCCGGGGTGTTCACGGTGGGCAGTTGGCCCCAGCAGTTGAAATCTTTCCGGTTCAGCACGCCCTTGGCACCAAGGTCCATGACGAAGTCACGCTTGCTTTCGTCCGAAATGACGCCGATGGCGTTGGCACCCGCGGTGTTGATGAGCTGGATCGCGTAGGAACCGAGGCCGCCGGAGGCGCCCCACACCAGCACGTTCTGGCCGGGCTTGAGATCATGAGGTTCGTGCCCGAAGAGCATCCGGTAGGCGGTAGCAAGCGTCAGCGTATAGCAGGCCGCCTCCTCCCAGGTCAGGTGCTTGGGGCGCGGCATAAGCTGCTGGGACTGGACACGGGTGAACTGAGAGAAAGAGCCGTCGGGCGTCTCGTAGCCCCAGATCCGCTGGGAAGGGGAATACATCGGGTCGCCGCCGTTGCATTCCTCATCGTCGCCGTCGTCCTGGTTGCAATGGATCACCACCTCATCGCCCACCTTCCAGCGGGTGACCTTCTCCCCCACGGCCCAGACGATGCCCGCCGCGTCGGAACCGGCGATGTGGTAGGGCTGTTTGTGGCCGTCGAAGGGGCTGATGGGTTGACCCAGCGCTGCCCAGACGCCGTTGTAGTTGACGCCCGCCGCCATCACCAAAACCAGCACATCGTGACTGTCCAGCGCAGGGACATCTACCACCTCTTCGAGCATGGCGGTATCGGGTTCACCGTGGCGTTCGCGACGGATGGCCCAGGCATACATCTGCTTTGGCACATGGCCCATGGGCGGCAATTCACCCATCTCGTAGAGGTCTTTTTCCGGTGCGTCATACTGCGCGATGGTCGTGTCGAGTGCCATGCGGGCCTCCTTTGGACTAAAAAGGGTCACGCCGCGATGCAGAATCGCGGTTTGTAGAGGGTGGAATATGGCCCGATGCGCAATAATGCAACCTCAGAAGCGGCTTTTTTGTAATTTTATGACCTTGCGACTGCAGCAGGTTCCTTCGCGGGCGCAGCATCCTGCGGCAGGAGGTGCAGGATCGAATTGGCGTAGAATTGCAGAACGTCTTCCTCGCCCGGGACCACAGACCATTCGCCCTCGTCCTCTTTCACAAGTCGCCGCTCGGCCAGTCCTTTCATGGCCCGCTTCACCTCATGCGCCACACTATCGGGTTTTATGACGCGGTTCTGTTGCGGGACTGCGCGGAGGAGATCACCGACCGATCGGATCAGCGCATCGGATGTCAGTGGCCCTTTCCTTAGCAAAGACTGTGCAATGAGCGGCACGATTGGAACCGGCATCACCTCAGCGATGCGGGCCATGAGGGTATCCGACAGCTTGTCGATGGTCGCTCCGGGCCCCGCCGCGCGCATGCTGAGGGGTTTGCCAAAGGCCACCGCCGCCGCGCCAAAGCGCGGATCCTGCCGGGTTAGCCGCTGCCAGAGCTTGTGCAGAATGAAGCCGATGATCACCGTGATCCGCGCCCCGAAGCGCCGGTTGCCCCGTTTGTCGGCCGCAATCAGCACACGATCCTCCAGCACCCGGTCATAGTTGATGGCGACGGGAACAAAGACCACGTCACGCTCCCCTTCGGGATCGAATCCCTCTACCAGATAGGACAGAAGGCCCATCTTGGGCGGTTGCAGCTTGCCATTCAGACTGAGCCCTCCTTCGGGATAGAAGGCCTGGTTCACACCGCCGGAGGTGGCCATCTGGACGTAACGGGCCAGTACCTTGCGGTAAAGCGCCGTGCGGGAATGGCGGCGGATGAAGTAGGCGCCGAGGGATTTGATGAGCCAGCTCAGCGGCCAGACCCGCGCCCATTCCCCCACCGCATAGGAAAGCGCGCTGTCGCGCGAGGCGAGGTAGGTGACGAGCACGTAATCCATGTTGGAGCGGTGGTTCATCACGAAGACGATGGTGGCCTCCTTCGGAATATTGTCGAAGACCGCGCCGTTGCTGTCCGCGGCCTCGATCCGGTAGACCGAATTGGTCAATTGACGGGCGATCCACATGGCAAAGCTGAAATAGGCAAAGGCCGAAAAACTGGGCACGATTTCGCGGGCGTAATAGCGCGCCTTCTCAAAGGCCACGTTTTCCGGGACATCGTTGGCCCGCGCGTAGGCCACGATTTCGTGCGTTACCTCAGGGTCGTAGATGAGACGCTGAATCATGTCGTGGCGGCGGGCAAGCTTGAAGGGCTCGATCGGCCGCTTGAGGCGCGTATTCAGACGCTTTACCGCCCGTTCCAGGCGCAGGCGGAAGAACCAGCGGACAGAGGGCAGCAAAAGGTGGCTGAGCGCCGTAACAGCCGCGAAAAGCAGGATCAAAATAAAGAGCCAGAGCGGCAACTGCACCATTTGCGTCATGTGCCCAATCTTGCAGCAGGCGGGCATAAGGACAATATGAAATGGGATTGCACCCGGAAGGAGAGGTCTTGGACATAACCATCTCGAAGGGCTTTACGGCGGCAGAGCGCTCCCAGATCGCGGCGCTCTATTGGGAGGCGTTTGGCCCGAAGCTCTCCGTCGTGCTGGGACCGGAGGAGAAGGGCCTGGCCTTTGTGACGGCACAACTGCAACCGGGATTCGCGCTTGTCGCGCGTGATCCGTCGAGCAATGTGATCGGCGTGGCGGGCTTCAAGACTGCGGAAGGGGCCTTCGTCGGCGGCGGTTTGCGGGATCTTGCAGCAGTTTTTGGTTGGCTCTCAGTCATCTGGCGCGCGCCACTTCTGTCACTGGTCGAAAGGGATCTCGATAAAGATATCCTCTTGATGGACGGGATTTGCGTTGGTCCGCAGGCGCGCGGGCATGGGGTGGGGACTGCCCTCCTCTGCGCGATCAAGGAGGAAGCGCGCCAAAGGGGGAAATCCGCCGTACGCCTTGATGTCATCGACACGAACCCGCGCGCTAAGGCGCTCTATTTGCGTGAGGGATTTACCGAAGAGGGCGAAGAGCGGCTTGGCCCCCTATCACGCATTTTCGGCTTTGGCAGCGCAACCCGTATGCTCTGTCAGGTGTGAACGCGTGCAGGCTCTCGACAATTATCGTTTCGCTTCGCACAATGCCGCAACGCGGCGAATTGACATTGGTATAAAATGTCTCATATGAAAGCCGCGACGCAAGAAAGTTACCCAACCGTTTGCAAGGAGCCCGCCCATGTCCGAACAGAAGAAAGACCGCCCCTGGCTTATCCGGACCTACGCGGGCCATTCGACCGCTGCGGCGTCGAACGCGCTTTACCGGGGCAACCTGGCCAAGGGTCAGACAGGTCTTTCCGTGGCTTTCGATCTGCCGACGCAAACGGGCTATGACAGTGACCATATCCTGAGCCGGGGTGAAGTCGGCAAAGTGGGCGTGCCCGTCTGCCATCTGGGCGACATGCGCGTTCTTTTCCAGGACATCCCGCTGGAGCAGATGAACACCTCCATGACCATCAATGCGACAGCGCCCTGGCTGCTGGCGCTTTATATCGCCGTGGCGGAGGAACAGGGGGCCGATGTTTCGAAGCTGCAGGGGACTGTGCAGAATGACCTGATCAAGGAATACCTCAGCCGAGGCACCTATATTTGCCCGCCCAAGCCCTCACTCAAGATGATCGCGGACGTGGCGGAGTATTGTTATACCTACGTGCCGAAATGGAACCCAATGAACGTCTGTTCCTATCACTTGCAGGAGGCCGGTGCGACACCCGAGCAGGAATTGGCCTTTGCCCTCGCGACGGCGACGGCCGTGCTGGATGAATTGCGGCCCCGCGTCGATCCGGCTGATTTCCCGGCCCTGGTGGGGCGCATTTCTTTCTTTGTGAATGCGGGCATCCGTTTCGTAACCGAAATGTGTAAGATGCGCGCATTCGTCGATCTTTGGGACGAGATTTGCGAAGATCGGTATGGCGTGACCGACCCGAAATACCGCCGTTTCCGCTATGGTGTGCAGGTCAATTCGCTGGGCCTGACTGAACAGCAGCCCGAGAATAACGTCTACCGTATTCTCATCGAAATGCTGGCCGTGACCCTTTCCAAAAAGGCGCGGGCGCGGGCCGTGCAATTGCCCGCCTGGAATGAAGCCCTCGGCCTGCCACGCCCCTGGGACCAGCAGTGGTCAATGCGAATGCAGCAGATCCTGGCCTATGAGACCGATCTGCTGGAATTCGATGATCTTTTTGATGGCAATCCGGCGGTCGATGCCAAGGTCGAGAAATTGAAGGAAGGCGCCCGCGCCGAATTGGCGGGCCTTGATGGCATGGGCGGCGCAATTGATGCGATCGACTATATGAAGGGCCGCCTGGTAGAGAGCAATTCAGATCGCCTGGGCCGGATTGAGGCCGGTGAAACCGTGGTCGTGGGCGTGAACAAGTGGCAGCAGGGTGAGCCATCGCCGCTGATGACCGGCGATGGCGGCATCATGGTGGTGGACCCGGCCGTTGAGGCCGACCAGATCGGCCGCCTGAACGCCTGGCGCGAGGCGCGAGATGAGGCCGAAGTCAAATCCGCGCTCGCCGACCTGCGTACGGCAGCGGCGGAACGGCGCAATGTGATGCCCGCCTCGGTGGCAGCAGCCAGGGCCGGTGTAACCACCGGTGAATGGGCTGCCCAGATGCGTGCTGTGCATGGCGAGTACCGCGGGCCCACCGGCGTGGCCAAGGGCCAGTCGAACAAGACCGAAGGCCTGGACGATCTGCGCAGTGCCGTGGACGCCGTAAGCGACAAGCTGGGCCGCCGACTGAAGTTCCTGGTCGGCAAGCCGGGACTCGACGGTCACTCCAACGGTGCCGAACAGATTGCCGTGCGTGCGCGCGATTGCGGCATGGACATTTCCTATGAAGGGATCCGCCTGACGCCTTCCGAAATTGTGGAGGCCGCGCAGGAAGAAGAGGCGCACGTGGTCGGCCTCTCCATCCTGTCGGGTTCTCACATTCCGCTGGTCGAGGATCTGATGGCCCAAATGCGCGAAGCGGGCCTTGGCCACGTGCCGGTTATCGTGGGCGGTATCATTCCGGACGAGGATGCCGCGCGTCTCCAGGCCATGGGTGTGGCGCAGGTCTATACGCCGAAAGACTTTGAGCTGAATACGATTATGAACGATATCGTGACGCTCGCAGATCCAGCCGCAGTAGCCGCAGAATAGACTGACACAAAATTTTTCTTTAGGTTTCTGTCGTTTGATGCAATTCCTACCTGAAATGGTAAGCAATCAAGGACGGAGTACATATGGCCATCGATCTGAAATCCATGTCACGGAAGGAATTGGAGAAACTTCTGACGGATGTGAAGAAGGCGCTTCACAATGCCCAGGCGAAGGAGCGTCGGGAGGCGCGCAAGGCGGCAGAGAAGGCCGTTGCGGAATTCGGCCTTTCGCTGGAAGATATCACGGAAGTTCAGAAAAAGCCGCGTAAGGCCCGGAAAACAGGACCAAAAGGACCCAAAACCAAGTCAAAGCCGAAATTTGCCAATCCGAACGATAAGTCCCAGACCTGGACGGGTAAAGGACGTCAACCGAATTGGTATCGCGCAGAGATTGAAAAGGGAACAAAGCCTGAGAGCATGGCGGTCTGAATTCAATTCGCTTCAAAATTGAGACAAATGCCCGTGTGAATTGAGCTCAATTTCAATTTCACTTCTATTCCATTAGGTGAGCGGCGAATCGCCGATGCTGATTTCTGTACCATTCTCGGCGCGGATCTGCATTGGCGTTGACCCTTGTCGCTTGTGCCCGACGCGCCGCGGATGCAGGATGGGCCCCTATCCGCCAAGGAGTATTCGATGTCCGTCCATATCGGTGCCAAACCCGGAGAGATCGCTGAAACTGTTCTGATGCCTGGGGATCCCTATCGTGCACGCTGGGCGGCTGAGACCTTTCTCAAGGGGGCCAAGCTGGTCAATGAGGTGCGCGGCATGCTGGGCTATACCGGCACCTGGCGCGGCCATCCCGTAACGATCCAGGGCTCCGGCATGGGGATGCCGTCCCTGTCGATCTATGCCAATGAGCTGATGGCGGAATATGGCGCGCAGACCCTGATCCGGATCGGATCCTGCGGCGGCATGCAGCCCCACGTCGGCATCCGCGATGTGATCATTGCCATGACGGCCAGCACGATCACCTCCCCCTCCTCCGGCATTTTCAGGGAGGTCAATTTCGCCCCCGCGGCGGACTGGTCTTTGCTGCGCGCCGCTGTGGCGTCGGCTGAGAAGAAGGGGGCCAAGACCCACGTCGGGGGCATCTATTCATCTGACGTCTTCTATGCCGAGCGCCCTGATCTGGACGAACAGATGGTCCGCCACGGCATTCTGGGGGTCGAGATGGAGGCGGCGGAGCTTTACACGCTTGCCGCGCGCCACAAGCGTCGGGCACTGGCGGTGCTGACCGTTTCGGATCATCTCCAGACCGGTGAAGCCTTGCCCTCCGAAGACCGCGAGCGGACCTTCGGAGACATGGTCGAGATCGCGCTCGAGGCGGCCTTCACCTGAAGGGAAAATGCTGCCCTGCTCCTTCACTTTGTCATGAAATCTCCAGGCGTGTCGCGTCCACGGGCGCGGCGGGGGCCGGCCCCCTGCCCCGGTCCCATCAGGCGCCGTGGCTACGGTCGTAGCCATTGACTGGTGGCGGCCGCCAGCCTTCCAGCGCACCTTCGTCCGGTGCGTAGATCTCCACCAGCAGCGGATGACAAGAAGCCGCGTCCGATGAGTGTTCCGAGGAACAGTCGCCGCCCGGACAGGCACTGAGCGCGCCCAGAAGGTCGATTTCGGCGAAGAACTCCAGGTAATCACCGGGTCGGACCGGGCTCGCCTTCATGAAATACTGCCCAGTGTCACGGGTAAATCCGGTGCACATGAAGACGTTGAGCACGTCGTGGACGTGCATTTCGGCCTCCGGTACGGGCAAGCCAAGGTGCGCGGCCAGCGCCCTTGTCAAGTTGGAATGGCAGCAGTGGTGGTACTGGCCGCCCTTCAGCAGATTGTGGGTATAGGGGTCGCAGCGCGTCCCGATAACGTCATGGACGGATCCGCCGAAAGCGTCGATGCCGTACCAGTCCAGCGTATCCTGCAGGATCGTCGCCATGGGCCGCAGGCCGGGGAAAGAGGACCACATGCGTTCACCCGTGGAAAGATGCGTGCCGTGAAGTGCGCGGGTCTTGCCCGAATAGAACCGCTCGTTCAAGTCTGCGGCGTTCCATAGATTCAGGTCCCCGACCTGCGGTCCTTCAACCGAGGTGATCCGGAAAAAATGCCCTGCGGGCACCTCGAAGCAACGCGCGTCGCGGGGCGGCACAAGCACCTCGCCGGACTTGCGCGCCCCCGGTCGCACGGACTGATAAAGGGCAAGGTCCGGCTGCGGCAGGGTTTCGACCGGATAGCAGATGACCGGGGGAACCGCCCGGCGCGCCTCGGCATCCGTGGGCGCGCTCACGCGTTCTGGCCCGCGATGCGGCCCGAAAACAGACAACCGCCGAGGAAGGTCCCCTCAAGCGCATTGTAGCCGTGGTAGCCGCCACCGCCAAAGCCGCAGACCTCGCCCGCCGCGAAGAGCCCCGGCAGGACCTCGCTTCCGGGGGTGAGCACGCGACCCTCGATATCGGTATGCAGGCCACCGAGAGATTTTCGCGTCAGGATGTTCAGCCGAACGGCGATGAGAGGGCCATTTTCGCGGTCCAGGATCGCGTGGGGCTTGGCCGTTCGGATGAGCTTGTCACCCTTGTAGTTTCGGGCACCCCGGATCGCCGTGACCTGAGCATCTTTGCAGAAGGTATTGTCCAGTTGCAGATCGCGCGCCCGGATCTGGGTGCGGATATGATCCAGGTCCAGCGGTTGGTCGGGCGTGACCCGGTTCATCCCTGCAACGAGGCTTTCCAGATCATCGGCCACGACGAAATCCTCGCCCTTCTGCTTGAAGGCCTCAACCGCCGGTGTCGCCCCCTTGCCCAGCCGCGCCTTGATGACGTCGCGCCAGCCGCCATCGGTCAGGTCGGGGTTCTGTTCGGAGCCCGATAGGGCAAATTCCTTTTCGATGATCTTCTGGGTCAGAATGAACCAGCTGTGTTCGCCCGCCCGGAGGATCCGCTTGAGGGTGCCCAGTGTATCGAAGCCCGGCAGGAAGGGGGCCTCCATCCGGTTGCCCCTGGCATCAAACCACATCGACGAGGGGCCCGGGAGAACGCGGATACCGTGGTTGGGCCAGATGGGGTTCCAGTTCTGCAACCCCTCGCAATAGTGCCACATGCGGTCTTCGTTGATCAGGCCCGCCCCCGCCTTTGCCGCAATGCCGTGCATCTTGCCATCGACGTAGTCGGGCACGCCCGCCACCATCCTGTCGGGGGCCTTGCCAAGGCGGTCCTCGGGCCAGTGCTGTCGGACGATATCGTGGTTGCCGCCGATGCCGCCGGTGGTCAGGACCACGGCCTCTGCACTGTGCTCAAAACTGCCGGTCACCTCGCGGGACGTGGAGACGCCGCGGGCCGCCGTGCTGTTTTCAAGGATGTCGCCGCGCATCCCGGTGATGGCACCGTTGGTGGTGACCAGTTCCGTCACACGGTGGCGAAAGCCCAGCTTGATCTGACCCGCCGCAGCGTAGCGGGTCATGAGCTTGGCGAAGGGGGCGACGACACCCGTACCCGTGCCCCAGGTAATGTGGAACCTCGGGACCGAATTGCCGTGACCGCCTGCCAGCCCGCCACCCCTTTCGGCCCAGCCGACAACAGGGAACCAGCGCATGCCGATGTCGTAGCACCAGGCGCGCATGTCGCCCGCCGCCCAGTCGACGAAACGCTCCGCGTAGGCGCGCGGGTTGGCATCTTCGGGCCGGTCGAACTGGGCGGAGCCCATCCAGTCGGAGAGTGCCAGTTCGGCGCTGTCCCTGATCCCGAGCCGCCGCTGTTCCGGCGTATTCACCATGAAAAGCCCGCCCAGCGACCAGAAGGCCTGGCCGCCCAGCGATTGCGGTGCTTCCTGGTCGAGCAGCAGCACGCGCCTGCCACGCAGAACGGCCTCATGGGCGGCCACCATGCCGGCCAGGCCCGCGCCCACGATGATTACATCGGCTTTGAAAGCTGTCATAAAGTCCCCTTGGCTAAGGCGAGGTTAACCAAGGGTCCCCTTTGCGTCGAGAGGGATGCTGGGTCAGCTCAAAGAACCGGCTTGTTCAGGGTCTTGAGGCAACGGTCGGGCTTGCCTTTCGCGCGGAAGGCCTCGGCCCCGCAGGTGATGCAGGTGTACTTGATCAGCGCCCCCTTGCTGCCCGCCCGGCTGGTGCGCCAGCGGCACAAACGACGGTCCCTGTTGCGGTGGGCGTAGATGGCCACAACCATGATCGCGATGACGAAGGCAAATATCAGCATGAGCAGGACCTCATCCAGCCTTTGGCTATCATCGCCCCGGGCGGACGATGACAGGCCAATAGACTGAAAGAGTGGCGTCAGACGGTCCGTTCGACCATCAGCTTCTTGATCTTCGCAATCGCTGCCGCAGGGTTCAGGCCCTTCGGGCAGGTCTTGGCGCAGTTCATGATGGTATGGCAACGGTAAAGCTTGAAGGGATCCTCCAGCTCATCCAGCCGCTCCCCCGTATGTTCATCCCGGCTGTCAATGATCCATCGGTAGGCATGCAGCAGCGCCGCGGGCCCAAGGTAGCGGTCGCCGTTCCACCAATAGCTGGGGCAGGAGGTGGAGCAGCAGGCACACATGATGCATTCGTAAAGACCGTCGAGCTTTTCACGGTCGTCGATGGACTGCTTCCATTCCTTTGCGGGTGCATTTGTTTCCGTCTCCAGCCAGGGCTTGATGGAGGCGTGCTGGGCATAAAAATGCGTGAGGTCCGGGATGAGATCCTTGACCACGGGCATGTGCGGCAGAGGATAGATTTTCACGGCACCCTTCACTTCGGCCACGCCGTAGGTGCAGGCCAGGGTGTTGATCCCGTCGATGTTCATGGCACAGGAGCCGCAGATCCCTTCCCGGCAGGAGCGGCGGAATGTGAGCGTTGGATCAATCTCGTTCTTGATCTTGATCAGCCCGTCCAGGATCATCGGCCCACATGTATCCAGATCGACAAAATAGGTGTCGATGGAAGGGTTTTTGTCGTCATCCGGGGACCAGCGGTAGATCTGGAATTCCTTGATATTCGTGGCCCCTTCCGGCTTGGGCCAGGTCTTGCCACGCGTGATGCGGGAATTCTTGGGGAGTGTCAGCTGAACCATGTCACGTCTCCTTTCTTGGGGCGAAATCGCCCGTTATATTCCATGTGCGCCGCTTCGGCGCGCTTATCAATGGGCTGCGTCCTTATGGACAAACAGCGTGTTTCCGTCGGCCTCAAGCCGGGGCTCAAAGCCTGAGTCGGCCATCATTTTCACAAGGTCCATGTCCCAGTCGCCCGCGTGGCGCGTTTCCATCAGGACAACATCGGGCAACCAGCCACCCGCCTCTAACAGCGGATACATGACCGCAACTTCTGCCCCTTCCACGTCGATCTTCAGGACCGAGATATCGTGATCCCGGGCCTGCGCGGTGAACTCCGTCAGGGGGCGCACCGGCACCAGCGTGCCACCGGCCCGCGCCCTTTCCTTTATCGGGTTCAGGGTTGCCTGGCCGTAATTGCCGGTCCTGAGGTTGAGCATCGCCTCGCCCGCCTCGGCGCCCAGCGCGCAGCTTTCAATGCGCACCTTACTGCCCAGCCCGTTCAGGCTGAGGTTATATCCCAGACGGCCAATCATCACGGGGTTCGGCTCAAAGGCGATAACACGGCTGCCCTCCCCTGCCGCAAGCGCGAGCGGCACGGTGAAGGCCCCGCAGTTGGCACCAATGTCGAGGATGAAGGCGTTCTGCCCCTCCACAATCTCGGTCAGGGCCATGAGAGAGGTCATTTCGGGCGGCTGGCTGTCGAGCCAGATCATCCGATCAGTATAGTTGTCCCGGGGATCTACGTACATGCGAATGCCCGCAAATTCCACCTCCGCCGGGGGCAAGGCCGGAACCAGCCTCCGCCGCGTGGCGCGGTCGGCAGAGCGGAAAGCCTCGCGCAGGGCCTCCAGCGTCGGGTCGGCGGGGACGGGATCGGCAAAGGGCTTCATCGGTCAGCTCAGCCTCGTCTGAAGGGCACTGGCACCCAGACACTGCACTGTTTCCGGTCGGGCCAGAACGCCCCGCACCGTTGCTGCTGTCTGATCGTCGACCCCGACGATGGCGGCGCGGGCGTAGGTCCGGATTTCGGAGGCGTTCGAGTTGTCGATGATGCAATCGGTGAAGGGGGTGATCAGCTCTTTCGGCACCTGTGGAAAGCGGGTGGCCAGGGTTTCGGTCACGACCCCCTTGGCGGCCTGACGCGCCGTTTGATCAACAGCCTGCTCCACCGGCGCACAGGCGACGGTGCCAAAGACAATGGCGCTGACCAGAAGGGCTCTCATATCAGATCAGGCTTGCCATCAGGGGACCAGCTTTCCGTTCAGGCAATAAAGTGTGCCGCGGTAAAGGCCAGTGAAGTCCGGCGGACAGGGCGGCACGGACACGACGCGGACAGCCTTTTTGGCGCGCTGGGTTTGTGGCGGAAGGTAACCCGCGTCATTCAATGTACCCTTGTCGCCGACATATCCTTTGTTGCCGGGAAACTCGCTCGTATGCCCCTCGGCCATTGCCGTCACCGGCATCGCCGCAGCCAGACCGACCGCGACCATCAGCATTTTCACCTTTCCAGCGCCCCGCATCAGTAGACCCGCGCCTTGGGGGCGATCTTCTTCAGGTCGATCCCGCCTTCATTGTGGCTGGTCAGGGGCTTGGTGTGTACGCCGCGGAAGCCGAGCGAGGCCTCATTGCCCTTGAACCAGATGAGGCTGTGCTTGCGCCAGTTCTCATCGTCGCGGTCAGGGTAATCCTCGTGCGCATGAGCGCCGCGGCTTTCCTTGCGTGCCGCCGCCGCCGTGATGGTGGCCACCGCATTGGGCATGAGGTTGGTCAGCTCCAGCGTCTCCATCAGGTCGGAGTTCCAGACCAGGCTCTTGTCGGTGACGTGGAGGTCATCCATCTTGCCCGCCACGTCCTTCATCTTTTCCTCGCCCTCGGCCAGCGTCTTGTCGGTACGGAAGACGGCAGCGTCCTGCTGCATGGTCTTCTGCATCTCAAGGCGCAGTTCCGCGGTGGGCACGTGGCCGTTGGCGTAGCGCAGGCCGTCGAAGCGGGAGAAGGCCGCCTCGACCGAGCGTTGGTTGGGCGTGGGCACGGGTGCCTCCGCGTCCACCACTTCCTTGGCGCGGATCGCGGCCGCGCGGCCAAAGACCACCAGGTCGATGAGGGAGTTGGAGCCCAGGCGGTTGGCCCCGTGAACGGACGCGCAGCCCGCCTCGCCCACGGCCATAAGGCCTGGAGAAACGTTGTCGGGGTTGCTCTTGGTCGGGGCCAGTACCTCACCCCAGTAGTTCGTGGGGATACCGCCCATGTTGTAATGCACGGTGGGCAGGACCGGGATGGGTTCCTTGGTCAGGTCCACGCCCGCAAAGATGCGCGCACTTTCCGAAATGCCCGGCAGGCGCAGTTCCAGCGTTTCCGGCGGCAGGTGGTTGAGGTGCAGGTGGATGTGATCCTTGTTCTCCCCCACGCCGCGGCCTTCGCGGATTTCCATGGTCATGCAGCGCGAGACCACGTCGCGGCTGGCAAGATCCTTGTAGGTCGGCGCATAGCGCTCCATGAACCGCTCGCCCTCGGAGTTGGTAAGGTAGCCCCCCTCGCCCCGGGCCCCTTCGGTGATAAGGCAACCCGCCCCGTAAATACCCGTGGGGTGGAACTGAACGAACTCCATGTCCTGTAGGGGCAGGCCCGCGCGGGCCGTCATGCCGCCACCGTCGCCGGTGCAGGTGTGCGCGGAGGTGGCGCTGAAGTAAGCCCGGCCGTAGCCACCGGTGGCCAGGACCACCATCTTGGCCGCGAAGAGGTGCATGGAGCCGTCGTCCAGCTTCCAGCAAAGCACACCCTGGCAGACACCGTCCTCGGACATGATCAGGTCAATCGCGAAGTATTCGATGTAGAATTCCGCGTTGTTCTTGAGCGACTGACCGTAGAGCGTGTGCAGGATCGCGTGGCCGGTCCGGTCAGCGGCAGCACAGGTGCGCTGTACCGGAGGACCTTCGCCGAATTCGGTGGTGTGGCCGCCGAAAGGGCGCTGGTAGATCTTGCCTTCCTCCGTCCGGGAAAAGGGCACGCCGTAGTGCTCAAGCTCGTAAACCGCCTTGGGGGCCTCACGGGCGAGGTATTCCATCGCGTCGGTATCGCCCAGCCAGTCGGAACCCTTGACGGTGTCGTACATGTGCCACTGCCAGCTGTCGGGGCCCATGTTGCCGAGGGAGGCGGCGATGCCCCCCTGGGCGGCAACGGTGTGCGAGCGGGTCGGAAATACCTTGGAAATACAGGCGGTGCGCAGTCCCTGTTCGGCCATGCCAAGCGTTGCGCGCAGGCCGGCGCCCCCGGCCCCTACCACCACCACGTCATATTCGTGGGTTTCATAATCATATGCGGCCATAGTCGGTCTCCCGTAGGAATGTATGGATCAAAGTGCGAGGCGTGCGATGGCGAAAACGCCCACCGCGGCAGCGCCGTAGCTGAGACAGGTCATCAGGATGAGCGTGATCTTCTGTGCCGTGCCGTGCACATAGTCCTCGATCAGGGTCTGGCACCCGTCGTTGAAATGCTTGAAGCCCACCACCAGCGTCAGTGCCGCGATGATCGCGGGCGTGGGACGGCTGTAGTAGGCCAGGATTTCATCGTACGTGCCGCCAAGGACCGCGCCGAAGGTGAAGACGAAAAGCGGCACCAGGATCAGCAGCGCGACGGAGCTGACGGTCATGGACCAGAAGTGTTCGGTCCCCGATTTGGCGGAGCCCAGGCCCATGGCCCGTTTGCGGTCTGTCAGATAAGACATACTATCCCCCTTACACGATCAGAACAGTAAGAACGGTCAGCACGACCGACCCGCCGAGACAGGCCCAGCCCATCTTTTCCGCGGTGGGAATATCCAGCCCGATGCCGTTGTCCCAGATCAGGTGCCGGATCCCGGCGAGCGTGTGGTACCACAGTCCCAGGACCGACAGGAGCAAGACCAGATCCCCAAACCAGCTGGTCAGGAAAGCATTCGCAGTGTTGAAATAGTCCTCCGACGTGGCCGCCGCGAGGAACCACCAGACAATCATCAGGGCCGAGATCAGCAGCGCGTTGCCGGTGATCCGCGTGAGGATTGAGGTCATGGAGGTCAGTTGCGGGCGGTAGATCGTCAGGTGCGGCGACAGGGGGCGATCGCCCCTATTCACATCGGCCATAGCTGGGTCCTTTGATTTGACTGCAGTCGTTTTGTTGGCTGGGCCTATTGATAGCGTATTTCGCGGCACTGTCACGAGGCCAGAGCCCCCGCAGGCGCGGTTTCTTGGCGCACCTGCGCAGGTTTTGCACTTTTTTACACTATTACTGCCATTTGTGATCACAGCATAACACGCTGTGATCACAACAATCATTCTTCAGCGAGACTCAGCTGTTTCGTCGTCTCGCGCTGCAGCTTTCGGCGGATCTGTTCGGGATAATCTTCGAATCCGTTGGCCGTGATGACAAAGGCCCCTTCGCCGACGATCAGGTTCTCGAAATAGTAGGCAGTCAGGTCCGTCTCGTCGGTCTCGATTGCGAGGCCATTTACCACAATTCCGCGGGCATTCAGGCTTGGCAGAACCTCCTGCGGCTCCTTGCCTTCGTTAGAGATCCCGTCGCCGGAGACGTCGATGACCTTGCGGCGACACTCTGGCACGGCATCGAAGAGGTCGGCGGAAAGAGTGATCGCCTCACCGATGGCGGTCGAAAAATTGCGCCAGCGCCGCAGGTCATTGTCCACTTGCACCGCCAGGGCACGCACCTCCTCAACACTTGTCATTGCGGTCCAGGGGATGGTCTGGCGCTGGCGGGACGCCCCGGTCCACTGCACCACCGTAATCTGTGCCTGCGCATCGACCAACGCATCCTCCACGATCCCGTCACTCAGGGCCAGCGCCAGCCCCTCCATCTGGATACGGTATTCGCGTTCATCGACAGAGCCGGAGACATCGACGGCAAGGACCAGAGCGAGATCGCAGGCAAGGGAGGCATGGGGCAGGAACAGGAGGAGGAAGGCAAACAGAAATCGCATGGGGCCAGCCTAGGTTGAAAAGCCGCAAAGCGCATCAAGCAACCTGCTCACTTGTTCTTGATGCGTCAGCGGGAATAGAGAGTGTGGGGTTTGAGCCCATTACTGACTACCAACCCTTTTTGTGGTAAGGTCTCCACGGGGAATTGCTCTATGTTTGATCTTGATAGATTTATCGCTGACTGCGTCGAAGCCGTCGAAAAAGACCCAACACACAAATCGGCCGCCGAGCTGATGCGGCGCGCAATGTCCAATCCTTCCCATCTGCTCGCGACCTTAGGAGAGCCAGAACAGCCGGGTATTACGCCGCTTTATCAATCTTCAAATTTGACGATCCTGAACCTCGCTTGGAAGCCGTCTACCACCATCCCGCCTCATAACCACGAAATGTGGGCTGTCGTAGGCATTTACGGTGGCCGCGAGGACAATATATTCTGGCGTCGCGTCAAAGACCATCCAGAGGGGCTGATCGAAGCGGCTGGCGCAAAGGCACTGTCGACCGGAGATGTTTGCCCCATGGGTGCGGATATTATCCATTCCGTGACCAATCCAATTCCCCGGCTCACCGCAGCACTGCACGTTTACGGTGGCGATTTCTTCGAGGCGGAAAGAAGCGAATGGGAGGCCGAAGGGTTGACGGAACACCAACTCGACATCGAGACTGTGCGGGCACGGTTTTCCTGATTGGAATCCACCTTGGCCAAGGTCCGTTCGTTCCCGCGTTATGTGAATTCGCCCCTCTCAAAAACAAAGGGCGCACCCGAAGGCACGCCCTTTCAATCAACCCTTAGCAGAATTGCCTATTTCAGGCTCTGGTCGATCCCCTTGCAGGCCTCAACCAGGCCCTTCACGGCATTGACGGAGTTGTCGAACATCTCCTGCTCGTCCTTGTTCATGGAAATCTCGACTACCCGTTCGATCCCCCCTGCGCCGATAACCGTGGGTACGCCCACGTAAAAGCCCTTCAGACCATAGGCACCGTCCACGTAGGCCGCGCAGGGCAGGACGCGCTTTTGGTCCTTAAGATAGCTTTCCGCCATCTCGATCGCGCTGGTCGCGGGGGCGTAGAAGGCCGAACCGGTCTTCAACAGACCCACAATCTCGGCCCCGCCGTCGCGGGTACGCTGAACGATGCTGTCCAGCTTGTCCTGCGTGGTCCAGCCCATCTTGACCAGATCAGGCAGGGGGATGCCCGCCACGGTGGAGTAGCGCACCAGCGGCACCATCGTGTCGCCGTGGCCGCCCAGAACGAAGGCGGTGACGTCCTTCATGGAGACATTGAATTCGCTCGCCAGGAAGTGGCGGAAGCGGGCCGAGTCAAGCACACCCGCCATGCCGCAAACCTTTTCGTGCGGCAGGCCGGAGAATTCGCGCAGTGCCCAAACCATCGCGTCAAGCGGGTTGGTGATGCAGATAACAAAGGCGTCGGGGGCATGGCTGGCGATGCCCTCGCCCACGGATTTCATGACCTTGAGGTTGATGCCCAGAAGGTCGTCCCGGCTCATCCCCGGCTTGCGCGGCACACCGGCGGTGACGATGCAAACGTCAGCACCCGCAATGTCGGCATAGTCCTGCGTGCCCCTCAGGGCCGCGTCGAACTTGCCCGCCGGGCCCGATTCCGCGATGTCGAGCGCCTTGCCCTCGGGAATGCCCTCGGCGATGTCGAAAAGGACAACGTCGCCCAGCTCTTTCAAAGCAACGAGATGAGCAAGCGTGCCGCCGATTTGCCCGGCGCCGATGAGCGCGATCTTGGGTCTGGCCATGAGGAAGTCTCCAATCAGAGTTACGTTGGGGGCGGCATAGCGAAATGCGGGCCACCCTGCAAGTTGCCAAGCTGCAGTGCGGCAAAAGCAAAGGGCCGCCCCGGCAAGGGCGGCCCAGAAACGTCACGGACAGGTCGCCTGGTTACTGAGTGTACTCAGGCTTGGCTTCCAGCTTCTCTTCTGTGGCGTCAATGTAGATGCGCAGGTCATCGCCATCTTTGTTCTGCAGGAACTGCAGCTCTTCAAACGACACGGCAACGGGCTTTTCACCCAGACCCAGGAACCCGCCAACGTTCACGACGACTTCAGCCACTTTGCCTTCACCGTCGAGCAGCAGCGCGTCGATCTCGCCCACGGTCTCATCGTTTGCGCCGTAGACGTAGGAACCTTCGATCCGGTCAGCGGGAAGGTTCGACAGTTCCGACATGGTCACCTCGGTATAGCCGTCGCGCGCGACATTCGGACGCTCCAGCATGGTGCCGGTGGCCATTGTGCTGTTATCGAGTTCAGTCTCGGCTTTCTCTGCCATCTGCTCGGTTTCGGCGGCCATGTTCTCGGCCGTCTGTTCCGTTTCGGCAGCGGCGTTTTCAGCCATCTCTTCGGTCTCTTGTGCCGTATTCTCCGCCATCTGTTCGGCATCCTCTACCGTCCGCTCGAAGGCAGGGGCGGTTTCAAGCGCCTCGGTCGTCGTAGTCACAACGAGGAAACGGGAATCCCTGTCGCCATCTTCGGTCAGGACCTTGATGTCATCCATGGAGACAGACACGTCACGCTCGCCCATGCCCAGGAAACCCCCAACACCGAGGATGACAGCACGCACGTCACCATCTTCGGTGATAATGATGTCATTGATCTCACCAATATTGTCCCATTCCTGCGTGGCGTTCGCGGAAACGGTCGCATTGGTGTCGACCTCGACTTCGGACTTCCAGATGCGCATTCCGATCAGGTCGGAGGCAAAAAAATCACCTTGCTCGGCCTTGATCTGTCCCATCTTGGCCGCATGGCCGTCGGCCATGGCCGTGCCTGCGAGGGTCATCAGGATTGCGGTTGTACTCAAAAAACGTTTCATGGTTTAGCACCTTTGGTTACTGGTTACGGTTCGTAACCTCGTGAAGTTGGTTACAGCTCACTAACGCGTCATTCTGCCACAGGTTCCGTACTGCGCCGGGAGTTCGAAAAAAAAGTGATGCAGGTTTTCGATCCTTGGTTTCTTCTGATCAGCAGTCTCGCCGTGCTCTTCGCCGGTATCTCGAAAGCTGGTTTCGGCTCTGGCGCGGCCTTTGCGGCTGCGACCATCCTTGCGCTGGTGGTGGAGCCGGGACTGGCGCTGGGGATCATGCTTCCGATGCTGATGCTGATCGATGTCAGCTCGCTCAGACCTTACTGGCGGAAATGGAGTGCAGTTGACGCCCGGCTTCTGATCCTTGGCGGACTGCCAGGGGTCGTCCTTGGGGCGCTTCTCTACCGCGTTGCCTCACCGGATGTGTTCAGGCTGCTGATCGGCGGCGTCTCGGTCGGCTTTGTGCTCTGGCAATTCAGCCTCAGCAGGGGCTGGATCCGCCTGGCGCGGACCCGGATGCCCGACTGGATGGGCGGGGTGATGGGGATCGCCGTGGGCTTTACCACCTTCGTCAGCCACGCGGGCGGCCCGCCCGCCGCCGTTTTCCTGCTGACGCGCGGTCTGTCCAAGACCACCTTTCAGGCCACGACGGTCCTAATCTTCTGGGTCTTGAACATCGTGAAATTCGTCCCCTACGCCGCCCTTGGCATGTTCACGGTCGAGACCTTCAAGGTGAACCTGATCCTTGCGCCCTTCGCGCTCTTGGGCACCTGGCTTGGCGTAAAGGCCCATCACCTGGTGCCCGAGCGGGCCTTTTTCGCCCTAACCTACCTGCTTTTGCTGGTGACAGGCAGCAAGCTTATCTGGGACGGAATTACTTGAACCTGATCAGCCTATTACGGCGTCAAATTCATTCAATATATGAAGACCTGCGTCACCGGTATTCCTTTGGTCCATTCAAATCAACGGCCTGTGGATTCAAAGGTGCATAAATGAAAAAAGGTGAGCCAGCGCCCACCTTATCCAACCCTCTTCAACTTTGATCTAAGGGTCTAAGCGTCGTTCCCCTTGGTCGGCAGAGCCTCAGACAGGGCTTCAAAGGCCTGTCCCGCGGCGACGAGGCAGGTCAGCCCGCTGGGGGTCGTGATCGTAATGCTCCAGCTGCCCGTTTCAGCGGAGGCGAAGACCTCCACGATCGAGTTATTTGCCCCCAACCCCATGGACTGTCGCGTCTCACCGTAGCGTTCGGCAAGTCGGCCGACCACCGCATCGCGCGGCGCGCAGTTGCGGCCCTGTGCGGCCAGATCGCTGGCTGTGACAATATAGAGGACAGCCGCTGCTGTCAGGGCCGTCAGGTTGAACATTCTTTGCATCGGTTTCATGCGTCTTGCCTTCATTCAAAAAGGCGGCATCCAGACCTTTGGACCAAGGCCGGGTTTTCCCGGCGAGCCCTGGATGGGCCAGTGTTTCACCAAGTTGCAGCGCCCCTTCCCGTTCACATCGGGGGCCTCTCCTGAAAGGCCCTTTCCAAAGGTGCGGCACTGGAAATGCTGCGCCAGAGGGTTTGATTTACGGTTAATCCAGCGCACGCAGGCGTTGCGCATTTTAGCTTTGCTGCGCTGCGGCGCGTTTTGGCTTGAACTTTTTGTCCAGAAATGCCCCTTTCGCGCGCAACAAAATGACTCACTCTGCACCGGAGCCCGCGCCATGACCAAACTCTCCCGCCCCCTGAGATCCGTCCTCTACATCCCTGGCTCCAAGCCACGTGCGCTGGACAAGGCACGGGGGCTGGCCTGTGATGCGATCATCTTTGACCTCGAGGACGCGGTAAGCCCGGATGAGAAGGAAAGTGCGCGCGAAACCCTTGCGGGGGCATTGACCGAAGGGGGTTACGGCCCTCGCATGAAGGTGATCCGCATCAACGGTCTCGATACCGAATGGGGCCGGGATGACGCACTGGCCGCGGCAAAGATGCAGCCTGACGCGATCCTGCTGCCCAAGGTCGGCAACCCCGGTGATCTGGAATCCCTGGCCGAGATCGTTGGCGATGTCCCGCTCTGGGCGATGATGGAGACACCGGGCGCGATGCTGAATGCCGCGGCCATCGCCGCGCACCATTCGCTTCAGTGCATGGTCATGGGCACCAACGACCTGGCAAAGGACCTCCAGACCCGTTTCCGCCAGGACCGTCTGCCGCTGATCACGGGGCTTGGCCTCTGCCTGCTGGCAGCCAAGGCGCACGAATGTGCCATTGTCGATGGCGTCTACAACGCATTCAAGGATGACGAGGGCCTGCGCGCGGAATGCGACCAGGGCCGCGATATGGGATTCGACGGCAAGACACTGATCCATCCCGCGCAGCTTGAGGTCGCCAACGCAGCCTTTTCACCGAGCGAGGCGGAAGTGGACCTCGCCCGCCGCCAGATTGAGGCCTATGATGCGGTCATCGCCTCGGGCCAGTCGGTTGCCGTGGTGGATGGCAAGATTGTGGAAAACCTGCACGTGGCCACCGCCCGCGAGACACTGGCCAAAATGGAGGCGATCGAAGCCCTCAACGCGGAGAACGCGCAATGACACTTCTCATCATCGGCCTCGCACTCTGGTGTGCGGCGCATTTCTTGAAACGCATCGCACCGGATGCCCGCGCACGGCTGGGCGATCGGGGCAAAGGGCTGGTCGCGCTCGGTGTCCTTGGTGGCGTCGTCCTGATGGTTATCGGCTACCGGGGCGCCGACTTCATCCCGCTTTGGTATCCGCCCACCTGGATGGTGCACGTGAACAACCTTGCGATGGTCCTGGCGATCTGGGTCTATGGTTCTTCCGCCGCGAAGGGGGCCAAGGCCTGGCCCGCCTACCGGATCCGCCATCCGCAGCTGACGGCGGTCAAGATCTGGGCGCTGGCGCATCTGCTGGTGAACGGTGATCTGGCATCGGTCATCCTTTTCGGCGGGCTTCTGGCCTGGGCCGTGGTCGAGGTGATCCTGATCAACCGGGCCGAACCTGACTGGACGCCCCCTGCCCCCGCGGGCCGCGCGACCTATATCCGGCTTGCCGTCATCAGCCTGATCATGCTGGCCCTGATCAGCGCGATCCACATCTGGCTGGGCGTCTGGCCCTTCCCCTCCTGATCTGAGACCGGAGTAAAGACATGAAACTCTATCGCTTCCTCTCGGAAGAGGACAAATCCGCCTTTTGCCACAAGGTCACTGAGGCCCTGAACAAGGGCTGGGAGCTTTACGGCACGCCCACCCAGACTTGGGATCATGCGGCGGGCGTGATGCGATGCGGACAGGCGGTGACCAAGGAAGTCGAAGGCACTTACACCCCCGATACCAAGCTGGGAGGACAGTAATGGCCAAGACCAACCCGGGCCGTTTTTTCGAGGACTACACCGTCGGCGAATTGATCCGCCACGCCGTGCCACGAACCGTGAAGATGGGAGAGCGCGCGCTCTACCACATGCTCTATCCCGCGCGCCACGCGCTCTATTCCTCGGACCAGTTCGCCCAATCCTGCGGCCTGCCCTTTAGCCCGCTGGACGATATGATCGCCTTTCACATTGTCTTTGGCAAAACGGTGCCCGATGTGTCGCTCAACGCCGTTGCCAACCTTGGTTATGCTCAAGGCCGCTGGCTGACGCCGGTCTGGCCCGGGGATACGCTGCGCTCGGAATCCGAGGTGATCGGGCTCAAGCAGAACTCCAACGGGCGGACGGGCGTGGTCTATGTCCGTACCACGGGCCTGAACCAGCACGACGAGAAGGTGATGGAATACGTGCGTTGGGTGATGGTGCGGAAATCGGACATCGACGCGCCTCCGCCCGAAACGGTTGTGCCCGATTTGCCCAAGGCGCTTGAGGCCGGGGAGCTTGTCGTGCCGAAAGGACTGGATTTTACCGGTTATGACTTCACGCTTGCGGGCGAACCGCACCGCTGGGGGGACTATGAGGTGGGTGAGCGGATCGATCACGTCGATGGTGTGACCGTGGAAGAAGCCGAGCACATGATGGCCACGCGCCTCTGGCAGAACACCGCCAAGGTCCACTTCGACACCTCCGCGCGCCCGGACGGCACCCGCCTGATCTATGGCGGGCACGTCATATCCATGGCCCGCGCGCTGAGCTTCAACGGGCTGGCGAACGCGCAGATGGTGGTGGGCCTGAACGGCGGCGCGCACGCGAACCCTTGTCTTGCCGGGGACACGATCCGCGCCTGGTCAGAGGTGCTGGACAAGGCCGAGACCGGGGCGCCCGGTATCGGGGCGATAAGACTGCGGCTGGTGGCGACCAAGGGCGGCGCGCCCTTCGCCCTGCGCGGCGAGGATGGCAAGTATGTGCCGGAAGTGCTGCTCGATCTCGACTACTGGGCGCTGATGCCGATGTGACGGCGGGCGAGAGAATCACCTCCCGGCCCCTTCGCTCCGCCTCACAGCCCCTTATTTTCCTTACATATCGCTAAAACCGACCATTTTGTGATCACACATTTTTCCGGTGTGATCACAAATGTCGATTTTGACTAGCATTATGCTGTGACATACGGAAACTGCCCCCCAACCATAAGACTCGCCGATCTGTACCGGTGACTTGAACATAACTGGGACCGCTTTCATGAACATCCACGAATACCAGGCCAAAGCCCTTCTGCGCAGCTACGGGGCACCCGTTTCCGACGGCCGCGTCGTCCTCAAGGCCGAAGATGCAAAAAGCGCAGCAGGCGAAATGGACGGCCCGCTCTGGGTTGTGAAGGCCCAGATTCACGCGGGCGGCCGGGGCAAGGGTAAGTTCAAGGAGGCCGACGCAGGCGATGCGGGCGGCGTGCGCTTGACCAAATCAGTGGAAGAGGCGGCCGAAGAGGCCAAGAAGATGCTGGGCCGCACCCTGGTCACGCACCAGACAGGCCCCAACGGCAAGCAGGTCAATCGCATCTACATCGAGGATGGTTCGGGCATCGAGACGGAGCTTTACCTCGCCCTGCTGGTGGACCGCCAGACCAGCCGCGTCTCTTTCGTCTGCTCGACCGAGGGCGGGATGGACATCGAAGAGGTGGCTGCATCAACCCCTGATAAGATCCTCAGCTTCTCCGTCGATCCGGCCACCGGCTACCAGCCTTTCCACGGCCGCCGCATCGCCTTTGCGCTGGGGCTGGAGGGCAAGCAGGTCAAGCAATGCGTGGGCCTGATGGGTCTGCTCTACAAAGCCTTCCTTGAGAAGGACATGGAGATGCTGGAGATCAACCCGCTGATTGTGACAGACGGCGGCGATCTGAAGGTACTTGACGCAAAGGTCGCCTTCGACGGCAACGCAATCTACCGCCACGCCGATATTGCGGAGCTGCGTGACACGACGGAAGAGGACCCCAAGGAACTGGAGGCTTCCAAGTATGATCTGAACTACATCGCGCTCGACGGTGAGATCGGCTGCATGGTGAACGGTGCGGGCCTTGCCATGGCGACCATGGATATCATCAAGCTTTACGGGGCTGAGCCTGCCAACTTCCTTGACGTGGGCGGTGGTGCAACCAAGGAAAAGGTGACCGAAGCTTTCAAGATCATCACCTCTGACCCCAACGTCAAAGGGATCCTCGTGAACATTTTCGGCGGCATCATGCGCTGCGACGTGATCGCAGAGGGTGTGGTCGCTGCGGTGAAGGAGGTGGGCTTGAAGGTGCCGCTGGTTGTCCGCCTGGAAGGTACGAACGTGCAGCAGGGCAAGGACATTATCAACAACTCCGACGTGGATGTGATTGCCGCCGATGATCTCAAGGACGGCGCGCAGAAGATCGTGGCGGCTGTGAAAGGCTAAGAATCCCATGTCAACGCAGCCGTCTCCCACCACTGCGCCGATCTTGGCGGGCCTCGCGCTGCTCGGCGCGGGCCTGCTGTTGCGCCGTTGGCAGCCCTCTGCATTGAACCTGCCCGACAGACCGGACAAGGATGATCACAAGGACAAGGGCGTGGCCAAGGCCGCGCGCAAATCCCGTGACGGCGTGGCGACAGTGCTGCCCAAGAACATGACCGGCTCCATCGGAAGATCGCTGATTATCATGGGGGCGGGCCTGATTATGGTGCGCGCGCTTGACGAACTGGTCGAGGATGATGATGCGCTTTTCTAGTTCCGTCCCTGCCATGTTTTGCGCGACGCTTTATGCCGCAACGGCAATCGCCGGAGGTCAGACCGCGACTGCTGCAGAATTGGTCAGAATGGTGGAAATCGCGCGCGATACCTGCGTCGCGACCTTTCCGAACTACGAGGGCGTCGGCGAACGGCTGTCTGCCAAAGGTCTGAAACAGGATGACAAGGGAACTTGGCGGGGACCAAGCACCATCATAGTCTTCCGACAGACCCCTTCAGGCATTCCTGACTGCGAAGTCTGGATGGCAAAGGACTCTGAACCGTCGGATGTCTCGGAGCGTTTGCAGATGGCGCTGCCGACCCTGGGCGTTCCCATCAGCAAAGCCACGCGCAAGGGCGTTCGGCTTTCCGCAACATTCCAAAACCGTGGCGCGGTCGGGACACTCAAGGTCGAACCGTTCAACGGTCGAACCTCAAAGATCGTCGTGACGAACGAGGCAGGGACATGAGCCGTTTCGCCTTTATTCGCAGAAACGCGGTGGCGATTCTGTCAGCCGCAATATCGACCGCCGTGCTCTCGACAGGCGCGACTGCTGGAGGCACAAAATCCACCGCCCGTGCAGCAATGCAGCTCTTCGCTGACCACTGCTTCTCCCCCTACATGACCGCCGAAAAGGCCGCCAAGGCTTTCGCCCTGTCCGGCGCATCCTACGACTTCTACGATCTTGATCCCTTCTCGAATGTTGAGCCTTCCCCTGCCATGGGTCGCCCCGCGACACCCGGTACCGACCGGCGCTGTGAGATTTCCTTTGCGGGGGATTGCGCCGAAACGGCCGCGCAGGTCGCAGTCGAAGCTCTTGCCGCGGAAGGCATCAACCAATCTGCGGCGCTGCCCGATGGGTTCGGCCCGCAGGAAGGGACGCAACTGCTTGCCGCGCGGCAACTGAACCCGCGCCGTGTGGCGGTCGTGCACGTTGGCACCCGTCCCGGCGATGCGGGGGTTGAGACCTTCATGCTGGTTGAGCGCCTCCAAGAGGGTCGCGGACTGGAGAAGGCGGGATGAAGGATACGGCCGTCCAGCGCAATTGCCCCACCTGCGGCACGGCCGAAGCCACACCGATTGCGGCCTATTCGCCGGGAGACTGGCAACTGGCCACCTGTGCAGGCTGCGGTCTGACCTATCTGCGAAACCCGCCGGCCTACGAGGCGCTGGAAGAGGATTTCGCGTGGGAAAAGACCTATGAGAAAAAGAAGGAGCGGGGCCCCGGCTCCACCCCGCTTAGCCCGGTGGTCCGGCGGCTGCGCGGCGCCCTCTTCGGCCACCGCGACAAGACCGAGAGCTTTCGGCGCTGGTTCCGGGACGGTCATGTTCTGGACATCGGGTGCGGTACGGGTGACCGGATCAAACCGCCGATGACGCCTTACGGGATTGAGCTGTCCAACGCG
This sequence comes from Sulfitobacter sp., assembly GCA_013002405.1. Taxonomy (GTDB): domain Bacteria; phylum Pseudomonadota; class Alphaproteobacteria; order Rhodobacterales; family Rhodobacteraceae; genus Sulfitobacter. Next base: position 456 of record JABDKA010000025.1, on the reverse strand, counting down.
CTCCATGCTCAGGCGGACGCCACGATGCGCGCGGCAGGGGGATACTGCCAGCACGGGGCCGGTGCCGAAGCGATCTGGAATTTCGACGAAAGGCAATTCGACGGGATCGTCATGTTTTCCTACCTCGAACACGAAGTGGACGTGATGGGCGTGCTGAAAGGCGCGCACCGGGCGCTGAAAGACAGCGGCGCGGTCTTCGTCCGGGTGCCCAACTATGGCTCCCTCAACCGCCGCATCATCGGGCCCAAGTGGTGCGGCTTCCGCTATCCTGATCACGTCAACTATTTCACCCTGCGCACCCTGACCGACACCGCGCGCCGCGCCGGTTTCACGACGCAGCTCATCAACCGGGTGAGCCGCCCGATCGATGACAATATTTCCGTTCTGCTAAGGAAGGCTGCCGCATGAGTATCTATAGCTGCCTCGCTGCCCTTGCCTTGGCCTTCCTGCCCATCA
>JABDKA010000243.1 GCA_013002405.1 Sulfitobacter sp. | reverse complement strand
AGGAGACCGACGCAACCGTTGCCCTTGTTGACCGGCGCGACCGGCCGGGCGGGCACTGGATTGACGCCTACCCCTTCGTGCGGCTGCACCAGTCATCATCCTTTTACGGTGTCCCCTCAACCGACCTGGGTCAGGACCGCAAGACGCAGCGCGGCTACAACGCCGGGCTTTTTGAGTTGGCTTCCAGGAACGAGATCCTGCACTACTACGAGGATTTGATGGAGCGGCGATATCTGCCCACAGGCCGGGTCCACTATTTCCCCATGGCGGAATATCGTGACGGGACCATCGTGTCGCGCATTTCGGGGGCCGCCACAGAGGTCTCGGTGAGGCGCAAGATCGTCCAGGCGGGCATCATGGGTGACATGGCAACGATCCCCGCGACACACACCCGCAGCTTTGAGGTGGATGCGGGCGTAACCTGTATTCCGCCGAACGACCTGCCCGATGCGGCACCCGGCCACGATCATTTCACCGTCCTCGGGGCGGGCAAGACCGCGATGGACACGGTGCTCTGGATTCTGGCGCAGGGTGTCTCTGCGGATCGAATTACCTGGGTACGGCCCAGTGATTACTGGCTCTTTCAGCGCGACATGATCATGCCGCACCGGGATTTCTTTTTCAGCACCATGGGCTCGATGGTGTCGGAATTGGAAAGCCTCGCCTCCGCTAAATCGGTCAAGGAACATTGCCTCAACATGGAACGGATCGGGAGATGGCAGAGGCTGGATCCCGATGTTTGGCCGACGCGGTTTCACGCCGCTGTCTGCTCAAAGATTGAGATCGAGGCCCTGCGACAGGTGAGCGATGTCGTGCGCCTGGGTCACGTGCGGCATCTGCAGGCAGAGCGTATGGTGCTGGCCGAGGGTGTACGGGAGGCGAGTGCGAAGACGCTTTATATCGATTGTACCGCGAGGGGCGGCGTGATCCTCAATGATCCGGAGGCGAAGGTCTTTGACGGGGATACAATCAACCTCTTCATGCTGCGACCCTTCCAGCCGGTTTTCAGCGCCGCGCTGATCGCGCACCTGGAAGCGACGGTTCCAGACGAGAAGCTGCGACAACAGGCCTCACAGGTAACTGACTTCTTCAACACCCCCGCAGAGGCCCTGATGGTTCAGCGCCAGGGCTATATCAATCAGCATGTCTGGAACCAGGTCCCGGGGATCAAGGACTGGATCGACAGTTGCCGACTGAACGCGGGCATGCATGTCCTGAAAGGGCTGGGCCCGGATGACGCGGAGAAGATGCAGCTTCTGGGCAAAATCGGCCCCCTGACCGCAGCGGCAGTTGAAAACATCCCCAAGATGGTCGGGTCTGAAGAGGGCTGAGCGGATCAGATGGTGAGCGACAGCGCCTTCCCACCCCCGGACCGTCGCCACCCCGTCCGGCTTTCCGACGGCAGCGCCCACGAAGGGACCGTGTTCCTCAAGGCGGCGGTCGATCATCCGCGCATGGCGGTGGGGGACTATACCTACGCCAGCGCCTTTGACCCGCCACAGGACTGGGCTGCGCGGGTGGCGCCTTATCTTTTTGATTTCAGCCCCGAAAGACTGATCATCGGCAAGTTCTGCCAGATCGCGGACGGGGTTACCTTTATCACCGCCTCGGCCAATCACCGCTACGACGGGCTGTCTTCCTATCCCTTTGCCGGCTTTGGCGGGGGGCCGATGGAGGGACGGCCTTCTATGCCTGGCCCGGGTGCGGACACTGTGGTCGGAAATGACGTCTGGCTGGGGCAGGGCGCGCGCATCCTGCCCGGTGCACGGATTGGCGATGGTGTGATCGTGGGGGCCGGGGCGGTCGTTTCAGGCACCGTGCCTTCCTACACCATCCTTGTGGGCAACCCGGCGCGCGTGGTGCGCAGAAGGCTGTCGCCGGAGGCGGCGGCGCGTCTTTCTGCAATCGGCTGGTGGGACTGGCCGATAGAGATGATTCTGGCACATGAAGCCCTGATCTCTGGCGACGATCTGACCGCTTTGGAGGCGATAACGCACAAATAACCCGCGATTTCCGCCGATTTTTTCCACCGATGCTGCGGTTGCAAAAGAGCGCCGGTTTTCCGCGTGTTTTCAATGTGCGCCCGGAATTTTCACCTGCAGCATGGTTGCCATTGTATACCGTAGTCCACCGTTAAGTCATTAAAAACATTTGATTTTTTGTTCATACGCTGCGATTTCTACAGCAATTCTGTAGAGGGAGGCATGCAATGGATCAGATTAACCTTGGCGCTTGGATCGACCGGAGCGATACAACGCACGGTGGCATTTCGCTTCAAAAGGCGAAGCTGGTTCACGCTGTCCTGGGCAAGCCGGGGACACCGGCACCCACGCGTGGCGACAGGTTGCCGCCACTCTGGCACTGGTACGCCTTCCCACCGACGGTTTCGATGGATGAACTTGGTCCAGATGGGCACCCCCGGCTGGGCGATTTCATGCCGCCGGTACGTCTGAACCGCCGGATGTGGGCCGGTGGCAATGTTGAGTTCATGGCACCGCTGCACGTCGGTGAAACCCTGCGTCGGCGCACCACGATCGCCAACATCGTGGAAAAGTCAGGTGCCGCAGGCGACATCGTCATCGTCAGCCTGGATCACGAGATCCATGGCGCGGCGGGTCTGGCCGTGATGGAGCGCCAGGACCTGGTCTATCTTCAGATCCCTGAGAGTTACACGCCGCCGAAGAAAATCGCGGCCCCGGAGGCCGCCGACATCGCAGAGGATGTCCCGGTGAGCACGCCGCTGCTCTTCCGCTACTCCTCCATCACCTTCAATGCACACCGGATCCATTACGACCTTCCTTATGCGCAGAAGGTTGAGCACTATCCGGATCTGGTCGTGCACGGACCGCTACAGGCCCAACTGCTGATGGATCTTGCAACCACACATCGTGGCTGCGCGCCCAGGCTCTTTTCCTATCGTGGTGTGCACCCGCTCTTTGCCGCTGACCGCCTGAGTGTGACCGCAGAGAAATCCGATGCCTCCCAGTGGAAGCTGGCCAGCGTCGCCGAGAAAAGCCACCAGTGCATGCAAGCCACTGCCATGTGGGAGATATAAAGAATGAGTACGGTTCTGAAAGGGATGCGCGTTGTTGAAGGGTCCGCTTTCGTGGCGGTCCCGCTTGCCGGGATGACGCTGGCGCAGATGGGGGCGGATGTGATCCGCTTTGACCGTATCGGCGGCGGGCTGGACGCCAAGCGCTGGCCGGTGGCGCCTTCTGGCCAGAGCCTGTTCTGGGCAGGCATGAACAAGGGCAAGCGCTCTATCGCGGTGGATATGAAATCGCCCGAAGGGCAGGAATTGATCACGCGGATCATCACCGCCCCCGGTGATGACGCGGGCCTGTTCCTGACCAACCTGCGGGTGCGCGGTTGGATGGACTACGAAACCCTCAGCAGGCACCGCGAAGATCTGATCATGGTCACGCTGATGGGGGACCGGCGCGGACGTCCGCAGGTAGATTACACCGTGAACCCCGCGCTTGGCATTCCTGACATCACGGGGCCGGAAGGCCACGAAGAGCCCGTCGCCAACGCCCTGCCAGCGTGGGATCTGGTGGCTGGGAACATGGTGGTCTCATCCCTTCTGGCAGCCGAACGCCACCGGCTTCGCACCGGTGAAGGACAGGACGTGGAGTTGTCCCTGAAGGACGTGGCCGCCGCGACCCTGGGTCATCTTGGCATGATCGGTGACGCCGTCGTGAACCAGACGCAGCGCGGCAAATCGGGCAACGCGCTCTATGGTGCTTACGGACAGGATTTCGCCACCGCCGATGGCAAACGCGTGATGGTCATCGGCCTGACCAGCCGCCAATGGCATGGGTTGGTCAAGGTGACCAGCACGACCGAAAAGATGGCCGCGCTCGCCTCCGCCACCGGCGCTGACCTGAGCGAAGAAGGCGTGCGCTGGAAGCTTCGGCACCAGATCACCGAAGTACTGCAGCCATGGTTCGCCACCCGCACGTCGGCCGAGGTTGCGACGCTGCTGGACGCAGCGGGCGTCACCTGGTCGCAATTCCGCACGGTGCAGGAGGCGGTGACCCAGGATCCGGATATTGGCCCTGACAATCCGATGTTCGAAACCCTGCATCAGCCCGGTCTGGGCACCTTCCCGGTTCCGGGCGCGCCCGTAACCTTCTCTGCTCACGAACGCACGAGGCCAGCCAAGGCACCGCTATTGGGGGCCCAGACGGAGGAGATTTTGGGCGACATCGTGGGGATGGACGATACAGAAATCGCCAGGCTCTTTGATGCAGGCATCGTACAAAGCCCGAATTTCGCGGTCTCCCGCAAGGTCGCCTGATCTGGTTCTTCGCAGGGTTCTTCCATCAGTGCACCCCGGAATGCCACCGGGAACTCGGCAAAATCACCGGGGGCACGCCGATGCCCCTTGATCGTCCCGCGATTTGCGACTAGTCCAACACCCGGCATAGGGGTTTAGCTCAGTTGGTAGAGCAT
>JABDKA010000232.1 GCA_013002405.1 Sulfitobacter sp. | reverse complement strand
CGCCGGAAAGAGGGACAGCATCACGAAAAAGGCAATACCGGCCGACACCAGGGCAAGGTTGTTCTCAGAGATGTGCGTGACACTGCCCTTGATGGAACCCCAATAGAGCGAGAAACTGTGTGGTGGTCTTCTGGTTGCCATCGCTCAGCCCTGCTCCCCATTCTTTTCCACATCATCGCGGACCTGACCCCAGGCCACCAGCGTGAAAACAAGCGTACCGCCAAAGATATTGCCCGCCAGGACCGGCAGAAAGAAGCTGAAGATCGCCGGACCCGCGCCCAGTTCGCCCTGCCAGACCAATACCGCCATTTCGACGGACCCCGCAACGATGTGCGTGAAATCCCCAGCAGCGATGAGCCAGGTAAAGGTCAGGATCAGAAAGAACGCCGCTTCATCCGCCTGCGGCAACATCCAGACGATCAATGCCACGATGATACCAGCCGGAATAGCCCGCCAAAACCCCTGCGCGGCGCCCATTCCCGTTGCATGACGCGACAGTTCTTCAATCGCGGGCATCAACTCGGCTGGCAAGGCGGAGGTAAAGACGAACATGGCGGAAATGGCAAAGGCACCGACCACATTGGCACTAAGCACGATCGCCCAGAGACGCAGCATGGACATCAGCGCCTTCCAGGTCTTTTCCTGCATGATGGGCAGAACGGTGGTGATCGTGTTTTCGGTGAAAAGCTGCATCCGCCCCATGATCACGGCCAAGAAACCAAGGGAATAGCCAAGGTTTTCAACCAGATACCGCCAGGGCGTGTCAGGCAGGTAGGTACGGAAAATAGCCTCTCCCAGCACCGACAGGCTGATCAGGATGCCCGCCGCAATGCCGGACCAGATCAGTGACCGCTGGGTACGGGCCAGTTCCTCTTCCCCTTCGCGACGGATGACCTCATAGATCAGCTTCGGCGACAGGGCCAAGGCATCCTTGACGGAACGCTCTTCGGCCTCTTCCTCAGCCTGCTGCGCGCGGCTGACAAGTTTATGTTTTTGTATCATCGGTGACATGGTTCTTCCTCGATCCCGGGCGCTCCGAAGATCGGGAAACGCGCCAATTGGGGTTTCAACGCACAAGCCCCCTTGAAGGTTCAAATTCTTCCGTAATAGTTCGGCGAAAAGGACCACACACCCATGCCCGCCTTCCCGCAAGCCCTGCAAACCGCGATCCGCGACCGTTTCGCCCATGTCACCCACTGCCCCTTCCAGGGCGAGCGGATCTTCTTCGAAAACGCGGGCGGCGCTCTCACCCTAAAATCAGTGGTTGAAACCTCGGCCATCTTCGCCGCCATCCCTGACAATCAGGGGCGGGACAACCCCGCCTCCGCCGAACTGGGCCGGATCATCGCCCAGGCCAAGGCGGACATGGCGCTTTTCTTTAACGCGCCGGACGGGCGTTTCTTCGTCGGCGAATCGGGAACTGAATTGACCTTCCGTCTGATCCGCACCGCCGTCATGGGCAGCTTACCGGGCGGCGTGGTGCTGGGCTCTTCGGTCGAACACCCCGCCTCCCGCTCTGCAGCGCAGCATTGGGCGATGATGGCAGGCAAGGCTTATGTGAACGTGCCCCACGACGACCCAACCGGGCGGGTCACGCCGGAGGCCTATACAGAGGTGGTCACCGATGAGGTGCGCGTGGCCACGATCCTGCATACCTCCCCCGTGACCGGCATCGCCAACGATGTTGCGGCCATCGCTACCGCGATCCGGGCGAAGGCACCTGACGCTTTGATCTTTGTCGACGGCATCCAGCACGCCAGCCACGGCCATATCGACATCGCCAGTTATGATATCGACGGTTATGTCGTATCCCCCTACAAGATGTTTTCGCGCCACGGCTACGGCGTCGCCTGGGCATCGGACCGGCTCACAGCCCTGCCTATCGAAACGCTGATGGGTGGGCCGAAAGGAAACTGGGAAATGGGCACGCGGGACACGGGGGCCTACGCGACCTTCTCGGATGTGGTGAAGTACCTCGATTGGCTGGGGGGTCAGGTATCCGACGCCACCGATCCCCGCGCCCGGATTGAGGCGGCGGGTGCCGCGATCCATGACCACGAACAGGCGCTGACGGACGCGATGCTGCGGGGCATCGGCAACCTGCCGGGGCTTGCGGATCTGCCTGGTGTCACCATCCTGGGCGGGATCGAGAACGCCGCGCGCGAGGGGCTGGTCTGCTTTGCACTGGGCAGCCTTCCCGCCGCCGACATTGTTGAGCGGCTGAACGCGCAGGGTATCCGCACGCACATACGCCGCGCGGATCACTATTCCGGCAATATTCTTGATCCTCTGGGCCTCAAGGCCGCGGTGCGCGTCTCACTCTGCCACTACAACACGCTGGATGAGGTGCGCAGCCTGCTTGCTGCCATGAAAGAGATCGCCGCCTGACCTCTTGCCAAGGGCGTGCGGGCGGATGATCCTGCGGTCATGGATACCAAGCTCGCCGCCGCCATCGACGCCAAAAGGGATGACCTGATCGCCCTGACGCAGGACCTTGTCCGCATGCCCACGCTGAACCCGCCGGGGCGCGATTACCTCTTGATCTGTGAATACCTCGACGGGCGGCTCAAGGCGCACGGGTTCCAGACCGAACTCATTCGCGCCCACGGTACTCCCGGCGACAGCGACAAGTACCCCCGCTGGAACATCATCGCGCGGCGCGAGGGGGCTCATTCGGGCGAGTGCGTGCATTTCAACAGCCACACCGATGTCGTGGAAGTGGGCGCGGGCTGGAGCTTCGACCCCTTTGGCGGAGAGGTCTCAGAGGGCAAGATCTACGGGCGCGGCACTTGTGACATGAAAGGGGGCCTTGCCGCCTCTATCATTGCCGCAGAGGCCTTTATCGAAACCCACCCCGCCTACAGCGGCGCGATTGAAATCTCCGGCACGGCGGATGAGGAAACCGGCGGCTACGGCGGTGTCGCCTACCTTGCCGAGCGGGGATACTTCGACCCCAAGCGGGTGCAGCACGTCATCATCCCTGAACCCCTGAACAAGGACCGCATCTGTCTGGGCCACCGCGGCGGGTGGTGGGCAGAGATCGAAACCAGGGGAGAGATTGCCCACGGGGCCATGCCCTTCCTGGGTGACTGCGCGGTGCGCCACATGGGGGCTGTGCTGCAGGCGTTCGAGGACAAGCTCTTCCCGGCCATGGCGTCCCGCTACACCGAGATGCCCGTGGTGCCCGAAGGGGCGCGGCAGTCGACCATGAACATCAACTCCATCCATGGGGGTGAGGCGGAACCGGAAGAGGGTTTTACCGGGCTGCAGGCCCATTGCGTCCCCGACAGTTGCCGCATTGTGATCGACCGCCGGTTCCTGGTGGAGGAGACGCTGGAGGGTGTGCGCGATGAGGTAACCGACCTGCTCGAAGATCTGCGCAAGAGGCGCCCGGATTTCGAGTACGAGATCACGGAGCGAAACAGCGTGCTGCCCTCGATGACGGAGAAGACATCACCGATCGTGCAGACCGTCGCCGGGGCGATCAAGGAGGTGATGGGCATAGAGCCGACCTACGTCGCCTCTCCGGGCAGCTACGACCAGAAGCACATAGACCGCATCGGAAAGCTGAAGAACTGCATCGCCTACGGGCCCGGGATCCTGGATCTGGCGCACAAGCCGGACGAGTATATCGGGATCGAAGACATGATCGACAGTGCCAAGGTAATGGGGACCGCGATGGTAAAGCTGTTGTTGCCGAGCGATAAGTAACACAGCGCTCACGGAAAAGCCGTCGCCGTCCCCATCGCCAGACCATCAACAATCGCGGTCAGCGCCGCCCCGCGATGTACCCGCGCCTCGGGCAACCGATGCGTCAGGGCCTCCTCAACCACCCGCATCAGGCTGGATCCGCCCACGAAGACAAGATGCGTCACCTTTGCGGGCTCTACCCTCGCTTGCCGCAATGTCGTCTCCGCCGCTTCCCCGATCTCATCTGCAAGCTTTGACAGCTTTCGCGCCATCATCTCTGCTGGCAAGGAAAGACGCGCGCCCTTCTTCAACATATCAAGCTGGATCACCGGATCTGACACTCGCGGATCGTTGGCGCTGATCTTCCCTTCTTCGACAGCAAAGGCAATGTCGTGGCCCAGTTCTTCTTTCAACACCTTCACCAGACGGGCCAGCCGGGTCGGATGGAGGGCATGTTTCTCCAGATCCGTGGCGGCACGCAGGGTGTCGGGGCCGTAAAGGAAGGGGATCTTGGCCCAGGTCGCCAGATCGTTGAAGATCGCGTTGGGGGCCAGGTGGGTTTCCTTGCCGAAGGCATGCCGGATCTCGCTCCCCCGGCCCAGCTGCGGCATAACCCGTGCGATGCTGAGACGGCGGTCGAAATCGGTGCCACCGACGCGCACGCCGTGGCTGGCAACGATCTCGATCTCATCCGCACCCCCGTGACGGAACAGCGTGAAGTCCGAGGTGCCGCCGCCGATGTCAACCACCAGCCTCAGATCCCCCGGCTGCAGGGCCGCGCGGTTGGCCAGGGCCGCGGCCTCGGGTTCATTGAGAAAGGACACTTCCCCAAACCCGGCACGGGTGTAGGCCTCTGTCAGATCAACCAGAGCCTGTTCATTCCGTCGCGCGTCGCCGGTGTGAAACCGCACGGGCCGCCCCGACAGAGCCCTCTCAAAGGTCTGACCGCTCACCGCCTCGGCCCGACGCTTCACCTCTGCCAGGAAGCGCGCGACGATGTCGATGAAATCCAGCCGCTCGCCCAGCAGCATCCGGCTTTCCCGCATCAGTCGCGTGCCCAGCAGGCTCTTGAGCCCGCGCATGTAACGCCCCTCATCGCCCGCCAGCAGGGCGGCACTCGCCCGGGCACCGACGTGCATGCACCGCTCTTCGTAATCGAAGAAGACCGCCGTCGGCATGGTGGGGGCCTCCCCCTCCAGCGGGATGATGTGGGGCCTGTCATCCTGTAAAATTCCGGCAGCGGAATTGGAGGTGCCGAAGTCTATTCCCAAGGTCCCTGACATTGCCCGCCTCCCGCGTCAAAAGGCGGCTGCATAGGCCTGCGCGAAAGGCTTGGCAAGCAAGACTGGTCAGGACAGCCGCTTTTGGCTAGCCTTTCCCTTATAACAACAGGGAGATACCCATGATCCACCTACGCCCCCTCCTCCTTGGCGTCAGCACCGCCGCGATGATGGCCGGTGCGGCCCTTGCCAAGGACGACATCACCGTGGCGCTTCAGCTTGAGCCGCCGCACCTCGATCCCACCTCCGCCGCTGCGGGCGCGATCGATTCGGTGCTCTACTCCAATGTCTTCGAAGGGCTGACGCGCTTCATGTCCGACGGATCGGTCGTGCCGGGCCTCGCCGAAAGCTGGGAGATTTCCGACGACGGGCTGACCTATACCTTCAAGCTGCAAGAGGGCGTCACCTTCCACGATGGCACCGCGATGGATGCGGAAGACGTCAAGTTCACCCTGGACCGGATCATTGCCGAGGACAGCGCCAACGCGCAAAAGGCGCTCTATGCGGCCATCTCAGAGGTCAACGTGATCGACCCGACGACGGTTGAGGTGAAGCTCAGCGAGCCCAACGGCAACATGATCTTCAACCTTGCATGGGGTGACGCCGTGATCGTGGCCCGCGAAAGCATTGAGACAATCAAGCAGATGCCCGTCGGCACCGGCGCTTTCAAATTCGACAGTTGGACGCAGGGCGACAAGATCGAGCTTTCCCGCAACCCCGACTACTGGGGCGAACCGGCCAAGCTGACCAAGGCCACCTTCAAGTTCATCTCAGATCCCACCGCCGC
>JABDKA010000213.1 GCA_013002405.1 Sulfitobacter sp. | reverse complement strand
GAGTCGCCGTATTTCTTCGCGAAGTCCTCTTCGGAGCCCGCCTGACGCATGTAGACACCCCATAGGTTCGGCCCGTTCCGGCCACCTTTGACGATCACATCGCCATCCGCGCTTACGATGGAGTGGCAGGCTTTGCATTTGGAAAATACGTCTTCACCGGCCGCTGCATCACCCGTTGCGTGGCCGTCCGCAAAAGCGGGGCCTGCAACCAGCGCAAATCCAAGTGCGGCTGTCTTGATGAACTTCATGTTGAACTCCTGTTGCTATGTTCTGGGGCTTAGATTTAGTGCAAATCTGCAATAGGCAAAAAATAAGCGGAAAAAAGTGACTCGGTGTCATAACTTACCGTGAAGGGTCCCAGCTGTCAGCCCCACATTACACTTGTGGACTCGCAAAGTGTCAGGCTAGACTTACACAATGAGCCTTTCCGCGGATATTCCCGCACGCCGCCTGCCTGACCCCGCGGCGATGCTGCGCCTGATCAAGCCGATAACATGGTTTCCGCCCATGTGGGCCTATCTTTGCGGCGTCATCTCATCGGGTGCGGTACTCACCGGTCAGTGGAGCATTGTCCTTTTGGGCGTGATCCTGGCCGGTCCAATCGTCTGCGGAATGAGCCAAGCAGCCAACGACTGGTGCGACCGCCATGTGGACGCAATCAATGAACCGGGCCGTCCCATCCCTTCGGGCCGGATACCGGGCCGCTGGGGGCTATGGATCGCGCTGGCCATGTCGGTTCTTGCACTCTTCGTCGGCTGGCAACTTGGCCCCTGGGGCTTTGCCGCGACGGTCTTTGGCGTGCTGGCCGCCTGGGCCTATTCCGCTGAACCCGTGCGCCTCAAACGCTCCGGTTGGTGGGGACCAGGTCTTGTCGGGCTGTGCTACGAAGGATTGCCCTGGTTCACCGGTGCTGCCATTCTCTCTGCGGGCGCACCCCGGTTTGAAATCGTGATTATCGCTGCTCTCTACGCCCTTGGCGCTCACGGCATCATGACATTGAATGACTTCAAGGCCCTCGAAGGGGACCGTCAGACGGGCGTCAACAGCCTGCCCGTCACCCTGGGCCCCGCCCGTGCTGCAAAGGTCGCCTGTTGGGGCATGGCCCTGCCGCAGCTTGTGGTCATCGCCTTGCTTATGCTCTGGGGCAAGCCCTGGCACGCTCTCGCCATCACTGCCCTTCTGGTCCTGCAAGTGGCCGCTATGCGCACCCTGCTGAGTGATCCAAAAGGCCGCGCGCCCTGGTACAACGGCACCGGCGTCACCCTCTACGTCGCGGGCATGATGGTGGCCGCCTTCGCCCTAAGAGGCCTCGCATGACCCTCAGCTGGACGCAGATCGCCCGCCTTGGCCTGGTGCAGATGGCGCTCGGTGCCATTGTGGTGCTCACCACCTCGACCCTGAACCGCCTCATGGTCGTCGAATTCGCCCTTCCGGCTGTCCTGCCGGGTGCACTGGTGGCGCTTCACTACGGCATCCAGATGTCGCGACCCCACTGGGGCTTTACCTCCGACACGGGCGGCAAGCGGACCCGCTGGATCGTCGGTGGCATGCTGGCGCTTGCCCTGGGCGGCTTTCTTGCGGCCTACGCCGTCACCCTGTTTCAAGGCGGCTTCTGGCCCGGTCTGACCCTCTCCATCCTCGCCTATGCCCTCATCGGTCTGGGCGTCGGCGCATCAGGCACGTCCCTATTGGCGTTACTCGCCACCGCCACGGCCCCCCACCGCCGCGCGGCTGCGGCCACCATCACCTGGCTGATGATGATTTTCGGCATTGCCCTGACCGCGGGCCTCGCCGGATCCTTCCTCGATCCCTACTCCCCTGCCCGCCTGCTGACGGTTGTCGCCGTCGTGGTGACGGGCGCCGCGCTCCTCACCCTCCTTGCCGTGGCGGGGATCGAAGCGAAGGTAACGTCCGAGCGCGAGCCCGATCACACCCCCTTCCTCGAAGGGCTGGCGGAGGTCTGGGCCGAAAGGCGCACCCGCAACTTCACCCTCTTCGTGTTTCTGTCGATGAACGCCTACTTCATGCAGGAATTGATCCTGGAACCCTTCGCGGGCCTTGTCTGGGGCTTCACCCCGGGCCAGTCGACCTCCCTGTCGGGTGCCCAGAACGGCGGCGTCTTCATCGGCATGCTCACGGTGGGCACGATGGCCACAGGTCTGAAAATTGGTGTCCTGCGCACTTGGGTGTTTGCGGGCTGCATCGGCTCCGCCGCCAGCCTCGCTGCCATCGCCACCGCAGGGCTCACCCCCTTTGGCATCGGCCTGACCCCCCTCGTCGTCATGCTGGGCTTTTTCAACGGCATGTTCGCCGTCGCCGCCATCGGCGCGATGATGGCCCTTGCAGCCGAAGGACGCGGACAGCGCGAAGGTACACGCATGGGCCTCTGGGGGGCCGCACAAGCCATCGCGGCGGGCTTTGGTGGACTCACGGGTGCCGCCGCCGTCGATCTCATGCGCGGCTTCCAGTCCGACGCCCCGGCCTTCGCCGTGGTCTTCTGGGCCGAGGCCGCGCTTTTCCTCGCCGCAGCGCTGATGGCGCTGCACATCATGGACACACACCGCAGCCAAACGGCTGCGATGGTACCGGGAGAATGACCATGTACGACGTTGTTGTTGTGGGGGGCGGCCCCTCGGGTGCCACCGCCGCCGAAGATCTCGCCCGTTCGGGCCACCGGGTCGCCCTGATTGACCGCGAGGGGCGGATCAAGCCCTGCGGTGGGGCCATCCCGCCGCGCCTGGTGGATGACTTCGCCATCCCCGATGATCAGCTTGTCGCCCGGATCAACACCGCGCGCATGATCTCTCCGACGCAGCGCCAGGTCGATATTCCGATTGAAAACGGCTATGTCGGCATGGTCGACCGCAAGGATTTCGACCCCTTCCTGCGCGCAAGGGCCGAGGCCGCGGGGGCGGTACGCTTTACAGGCACCTTCACCAAGATCGAACGGGACGCGAAGGGCACCCACGTCCTCTATCGCGACAAGGCCAGCGGCGAAACCGAGCGGCTCACCACCCGCCTGGTCATCGGTGCCGACGGGGCCCGCTCCAACGTCGGAAGGGCCGAGGTGCCGGGCGGCGATACCATTCCCTACGTCATCGCTTACCACGAGATCATCGAGGCGCCCGAGGCCATCGGCCAGTACGATCCCACCCGATGCGACGTGATCTACGATGGCACCATCAGCCCCGATTTCTACGGCTGGGTCTTCCCCCACGGCCATTCGGCATCTGTCGGCATGGGTACCGGGGTGGACGGGGTGGACCTGAAAAAGGCCACGGCGGAACTGCGCGTGGCCTCCGGCCTTGAGGGCTGCAAGACACTGCGCCGCGAAGGGGCACCCATCCCGCTCAGACCACTCGACCGTTGGGACAATGGCCGTGACGTGGTGCTGGCGGGGGACGCCGCCGGCGTGGTCGCCCCCTCTTCGGGCGAAGGCATCTACTACGCCATGATCGGCGGCCGCGTCGCCGCCACGGCCGCTGCCGCCTGCCTTGCGTCGGGCAAGGCCAAGCACCTGCAGCTCGCCCGCAAACTTTTCATGCGTGAACACAAACAGGTCTTCCGGGTCCTGGGTGCCATGCAAAACGCCTACTACCGCTCCGACGCGCGGCGCGAACGCTTCGTCTCCCTTTGCCACGATGTGGACGTGCAGCGGCTCACCTTCGAGGCCTACATGAACAAGAAGCTCGTGAAGGCGCGGCCGATGGCGCACCTGAAAATCGGCATCAAGAACCTTGCGCACCTCACCGGACTGGTGGCAGAGACAAGGACCTGAGAGAGCAAACAATGGACGGCGCCATGCCCCCCGAGGCCATCATGATCCCCGCCTGGGTCGAGGGCACCCTGACCCCGGTAGAAAAGCTCGCCGCGCACCAGCGCGGCCTGCGCCATCTGGCCATCTCCGTCTTCGTAATGCGTGCGGGCGAGATCCTGCTGCAAAGGCGGGCCCTGGGCAAATACCACACGCCGGGGCTCTGGGCGAACACCTGCTGCACTCATCCTACCTGGGGTGAAGCGGCAGAGGCCTGCGCCACCAGACGCCTGCGCGAAGAGCTGGGCATCACCGGCCTGCCCCTCACCCACCGCGGCCAGGTCGAATACCGTGCCGATGTTGGCAACAACCTGATCGAACATGAGGTGGTCGAGGTCTTCACCGCACAGGCCCCGGATGACATGCCTCTCGTGCCCAACCCTGACGAGGTCATGGAGGTCCGCTGGATCACCCCCTCGCCGCTCTCCGCGGAAATCGCGCAAAGCCCGGAACGGTTCACCCCCTGGCTGCGCATCTACCTCGACAAACACGCGGATATGATCCTGGGCTAAGTCCGGCGCACCTACGTCCGTGCCAGGGGGCAGACAGCCCCCTCATCAGCAAAAATTGAACCAGGCGCGGGCATGGCCCGCTCCGCCAGATCACTCCGCCGCCACGCCTGTGCGCACGCCCATCGCCTGCAATGCCGTTGCGGCGATATCCGTCGCCGTCAGCCCTGCATCCGCATACATCGCATCGGGTGCCGCCTGGTCGATGAAACGGTCCGGCAGGGTCATCGCGCGGATGGCAAGATTGCCGTCCAGCAGCCCCGCGCCCGCCAGATCGTGAAGCACCATGGCGCCAAAGCCACCCTGGGCCCCCTGCTCCACCGTCACCAGCACCCGGTGTTTGCGGGCCAGACGGTGCAGCAAGGCCCGGTCCAGCGGCTTGGCAAAGCGCGCATCGGCCAGCGTGACCGACAGGCCACGTTCTTCCAGCAGGTGGACGGCCTTGCGGCTTTCCCCCAGGTGCGCCCCGAAGGAGAGTATCGCCACATCCGCACCTTCCTGGATCACCCGTCCCCTGCCAATCTCCAGAACTTCGCCAACTTCCGGC
>JABDKA010000205.1 GCA_013002405.1 Sulfitobacter sp. | reverse complement strand
AACTTGGGGAGCCGAGCCGCTCAAGCGGGTGCCCAAGCCTTATAGCGCTGATCACCCCCAGGCGGGGTTGCTCAAGCGCAAGAACCTGATCCTGCACACAAAGATGGACGACAGTTGGCGCACCTCGGAGGGCGGTCTGGTAAGTGCCGTGCGCGCCGAGTTCGAGCGGACCAAGCCGCTGCGCGATCTCTTCGATGAAAAGCTGGGGGCAGAGGGGTAGGGCTCACGGGCAGGCCTCAGTCAGCCCTTGCCCCGCCGTCTCGGCCCCGAGCCGGGACCTCAGCAACGCTACACCTAAGCGGCCCGCGCCGTCTCCTCTTCGATTGTTGTCCCCATGACATCCACGATCAGATCGATCTCCTCCTCCGTCGAGGTGAAACAGGGCGCCAGGAGTACGTGATCGCCCGAGGTGCCGTCCGCACAGCCCTGTGACGGATAGCAGATCACACCCGCCTCCTTGGCACTGTTCAGGATCCGTCCCGCCATGTTCAACGAGACATCGAAAGGGGCCTTGGTATCCCGGTCCGCCACCACCTCCGCGGTCCAGAACAAGCCCCGGCCGCGAATGTCGCCTACGTGTGGATGCTGACCCAACCGCTTGCGTAGGCCCTCTTCCAACCGCGCGCCCAGACGGCGCACCTGCGACAGCAGATCGCGATCCTCGATCTCCTGCATCACCGCCATGGACCCGGCCGTGGCAACTGCGTGGCTCATGTAGGTGTGACCGTTCCAAAGCCGCCCGGTCCCTTCAAGGATGGCCCCAACCACTTTTTCCGAGGCCATGACAGCCGCAATCGGCTGGTAGCCTGCCCCAAGCCCCTTGGCCATCGTGGTGATATCCGCCGCGATCCCTTCCTGTTCCAGCGCGAAAAGGCTGCCCGTCCGGCCCATGCCGCACATGACCTCATCCGCGATGTAAAGCACACCGTACTGATCGCAGATCTCACGAATGCGCCTGAAATAACCTTTCGGCGCGGGCTGGGAGCCGAGGGAGGCCCCAACCACCGGTTCGGCCACGAAGGCCGCCACCGTTTCGGGCCCCAGCTTGAGGATGCGCTCTTCCAACTGGTTTGCCATCCGCAGGGCAAAGTCTGCCTCGCTCTCACCCTCGCGCTGAAAGCGGTAGGGGTAGGCGGCGTCGATGTGCTCCACATCGATCAGGAGAGGCGCGAAGGGTGCGCGCCGCCCTGCGTGGCCGCTGACAGCCAAGGCTCCCAGCGTGTTTCCGTGATAGGAAGGCATTCGGGCAATGATCCGCCCGCGGCCCGTCTCACCACGCTCCACATGGTATTGGCGCGCCAGTTTCAGCGCGGCCTCCATGGCCTCGGAGCCACTGCCCAGGTACATGACCCGGCCCTCGCCCGTCCCCTCCGGTGCCTTGGAGACAAGGAAATCCGAAAGGGTCTCCGCCGCCTCATTGGTGAAAAGCCCCGTGTGGGCGTAGCTGAGGGTCTCCATCTGCTTTGCCACCGCATCGCGCACCGCGCGATTGGAATGGCCGAGACTGGAGACAGCCGCCCCGCCACAGGCATCAAGATACCGCTTGCCGGTGCTGTCGATGAGGTAGGACCCTTCACCCTTGACGATGACCGGCTGGTCGGCGGTCAGGCTGCGGCGCAAAACGTGGCTCATATCGGTTTTTCCAATGATTGCGATTGCATGGTTCCGCCCCAGCCTAGCGGCAATGCAGATCAACCTCCATCTTCATCTTGCCGGATCAACTCCGGGGGCCGGGGCGGAGCCCCGGGTCACTGCCACCTGCTTGGGCGGTTTGGCACTGCGGCACCTCCGAAGGTCGCTTCCCCCTTGACGCCCCACGGTTTTGGGCAAACGCTGGCGGGATAAAAACCAAAAGGGGGATTACCGATGACCAAGTTCAACTTCACGCGCCGACGCCTGCTGAGCACTGCAGCCGCTCTTGCCGTGGCGGCGGCCCTGCCGCAGGCCGCCTTCGCCGCCGACCCGATCAAGACCGCGGGCATCTACACCGTACCCGTCGAACAGCAATGGGTCAGCCGCATTCACCGGGCCGCCGAGGCCGCCCAGGCGCGCGGTGACATCGAATATACCTTCACCGAAAATGTCTCCAATACCGACTACGCGCGGGTGATGCGCGAATATGCGGAAGCCGGGAACAAGCTCATTATCGGAGAGGTCTTCGGGGCCGAGCAGGAGGCGCGCGAGGTGGCCGCCGACTACCCGGATGTTGCCTTCCTCATGGGGTCAAGCTTCAAGGAAGACCCGTCGCTGCCCAACTTCGCGGTCTTCGACAACTACATTCAGGACGCCGCCTATCTATCTGGTATCATTGCGGGCTCCATGACGGAAAGCGGCAACATCGGTATGGTCGGCGGCTTCCCGATTCCGGAGGTGAACCGCCTGATGCATGCCTTCATGGCGGGTGCGCGTGAGATGAAGCCCGAGATCACCTTCCAGGTCTCCTTCATCGGGTCCTGGTTTGATCCGCCTAAGGCCAAGGAAACTGCCTTCGCAATGATCGAAAACGGCGCGGACGTACTTTATGCCGAACGCTTCGGCGTATCTGACGCCGCACAGGAAAAGGGCATCCTTGCCATCGGCAACGTGATCGACACGCAGGCGGACTATCCCGAAACGGTCGTCGCGTCCGCCATCTGGCACTTCGAGCCGACGCTCGACGCGGCCATCGCGGCGGTGAAGGCAGGCAACTTCACGGCCGCGGATTACGGCGTCTATTCCTTCATGAAGGAAGGCGGATCGTCGCTTGCACCCCTTGGCACCTTCGAAGGCAAGGTCCCGCAGCAGGCGCTTGACCTGGTGGCGCAGCGCACCAAGGAGATCATGGAGGGTGGCTACGTCACCGAGATCAACGACGAAGAACCGAAGTCCTCCTGAATGTCCAAGACCAATGAGGCGCGGGTTGTCCTGCGCCTCGATTCCATCACCAAACGCTTTGGTCCGCTCACGGCCAACGACGCGATTTCCTTTGATCTGCGCGAAGGCGAGGTGATTGCGCTGCTGGGGGAGAACGGCGCGGGCAAGACCACACTGATGAACATCCTTTTCGGTCATTACACCGCGGATGGGGGCAGCGTCGAGGTCTTCGGGCGAAAGCTGCCCCCCGGCCATCCCAAGGCGGCCTTGGAGGCAGGTGTTGGGATGGTGCACCAGCACTTCGCCCTGGCCGACAATATGACCGTGCTGGAGAATATCGTGCTGGGCACTGCTCCTCTATGGGCGCTGGGATTTGGCCGCGCAGCGGCGCGAAAGCGGATCATGGGTCTGGTCGCGGACTACGGGCTTAAGGTGGATCCGGATGCGACGGTGGGCAGTCTGACGGTGGGTGAACGGCAGCGGGTCGAGATTCTAAAGGCGCTCTACCGCGAGGCGCGCATCCTGATCCTCGACGAGCCTACTGCCGTGCTGACGCCGCAGGAAACCGAGGACCTTTTCGCCACCATGCGCAAGGCTGTCGCACTTGGCCTGTCGGTGATCTTCATCAGCCACAAGCTGCACGAGGTGATGGCGATCTCGAGCCGTGTCGTGGTCCTGCGCCACGGCCAGTTGGTGGCAGAGGCCCGGACGGATGAGGTGGACCGGCACCGCCTGGCCGAGATGATGGTGGGCGAGGAAGTGGCCCCGCCGCAGGTGCGCGCAGCGGAACCGGGAGAGGTTCTTCTGGCACTCGATGCCGTTTCTACCCCCGATCGTGGCGCGGCACCGGGGCTGAAGCAGGCCACGATGGCGCTGCGCGGCGGACAGATCGTCGGGCTGGCCGGAGTGTCCGGCAACGGGCAGGCGGCCCTGGCGGACCTCATCGGCGGGCTGATCGCGCCCGCATCGGGAGAATTGCGTCTCAAGGGCAGCGTCCCGCAGGGTTGGTCCCCCCGTGCGGCCCTTGCCGCAGGGATCGCCCGTATCCCCGAGGACCGCCACCGCACCGGCACCATCGCCGATTTCGATCTGACCGAAAACGCGGTGCTGGAGCTCTATGC
>JABDKA010000200.1 GCA_013002405.1 Sulfitobacter sp. | reverse complement strand
TCATGCAGGCCGACAGCTATTCCCGCATGGTGTCCTGGCTGAAGGTTCTTCTGCCGCTCATGGCGCTGGGATTGCTCTCGACTCTTTTCCTGCTCTCCCGCGCTGTGGACCCGCAAACCTCCATCCCATTCGCCGTCAAGGAAATCCAGGACCGGCTGCGCGAACAGATCGTCACCGGGCCCTTCTACTACGGCACCACGCCCGAGGGGGACGAGATTGCCTTTTCCGCCGAAACCCTGACCACCCCGCGCGATGATGTGGGCACCAATCATGCCGAAAAGGTCGATGTGGTGATGGATTTGTCCTCCGGCGGACAGGTCTCCCTCCGATCGAATTCAGGCATCTTCGACATCGCGGGCAACCAGGCGGATTTGGAGGGTGACGTGGTGATCACCACCTCGACCGGCTACCGTGTCACAAGCAACAGAATGCTCTCGGAACTCTCCGGTCTCTATGTCCGCTCCCCCGGACCGGTTCAGTCGGAGGGGCCATTCGGAACGCTGAATGCGGGCGCGATGGTGCTCAGTTCAGATGGCAAAGAGGGGGGCGCGCATTTGGTTTTCACAAACGGGGTGAAGCTGGTATATGTGCCTGGATCAGACAAAGAGTGACCGACGTGCGACACCTGTTCTTTCCGCTGCTGTCCCTGCTACTTCTGCTTGAGGCGGCGCCGGTCGCCGCACAAGGCACCAGTGTCGCATTCGGCACGATCCGGCAGGATACCGATCTGCCGGTTGAGATCACTTCGGACAGTCTCTCCGTCGATCAGGAAACCGGTGTCGCAGTCTTTACCGGCAACGTTCTGATCGGACAGGGGGAAATGCGCCTTTCAGCGCCCCGGGTGCAGGTCTTCTACGATGAGACGAAAAACGCAATCGCACGGCTTGAAGCGACTGGCGGTGTGACGCTTGTCTCCGGTCCCGACGCGGCCGAAGCGGCGCGTGCCGATTATGACATCGAAGAGGGCACCATCGTGATGTCCGGTGATGTCTTGCTGGATCAAGGCCCCAACGTGCTGAGCGCGGACCGGATGAACGTGCAGCTCAATTCAGGGACCGCGCAGATGACGGGCCGTGTGCGGACAATCATCCAGACCGGTGGCGAAAACTGATGGCGCGGCCCAATCTGACGGTGGCGGGGGGTCAGGCAGGTTTGCGGGTCGAGCACCTGCGCAAATCCTACCGCAAGAAGGTCGTGATCCGCGATTTTTCGATGGAGCTGAACCGGGGTGAGGTTGTCGCCCTTTTGGGTCCGAACGGGTCGGGCAAGACCACCACCTTTTACGCAATCGCGGGTCTGGTCACGCCCGAAGGCGGCACCGTGACGGTCGACGGAAAGGACGTTACCACCCTGCCCATGTACCGCCGCGCGCAGCTTGGCATCGGGTATCTGCCACAGGAGATGAGCATCTTTCGCGGCCTCAGCGTGCAGGACAATATCGCCGCGATTCTCGACATCTCGACCCCCGTGCGGCACCAGCGGCGCGAAAGGCTGGAGGAACTGCTGTCGGAATTCTCTATCGAACACCTACGCCGCGCCCCGGCACTGGCCCTGTCGGGCGGGGAACGGCGAAGGGTCGAGATTGCCCGCTGCCTGGCCGCGAACCCGAAATACCTGCTGCTGGACGAGCCCTTTGCCGGGGTTGATCCGATCTCTGTCGGGGATATCCGGCACCTTGTTGCAGACTTGAAAAACCGCGGTATCGGCGTGCTCATCACAGACCACAATGTGCGCGAAACACTCGAAATCGTGGACCGCGCCTATATCCTGCACGAGGGTCAGGTGCTCATGTCCGGCACTCCCGATGAGGTTGTGCAGAACGAAAACGTGCGTCGTGTCTATCTTGGCGACAATTTCCGTATTTCCTAAGGAATCGTTAATCAGGGGGGCCAATTTTCGCCAGGGGGTGATCTGGTTTTGATTGACTTTGCGGCCATTTCTGCGCCCAATATATGCATGGCAACGAGCTGTACCTGTTCTATTGCACCAAGCCTCAACGCGACGGCACGAAGCAGTGCAACAGCCTGCCAGAACCCCGCATCTAAGCGCCAAGGTTGACCACGCCCGTGGTTCTTCTGCGTTGTTCGATGATAATAAAAAGGAGAGAGTATGCGGTACCAGATAAGCGGCAAACAGATTGATATCGGCGATGCACTTCAGACCCACGTCAAAGATGAACTTGGCGTGGCGGTCCAGAAATACGCGCAGCGGCCAACGGACGCGAATGTCATCTTTTCCAAGTCCGGCCACGAATTTGTCTGTGAAGCAACGGTACACCTCTCTACGGGGCTGAATGCCTCTGCCAAGGCCCACAATCATGACATCTACGGCGCCTTCGACGATTGCCGTGAAAAGATGGAGAAGCAACTGCGCCGCTACAAGCGCCGGTTGAAGGATCACCACAAGCAGCGCGCGGAACCTGTTGAGTTTGACGGCGCTTCCTCTTATATCCTCGCTTCAGGAGGCGAGTCAGAGGCCATAGAGCCTGAAAGCCTCCAGCCAATGATCATCGCTGAGATGCAGACGAAGATTGCGACCCTGTCTGTTGGCGAAGCGGTGATGCAGATGGAATTGGCGGGCGCACCAGTGCTGGTGTTCCGCAATGAGGGAAAAGATGGGTTAAACGTCGTTTACCGGCGGGATGACGGCAACATCGGCTGGATCGACCCCTAAATCAGTCACGCGGCAAAGTCCGCGAGCAGAGAGAGCAGAGCGAACCCGATGGAATTTGCGACACTCCTTAAGCCGGAGGCTGTAAAGGTCTTGACCTCCGCTTCGAGCAAGAAGCGCCTCATGCAGGATATCGGCGATCTTGCCCAGTCTGTTTATGACCTGAACGCAGGTGAGGTGGTGGATGCGCTGAACACCCGCGAATCCCTTGGGCCGACGGGCGTTGGCCACGGTGTCGCCCTGCCTCACGCCCGTTTGGACGGACTCTCAGAGGTCGTTGGGGCCTTTGTTCTGCTGGACAAGCCAATCGATTTTTCCTCCGTGGACCGTCAGCCTGTCGATATCGCCTTCGCGCTTTTCGCGCCTCAGGACGCAGGGGTGGAACATCTCAAGGCGCTTGCGCTGGTGTCACGCACGCTGCGTGACCCCTCCATCTGTACCAAGCTGCGGGCGAACCCGGACGCCGGAACGCTCTATACCATCCTGACCGAAGAAAAGTCCGTTCAGGCAGCCTGACCCTTACCGCCAGCGGGAAAATCCGAACATCAGATAATCGCGCTGATAGGCATCGGCGGCGCGCTTTTCGATCTCATCGTCATAGATCTCTTCCAGCGCATAGGGCCGGTCTGCGGGCGTCGGTGAAAGGGGCGGCACCTCCGTCTTGCCGATGGTGGCGGCCAGCGCGCCCAGTTCCTCGGCCAGATCATCCTCACGGATGACCCGATCGGGCAGGCAAAGCTCCGCAAAACCAGCGATGGCCTGGGTCTGTGTACACCAGGCGGCATCCACCCGGATTGCCGTCTGACCGGACAGATTACCCTTGAGAAACGAAAGGAATTCGGTGAAGGCCGCGCGATGGGCATCGGTGCCATAGCTCGTGTCCGGGCCATCCTCGGGCAAGGGGATGTTATAGCGCCGGATCATCGTCGTGCGCAGCTGTTTGTAGCTGCCTTCGCCCACCGTCAGGATATGGCGGCAGAAGGCGTCATGCGCCCGCGCAACCGGATGGCGCAGCACGGTAAAGCTGCGATGCCCGGGATGCTTGCGCTTCCACTGCCGCAGCTCTTTCTGGTTCATCTTGGTCTGCAGCATCCCTTCGCCCATCCCATCCAGATCGGCGAGCCACTTGTTCACCGTCTCTCGTGGGCCGCTTCTGATCGGCAGGTAAAGCAAGCCGCTTTCCGGGGCCGCGACGTAGGAAGGTACGTTGGGCCCCCTTCGGGGTTCGAAATTTGGCGTTCGGGTCAGATCGAACCGGTCCATCTTCGACAGGGCGGCAAGCATATCGTCGTAGTTGCGCACCTTGGCTGAGATGGGGCTTGGGTTCTGTTTCTTCAGGCTCTTGTCGAGCCCTTCAAGCCGCGCTTTGACGCCCAGGTACTTGGCCAGACCGTTCATCACATCCAGGTCCTGCAGATCCTCGTAGGCGACGTAAAAGGCCGTTTGACCAGAAGTCTGCAGACGATTCAGCAGGACGATCTGGAAGGCCTGCAGCGCTTCAAGGTGTTCTGCGAATTCGTCTGCGTCGAATTCCGCCTGCGCCGCCTTTCGCGCCTTCATGTCGGTCAGCTTCCACTGTCCGGTCGCCCGGGCGATCTTCCAGCTTACGTAGCTTTCCACAGGGTTGCGGGTCAGCACGATCTTGGCACAGCTTTCATCCTCCATGATCGCATCGAAAACCCGCGGGTCGTGGTCATGGAAATAGCGAAACCCGTGCAGCGCATCGCCATTCTGTCGGAAAGCGTCCAGCAACATCAGCGGGGCACGGTCCCGCTTTTGCAGATCAATCCCAAGGATGGGCTCATTGTTGGGATAGCCGATGAAATGGGGATTAAATGCCTCCCCATGGCAGGTCACTCCGTCAAAGGCGTTCAGGTTCGCCTCAAGAAAATTGGAGCCTGTCCGCATCTCGGCGAAGACCACGAAACTGCGAAACGGACGCCCCATATCTTAGCGCACCAGATAGGGTTTGGGTTGTTCTTTCGGTGCCGGGAAATGGCCCGACTCAACCGGGAAATCGCCCATCAGGTAGGGATGCATGCCCTGGTTCTTGAGGTTCTGCAGGAACTGCCCGAAACCGGTCAGATCGACCATCTTCGGCGCCTCCGACAGACGCCTTAGCTTGGTCCGGCCGATCTCATCCAGAATACCCTGAAGTGGCTCCATCGGTGCCTCGATAAACTCTGCCATGGTCCAGATTCGCACCCGCGCCTTGGTGTAGGGTGAGCGAAGGACATCCATATGCTCGCTTTCCACCTTTTGCAGATGGGCGGCCATCGCACGGATTTCCGCAAAGTCGAGGTTGGAGCGGAACAGGGGCACGGCCCAGGCGCCGGTGATAACGGAAACCTGCGCATTGGGGTCCTTGGCAATCCGCCAGTTCACTTCCTGATTGTCGGCCGGTCCGAACTGGAAACACTGGCGTTCCCCCCGGGTGTTCCAGATAAGGTTCGTCAGAAATGCCTTTGGGTTATAGTCCCGCAGAACAGCGCTGTTCGACAGGGCACCGTTTATCGCCGTCTGCCCATCGGCGTATTCGACCCCTTCGGGCGCAAAAAGGTGGCCATGCACCCGTGCGCCGGTGGCCTTGGCCAGCCAGGGTTCAAAGTCATCGAAGAGCTCCGCAAAGCCCTGGAACATCGAATAGGGCGCGGCGGTCACGCCGTTTTCCCAATCCTCGTTCGGAAACCGGCTTTGCATATAAAGCCCTGACCGGCCCCTGGTCCGCCGCTCTACCGCCTTGGAAAAGATGCGGTCGATCTTGCCCGGGTTCGGTTCAGTTTTCTTCATGGCCCCTTCGGCATCGGTTAGAAAGGCCTGATAGAGGCGGTCCGCGTAGGGCCAGATCTTGCGCGCGACAAAGCAGTCTGAGCGGCGCAGCAATTGCAGATGATCGTCGTAGAAGATGTGCGGTTTGCCCTGGAAGTCGAACTTGGAAAGGGTCAGCGACCGGCTCTCGACGTTGCTTGAATAAAGCCGAGCGAGGGTTTGGAAATAGCTTTCATCCGGAATCCAGACGTAGCGAAAGAACTTGTCGTAGGTCTCCCGCTCCGGGTCCTGCAGGATCGCCGACAGGGTCCGCCGCGACAGGCACCACCACTGCGATCCCATGTGCGGCGTGATTCCGTTGGGCATGCTCCGCTTGATGCCGAAGCGGCGCTGGAACTCCACGATTCTGTCAAAGAGAAACCGGTTCCGCTTCCATGAGAGCGGAAAGCGAAGCGTGAAACGTTCCTCATCCAGACCACCAACAGTCCAGGGCACGTCCGATGTGGTGGCGCTTTCGATGAAATCGGTATGTGGTCGCGCGGCAAGGTAGTCGATCAATTCCTCAACCGGGCGCAACGGCAGGCAGGAACCGGAGGCAAGATAGACGTGCCGCACATCGCGGAACCGCGCCAGCATCATCTCGGACGCTGTTTGCGAGGCCTGGACGATGCCCCAGGTGCCCCATTCACAGCGGAAACGGTCGCAAAAATGGACATCCGGCAGATCGCTCAGTGCCTTGACGAGGGTGCCGTAGGTCTTGCGCGCCACCATTTTGTCTACGTGGATGACCACCGGGCAGCCTGCCGCCGACCAGTGCCGCGCAACCTGTTCCGCCCGGCCGAGGGCGTTATGGACCAGCATCACGATACCAACCGTCATGCCCAGTTCCCTTTGGACATGAGGCCAAGGATTTCAAGCTGGCGCCAGTTGATGTACCGCTCAGACCATTTGCACCAAAGCTGCGGATTGTCCTGCAGGCGGTCTGCATAGGCACGATACTCTACCGATCCGGCATAGTGCTGTTCCCGCGTCAGTTCTTCGGCGGCCTTGTGACCGAAGGTGTCAAGGAACTTGGCGTGCAGCAAAACGCCAGAGGCCTTTTCGCCGCCCCACTCGTCGTAGACCTGATTCAGACCGCGGGGCAGCAACATATGGGTGGAACTGACATAGACATAGCGCCGGTCCCATTTCACCAGCGGCACCTTGTTGAGAGCGGGCGCCCGGGCCGGATCATCCTCGAAAAACACCCGCGACCGCGCGCCGCCCTGTATCCAGAGGTTGGTGAAAAGGTGGTTGCGCGACATGGTGTAATTACCGCTGTCAAACCATGAGGCGATCTCAATCGGGTTTTCACCGGCATGGTAGGGCTGTTCGTCCAGACGCCCCTTTGGGTACATGTCCAGCAACATGGCAGAAAAGGATTTGATCGAGGAAGCGTCGAGCCAGTCGGTCAGCGCCCGCAGGGGCCGCGTGTCACAGAAGGGATATACCAGGAATTCATCAGGATCGACTGTCAGCGCCCAGTGGCCGTGCGCGTATTTGCGCGCCAGCCAGTTCAGCCAGTCCGCCCCGAAGCGGGCCCGCTTGTAGCTGGCCGTCGTGCGCCAGACCGACACGTCCGGCTGGTTTTTAAGATAATGCAGCGACCCGTCGTCGCTGTCATTGTCTACGAAAAAGAAATGACCGATACCCATGTCCCGGTAGTAGTCCAGGAAATAGGGCAGCCGGACCGCCTCGTTGCGCTGGGTACAGAACAGCAAAAGGTCGTCAGGCCGGATCAATCCGGTCCTGTCTGCCACAGAGGTCAACTCTCTTCGCTTACGCAGCGCCCGAACGCGCCACCGCTTGCGTTGGAGCCTCAGTCGATATGACTGAAAAAGTCCCAAAAACCGCCCTCATTATGTGGGAGATCACCGATGTTCTGATGCGCTACCATTTTAATCTTAACACGGTCTTGAAATTATCGGACCATCTGAAGCCCTCAAACGCATTGTCCTTTTGTTGGACCGATTGATCTTTTTCCCACTCCCTGACTTTATTTAGCCAATCACCCGGCTTTTTAACAGATACGAAGGTAACCTGATCCCCCAGAATTTCCTGAAAAACTGCCAAATCGTTGCATAAAACACGCGCTCCGAGGGCTCTTGCTTCTACCAAAGCCAGTCCAAAACCTTCCGCGTGGGTCGGATAGAGCGCACCTGCCGCCTTTTGCACCAGCGCAGCGACCGCAGTATCGGCCAAACCGGGAAGTTCCCGGACCGCGCTTTTGCCCCGCAACGCGTTCAGACGGGCAAAGACGTCCGCATTTTCCCAACCCCGGCTGCCGCAGATCAAGAGCGGCGGTGCATCGGGACCCATACGTTCCCACATATCAAGCAGGAAGGCGTGGTTCTTACGCGGTTCAATCGTGCCTACGGTGATGAAATAGGGTCGATCCGGCGGCAGGTCCGGGGGAAGGCTGCGCGGATCAGGGCCGGGCCTGATTGTACCCAGTTTGGAAACAACACCCGGCGGAATCCGCCCGAAAACGGCCAATTGTTTCTCAGCCTTGCGGCGGGTGTCTTCGGAATTGTAGATCACCCGGTCCGCAAACCTGGAAACCCGCGCCACCTTCTCCCGAAAGGGCGCGACGGTACCGGGGCTTTGGAACTGCGGATATTCGAGCGGAATGACATCGTGGACCAGTACGTGAACCTCACCCCCGGCGGATTTGACACCCCGCAGGACCCGGTCGGTCAGGTTGCTGTGCCCAACGTTGAAGTAGGAGAACCCAGTGCCCAGACGCCGGACCAACATCCTGCGCAGACCCAAGGGACTACACCTGGACACTGCCCATCTCCGCAGATCGCTTTCCGCGCATTGCAGGAACCTGTCCCGCCCCCGCGGGAGCCGTGACAAGGCGTCGGTAGCACCCCACTGGCCAACGCCTGACAGCCGATCTTCAAATTCTTTCAAGCCATTAGCTTCCAGCAAAAGATAGCCGAAAGCCGTGCGGACAAGCCCGATAAGCGGCGCATCATCCGCCAGAAGATGTGTCAGATAAGCCCGCTCCACCCGGTCCACGCCCGTCACAGTCCGCCCCACGCGCCGTAGCGTTCGGGTCAGATCCAGCAGGCGTTTTTTTGTCATCTTACCGCTCGTAATGCCCGGTCTGGTGCCAGCGCCAGGCGTCCGCGATCATCTGATCAAGGTTGGAGCGTTTCGGCTGCCAGCCCAGTTCGCTGACCGCGCGGTCGGAGCCTGAGACAAGCTTGGTGCAATCCCCCTCCCGGCGCGCACCCTCCACCACGGGCACGGGGCGGTTGGTGACCGACCGGCTGTGATCAATCACCTCCCGCACGGAAAACCCGCTGCCGGTGCCAAGGTTGAAGACACGGCTTTCCTTGCCCGCCTGCAGCCAATCGAGGCCCAGCAGGTGGGCGTCCACCAGATCACTAACATGCACATAATCGCGGATGCAGGTGCCGTCGGGCGTGTCATAGTCAGTCCCGTATATGGTCAGTGCCTCACGCTTGCCGTCGATCGCGTCCAGCAGAAGCGGCACAAGATGTGTTTCGGGGAGGTGAAATTCGCCCACTTCCCCCTCGGGATCAGCCCCGGCCACATTGAAATAGCGGAAGATGACGGACCGCAGCCCGCGCGCCCGGCCAAAATCCCCCAGCATCTCTTCTATCGCCCGTTTGGAGGCACCGTAGGCGTTGATCGGGTGCTGCGGCGTATCCTCATTCAGCACCACATTGTCCTGGTCCCCGTAGGTGGCGCAGGTTGAGGAAAAGACGAACTGCTCGCATCCCCCCTCGATGGCTGCCTCGATCAGGTTAAGCGATCCTGACACGTTGTTACGCCAGTAGCGGCCCGGCTCCGCGATGCTTTCCCCGACCTGGCTGAGGGCTGCGAAATGCATGACGGCAAAGGGTTTGTGTGCAGCAAAGACCTCATCCAAACGCCCACGGTCCAGCAGATCCCCCTGCTCGAAAGGGCCGAACTTGACCGCGTCCTGCCATCCGGTTTCAAGGTTGTCGAAGGTTACGGGCAAATGCCCCGCTGCCCTCAGCGCCTTGCAGGCGTGGGACCCGATGTATCCGGCACCCCCCGTAACCAATACCGTGCCCATTTTGCGCAGCTTCCCCTTGGGTCAGACGTCAGTTTGCGTGACGCTTTGCAGATACCCCATAAGGTCATCGCGCAGCTCGGGCCGTGCAAGCCCAAAGGCCACTGTCGCCTGCAAAAACCCCGATTTCGATCCGCAATCGAACCGCTGGCCCCGAAAACGGTATCCGTAGACGTTGTCCGCCAGTTCAATATCGCGCGCGATCGCGTCGGTCAGCTGGATCTCTCCGCCGGAACCGGACTGAATGTGGTTCAGGTTTTCCAGCACCGACGGCGAAAGGATATATCGCCCGATCACCGCCAGGTTGGACGGCGCGTCCTCGGCATCGGGCTTTTCGATCATCCCCTGCACCTTCACCAGCGGATCCGTTTCCTCACAAATGTCCAGAACCCCGTAGGAGGAGGTTTGTTCAGGGGCGACCTCCATTGCGGCGACCATGTTGCCGCCGGTTTCTGCGTAGGCTTCGACCATCTGTTGCAAGCAGGGTTTTTCGGCAGCGATCACGTCATCAGGCAGGATCACGGCAAAAGGCTCGTCGGCGATCAGTCGGCGCGCGCACCAGACCGCATGTCCCAATCCCAGCGCCTTGTGCTGGCGAATATAGGCAATCGCCCCGCTTTCCATGTTGGTTGTCTCAAGAACTTCCAACAACTTGTTTTTGTTCTTCTTTTTCAGCTCCTGCTCAAGCTGGGGCGCGTGATCGAAGTAATCTTCAAGCGCCCCCTTGCCGCGGGAAGTGACAAAAATGAACTCCTTGATCCCAGCCGCGCGCGCCTCATCGATGGCGTACTGAATCAGCGGCCGATCGACGAGCGTCATTATCTCTTTCGGGACCGATTTCGTCGCAGGCAGGAAACGTGTGCCCATACCCGCCACGGGAAAAATCGCCTTGGTTACTTCTTTCGTCATCAAATAGATGCTTTCATCTTGAATAGGGGTTTATCAACCCAGACTTTGGGCGTGATTAGATCAAAAACGTGCCAAATTCATGGCAAATTCCGATTTTTTTTCTGTCAGAGAAGTCAGTCACCGGTCAATCCGCGTTGCAAAGCGATACGCGCCTTTTCACGTTTCATGCGGCGCGTACGGGTGGTGAGACTAAAAAGCGGCATCGTGCGGTCCGAACGGCCAAAAAGCCCGCCGCGCTGTTCCCAAACGCCAGCCGCCGTGAACTCCACACGGTGATAAAGGGCGGTGGGTGACAGGCTGAGCAGTGTAATGATCTGACCCTCTTTCACTCTGCGTGCGGCCTCTTCCCGATCCGCGGCCAGACGCAGTGGGCGGGACAGGATCATCTCCGCACTCCGCCTTTGCGCGGGGAAGGGGCGGAAAGGCGCTGCGGGATGCTGTGCCAAGGCCCCCTGACCGTTGGGGCGTTCCTGCCCCTCGGCATAGCCTGCATCGAGCCGTTTCATCAGTCGGCGTAGATCACGCGGCTCAAGTGCTCCACGTACCATATGGCGCAACAACCGCCGCCGTTCGGAGCCGCGAAGGAAGTTCCACTGGCGCACACGTTGCGCCTCTCCCACGTGCTTGCGCTGAAAGACCGCCCAACTGGCCCCAATGTCGAACAGGTCGCGCGGCACCCTGTCCCGCCTGCGCAGGGCGTTTTCAGCGGACCCGTGATGCACCTCCGCCAGCGGCACCAGTGCAGTGCGGTGGCCTGCCCGGGCAAGGCGCATGTTCAAATCGGTTTCATCCAGAAAATAGTGAAAGGCCGGATCGAAACCGCCCACTTCCAAAAGTACGCTCCGCCGAAAGGCCATGTTGGTGCCTTCGGTCTTGACCGCATGGCCCTTCGGCGGCGTCAGGACCGTCGCCCGCTCTGTGTCAATCTTCAGATCGTGCGCCTCACCAAACGCATCCAAAGACCGCGCGCGCCACTGAAATGAAATCCCGTTGCGCCCCCGTACAGGGCCGCCCATGGCCGCGACCTCCGACTGTTCTGCAGGAGCGATCAGGTAGCGCAGCCACTGCGGTTCCGGCACCGCGTCATCGTCGATAAAGGCCACGACCTCACCCGCGGCTTGGCCCAACCCCAGATTGCGCGCGGCCGATATGTTGGGCTCATCAAAGGGCTGCAGTTTCAAATGCTCCGCAAAGGGCATCTCGTCTGCGGCGGCAATCCCGGCAGGATCCGCAACGACAACCACCTCGAAGGCATCATATTGCAGCTGCGACAGTCCCAGTAGACAGCGTTTCAAAGCGTCGGGTCTGCCCCGGCTGACCACCACCACGCTGACCGGCATGTGGCTCATGCAACGCCCATGGACGCCATCATCCCTTCGATCTTGGGCACGTCTTCGGGATTGTTCAGCTCCCAGAAATCGCGCCCCCGCGCCTCCACTTCGACACACAGGACCGCGCGACCGTTTTCCATGAAACGCAGTTGTTCCAGACCCTCCAAGGTTTCCAGCGGGCCGATTGGCCAGGTCGGATAGGCGGCAAGGGCCTCGGGCCGGTAGGCATAGACCCCAACATGGTGAAAGACCGGTGTTGTCTCATCGTCGGCGTAGGTCCCGGAGGTGAATGGGATCACTTCCTTTGAGAAGTAAAGCGCGCGATTGTCCCGCGCGAAGACAGCAGTGGTTCCCCCGACCCGTCCCGCCTTTCGGTCCGCCAGCAGGCTGTTCAGCATGGCCCCCTCGCAGCGCAGGACAGGCGTTGCGATCTCAGTCTCCGGTGCCGCGCGCAGTCCTGCGACAAGGCTTTCCACGAACCAGTGCGGCGTCAGGGGCGCGTCGCCTTGCAGATTCACCACGATCTCAAAACCGCCGCCCAGGACCGCCAGCGCCTCCGCACAGCGTTCCGTGCCATTGGCGCAGTCGGGAGAAGTCATCACGACCTCAGCCCCGAAGCCCTCCGCCACCGTTTTAATACGGTCATCGTCCGTCGCAACCACCACACGGTCCACACCGCTCACAGCACAGGCCGCGCGCCAGGACCGCTCGATCAGGGTCTGCGCCTTGCCCGTGACCCCGGTCAGCGTCGCCAAAGGCTTGCCCGGATAGCGGGTTGAAGCATAGCGCGCCGGGATTGCGATAAGGACGGACATCAGCCTTCCTTCAACTCGACCGAGGGCGCGTGGGCAATGAAAAACGGGTTCTCAAATCCCGTCTTTCCGTAGGTCAGCGGGCTGAGATCATCGAAGCGGACAACCTCGCCCCCCGCGCCGCGCAGCACGGCGTGTCCGGCAGCGGTGTCCCATTCCATCGTGCGGCCCAGGCGGGGGTATAGATCCGCCTCTCCAGTTGCGATCAGACAGAACTTCAGCGACGAACCCGCGCTGGTCATGTCCGCAACCTTGTATTTGTTGATGTAGTCATCCGTCGCCTGATCCCGGTGAGATTTGGAGGCGACCACCATCAGCGCGTCATTATCCGCCGCAGAGACGGTGATCGGCCGGACCGCACCTGGGGCCTCCTTGACGAAAATACCGGTCTCCTCGACGGACTTGCCATTGGCCTGGGTAAAAAACATTCTTTCGCGCGCGGGGGCATAGACCACGCCGTAGGTGGGCACGCCATCCTCAACCAGGGCGATGTTCACGGTGAAATCGCCACGGCGGTGAATGAATTCCTTGGTTCCGTCCAACGGATCAACGATCAAAAAGGTGCGGCCGTCGACCGCATGTGTGGCCGCCTGTTCTTCCGTGACCAGCGGTATATCGGGAAAGTCGGCACGCAGACCGTCGGAAATGACTCGGTCGGCCGCCTTGTCCGCCGCCGTCACCGGACTGTGATCGGCCTTCGTCTCTACCCCCAGATCGCCCTGTGCGTAGATCTCCATGATCCGGTCACCGGCTTCCAATGATAGCCTCCGCATCACACTCACCAGTTTTTCGTAGTTCATTCCCTGCTCATCCTTGCGCTTTCATTGATCGGGCAACGCTCACCCCTTATGCTGCGGCACTAACGGAACAGCAAGAAATCCGTGAAAGACAATATGGTATTGAAGGGCAGACAGCATGTTCCAGTCCAAACGCAAACCCGAAACCGGGATCGGCGGCGCGCTCGCCATTGCAGAGGTCGTGTACCATTCCATCGTGCGCAGCGTGCGCAAGCAGCACAACAATGCCTTTATCGCAATCGGGCTCAACATGATGCAGGCGGTCCTTTTTGTGGGT
Source organism: Sulfitobacter sp. (assembly GCA_013002405.1). Taxonomy (GTDB): domain Bacteria; phylum Pseudomonadota; class Alphaproteobacteria; order Rhodobacterales; family Rhodobacteraceae; genus Sulfitobacter. Next base: position 18,129 of record JABDKA010000200.1, on the reverse strand, counting down.
GCCTTATTCCTCATGTTCTCCCTTCTGGGGGTGCGCGGCGCACAATTGCGCGGTGATTTCCTGATCTACATTCTCAGTGGCATCTTCCTGTATCTTACCCACATCAAATCGCTTGGGGCCGTGATGGGGGCAGAAGGGCCGACAAGCCCGATGATGCAACACGCCCCGATGAACACCATCGTTTCGATCCTGTCGAACGCGCTAGGGGCACTCTACCTTCAGACCCTATCACTTCTGCTGATCCTCTTCATCTACCACGTCCTCTGGAATCCGGTGGAAATTGATCAGCCCATCGCAGCCTTCGGTATGGTGCTCCTGTCATGGTTCACCGGCTGCGCGCTCGGGCTCGTGCTGCTTGCCATCAAACCCTGGTTTCCGTCGGTCGTATCGATCATTGCGATGGTCTATCAGCGGGCGAACATGATCGCCTCGGGCAAGATGTTCGTGGCCAATGCATTGCCCAGCTACATGCTGACTATGTTCGACTGGAACCCGCTTTTTCACATCATCGACCAGGCGCGCGGCTTTGCTTTCGTGAATTACTACCCGCGCTACAGCAATTGGGAATACTCCTTCAACATCGGCCTGGCCTGCATCGTGCTGGGCCTGATGGGCGAATTCTATACCCGCAAGCATGCGTCGCTGAGTTGGAGTGCGCGGCGCTGAGGGTCCCGCTCAGGTCACTACGCGCAGCGTCAGATTGATGCGCCCACCCTTGGGCAGCAGCGTCGAGGACCCCGGCCTGATCCGGTCCACCCCATGATAGTTCAGGCGCGCCTCTCCGCCCATAACCACCACGTCTCCTGACTGCAGCCAGACCGATTCCGTCTTGCCGCCGCGCGTCCTGTTCCCGATGCGAAACAGCGCGTCGTCTCCGAGAGAAATGCTGACCACCGGCCACTGGAAGTCGGCTTCATCCCGGTCCTGGTGCAGGCCCATGCGCGCGCCCTCTTCGTAGAAGTTGATCAGGCAGCACTCTGGCCTGCGCGCCAGACCGGTTACACCGTCCCAGATCTCCAGCACCTCAGGCGGGATGGGTGGCCAGGGCACGCCAATGGGGTGTTCGGGCACATAGCGGTAGCCCTTGCGGTCCGCGAACCAGCCGTAGCTGCCGGCCGCCGTCATGCGCACCGACATGGGCTTGCCATAGGGCGTGTCGGGCCGGAACAGGGGCGCCGCCGCAACAACCGAGCGGACGGCCTCCCTCATCCGTTCCTGCCCCGCCGGATCCAGCCAGCCCTTGTGAATCTCGAAGCCACGCAGGCGCAATGGCCCCATAACTCAGCCCCTCTCCGAAATTTTGTGCAAAATCATCGCAGATTCTCCGTTCCAGGCCCATCGCAATGGTTGCGAGGCCAAGACCCCCTCCTTATATACCCTCCGAACCGCCGGGGGCATCGGGCCGTCGGTGCCACCAGATCGGGGCAAGGGTGCCGGAACGGGCCCATCGCCTCGTGTCATCGCCTTGAGAACTATGAGGGATCGAAAACATGTCAAAAGTTATTGGTATTGACCTTGGTACAACGAACAGCTGCGTCGCCATCATGGACGGCAGCCAGCCTCGCGTGATCGAAAACGCCGAGGGTGCGCGTACCACTCCGTCGATCGTCGCCTTTACCGACGACGAACGCCTTGTCGGCCAACCTGCCAAGCGCCAGGCCGTCACCAACCCTGACAACACCATCTTTGGCGTCAAGCGCCTGATCGGCCGTCGCAACGACGATCCGGATCTGGCCAAAGACAAGAAGAACCTCCCCTTCGCCGTGATCGACGGCGGCAACGGCGACGCGTGGGTCGAAGCCAAGGGTGAGAAGTATTCCCCCTCCCAAATCTCCGCCTTCATCCTGGGCAAGATGAAGGACACCGCCGAAAAATACCTTGGCGAAGAAGTGACCCAAGCGGTCATCACCGTCCCTGCTTACTTCAACGACGCCCAGCGTCAGGCCACCAAGGACGCGGGCAAGATCGCCGGTCTTGAGGTGCTGCGCATCATCAACGAACCGACCGCCGCCGCGCTGGCCTACGGCCTGGACAAGGAAAACACGCATACCATCGCGGTCTATGACCTTGGCGGCGGTACATTCGACGTAACTATTCTTGAGATCGACGACGGTCTCTTCGAAGTGAAATCCACCAATGGTGACACCTTCCTCGGTGGTGAGGACTTCGACATGCGGATCGTCAATTACCTGGCGGATGAGTTCAAGAAAGAGCACTCGGTCGATCTGACCAAGGACAAGATGGCGCTGCAGCGTCTGAAAGAGGCAGCTGAAAAAGCCAAGATCGAGCTTTCCTCCTCTTCCCAGACCGAGATCAACCAGCCCTTCATCTCCATGGGCAAGGACGGCGCACCGCTGCACATGGTCATGAAACTGACCCGCGCTAAGCTGGAAAGCCTGGTGGGCGACCTGATCAAGTCTTCGCTCAAGCCCTGCAAGGACGCCCTTAAGGATGCTGGCATTTCCGCCTCCGACATCGATGAGGTTGTCCTGGTCGGTGGTATGACCCGCATGCCGAAGGTCGTCGAAGAGGTGACCAAGTTCTTCGGCAAGGAGCCGCACAAGGGTGTGAACCCGGACGAGGTCGTGGCCCTGGGTGCCGCCATTCAGGCCGGTGTTCTGCAGGGTGACGTCAAGGACGTGGTCCTTCTGGACGTCACACCCCTGTCCCTGGGCATCGAGACCCTGGGCGGCGTCTTTACCCGTCTGATCGACCGGAACACCACCATCCCGACGAAGAAGTCTCAGGTCTTCTCGACGGCCGAAGACAACCAGAACGCCGTGACGATCCGGGTCTTCCAGGGTGAGCGTGAAATGGCCGCCGACAACAAGATCCTCGGTGCCTTCAACCTTGAAGACATCCCGCCCGCCCCGCGTGGCATGCCCCAGATCGAAGTCACCTTCGACATCGACGCCAACGGCATCGTTTCGGTCGGCGCGCTCGACAAGGGCACCGGCAAGGAGCAGAAGATCACGATCCAGGCTTCTGGCGGTCTGTCTGACGAGGACATCGAAAAGATGGTCAAGGACGCCGAAGAAAACGCCGAAGCGGACAAGGAGCGTCGCGAGCTGATCGAGGCGAAGAACCAGGCGGAGAGCATCATCCACTCGACCGAGAAGTCGCTGGAAGAGCATGCTGACAAGGTCGATCCTACCACCGTGGAGGCCATTGAACTGGCCATCGCCGCGCTCAAGGATGAAGTCGAAACCGACAACGCCGACAAGATCAAGGCAGGCATCCAGAACGTGACCGAAGCAGCCATGAAGCTGGGCGAAGCGATCTACAAGGCGGCGCAGGAATCGGACGAAGACGTGGCCGAGGCCGCGGATGAGCCCCGCGGCGCGGCAGGCGAAGACGATGACATCGTCGATGCCGAGTTCGAAGACCTTGACGACGACAATAAGCGCGCGTCGTAAGTTGCGGTAGCGGAACAACTGACTGGGCCGGTCCGAATTGACGGGCCGGCCCTTCACGTTCCAAGACAAGGACCTGATCCATGGCAAAACGTGACTATTACGAGGTGCTTGGGGTTTCGAAAGGTGCCTCTGCGGATGAGCTAAAGAAAGCCTACCGCAAGAAAGCCAAGGAACTGCACCCCGACCGTAACAAGGACAAGCCCGAAGCCGAGGCGCAATTCAAAGAGGCCAATGAGGCCTACGAGATTCTGAAGGACGCCGAAAAGAAAGCGGCTTACGACCGCTTCGGCCACGCAGCCTTCGAAGGTGGCATGGGCGGTGGCGGACGTCCCGGCGGCGGCCAGGGCGACTTCAGCTCGGCCTTCTCGGACGTCTTTGATGATCTCTTCGGTGATTTCATGGGCCAGCGCGGCCAGGCCGGAGGCGGACGCCGCCGCGCGGCCCGTGGGGCCGACCTGCGCTATAATCTGCGCGTGACGCTGGAAGAGGCCTTCACCGGGCTGCAAAAGTCGATCACCGTCCCCACTTCCGTCCAGTGCGGCAGCTGTGACGGGTCCGGCGCCGAGGGCGGTTCTGAACCCACCACTTGCCCCACCTGCTCAGGTATGGGCAAGGTCCGCGCGCAGCAGGGCTTTTTCACCGTCGAGCGCACCTGTCCGACCTGTTCCGGCATGGGACAGATCGTCAAGAACCCCTGCACCACCTGCCGCGGCGCGGGCCGGGTGGAAAAGGAACGCTCGCTTTCCGTCAACATTCCCAAGGGGGTCGAAACCGGCACCCGTATCCGGCTTGCCGGTGAGGGTGAGGCAGGCATGCGTGGCGGTCCCACGGGTGACCTCTACATTTTCATCGAGGTGAAGGAGCACGATCTCTTTGAACGCGACGGGCCGAACCTTTTCTGCCGCGTGCCCGTGTCGATGAGCACCGCCGCCCTGGGCGGCAACATCGAAGTGCCCACCATCGACGGCGGCCGTGGCCGTGTGTCCATCCCCTCGGGCAGCCAATCGGGCCGCCAAATGCGCCTGCGCGGCAAGGGCATGCCCGCCCTGCGCGGCAATGCCGTGGGCGACATGATCATCGAACTGGCGGTTGAGACACCGGTCAACCTGACCTCAAAGCAGAAGGAATTGCTGCGCGAATTTGAGGATCTGTCCTCGGAGAACAACCCAGAAAGCAGCACTTTCTTTTCCAGCGTGAAAAGCTTCTGGGACTCGATGAAAGGTTGAGAGCGAGGGGGCGGAAAGCCCCTTCTTCTTAGTTGAGTTAACCAAATCCTAACCATGCCGCGCCAGCCTCGCGGCATGGCTCCTTCTGACCCGCAAATTCCCCTCGCCTTTGATGAGGCCCCCGCAACCCGGCCTGTCGCGGGCAAACAGCCCTCCTATATCGCGGATCACCGTCAGCGCCTGCGCGCCCGGTTCATGGCGGGCGGAGCCGGGGCAATGCCAGACTACGAATTACTCGAACTCGTGCTTTTCCGCGCCATTCCCCGCCGGGATGTGAAACCTCTCGCCCGTGTCCTGATGGACCGTTTCGGGGATTTCAACCGGGTCATCACCGCGTCGGAGGCGCGTTTGCGTGACATATCGGGTGTGGGGGACGCGGTGGTGGTGGAGTTGAAGATCGTGGAGGCGGCCGCCCAGCGGATGGCCCGGGCGCGGGTGATGAAAAGGCAGGTGGTCAGCAGCTGGGACGCCCTGCTGGATTATTGCCACACCGCCATGGCCCATCGGGAGACGGAGCAGTTTCGTATTCTCTTCCTGGACCGCAAGAACGTCCTGATCGCCGACGAAGCGCAGGCCAAGGGCACGGTCGATCACGTGCCCGTCTACCCCCGTGAAGTGGCCAAGCGTGCGCTGGAACTGAACGCATCGGCTCTGATCCTGGTGCACAACCACCCCTCCGGCGATCCCACCCCGTCGGAGCAGGATATCACCATGACCAACCAGGTCGCCGCTGCCTGCGGCGCCCTGGGCCTCACACTGCATGATCATCTGATCATCGGGAAATCGAAGGAGTTGAGCTTCCGCGCCGAAGGATTGCTCTAGCGGACCCAGACCTCAACCCGGCGGTTGACGGAGCGGCCCCAGGCCGTATCGTCACAGGCCATCGGCATGGCCTCCCCGAAGGCATCGACCTGCACGTCCACCCGGTTCATATTCGCCGTCACCGCCGCTGCTACCACCGCCCGGCGCACCGCCTCTGCCCGTCTCAGGGCAATGTCACGGTTGGACTTGGCGGCCCCCTGCCCATCACTGAACCCGACAAAGCGCAACTGCCGGGTGTCGTAGGTGCCCTGTTCCAATGCCCGCGCCAGTTGCTGCACGTTGGAACGGGATTGCGCATCCAGCCGGATCGAACCTGGCTCGAACCGGAAGGATGTTGTCAGCCGCGCCATCGGAATCAACGTGGCGGTCATCCGCTGCAATTCCTCCAGCGATATCTCGCTACCCGCAACCGTTATCGCGTTGGCAAAGCGGTTGCCCTGCATCTCAACGGGGATCTCCTCGGGCGCCTGATCGACAAAACCGGCGCGCCGGATCACGTTCTGGGCCGCAGCGCCGCGGGTAAAGGCAAGGAACTCCCGTGCAATCAATGGCAGTCGCCGGGCGGGGAAATAAAGAAACATCGGCGCCGTCAGCGGATAATCCTCCGTCTTGATCGTGCGCCGCGCCGCATCAAGCGAAAAGCCGCAGGTTCCACCCAGGGTCAGCACGTGGGTACCGCCGCGTTCCGCATAGCTGGTCAGCCCGATGGACAGGCTGTCCCGCCGCACTGCCTCCGCGATCTGAGCCGGTAGGGCGTGACGGGTGACCCCCGTTTCTGTCAGGTTCATCTTCGCCGGTCCCAGCACCTGATCGACGATGGCCTGGCTCAACCCGCTGCTTTCCACCGGCAGGTGCAGCGCAATGGGCGCGTCCGGACCGCCCAGTTCCTGCCAGTTGGTGATCCGCCCGGCAAAGACGCGTGCCAGCTGTAGCGGAGAGAGCGACTTGATCGGATTGGCCTGAGCCACGACAGGCACCACCGCATCCAACGCCAGAACACGGCTGCGATTGAGACCGGTCAGATCTCCCATGCCCGCCTCTCGCGCCAGGTTGCGTTCGGGTGTGCGGATCTCTCGCAGAGCCATGACGATGTCCGCCTCATCGGCCAGCAGATCGGCGAACCCTTCGTCTGTGTTGGTGGCCCGGAACCCGAACCGCGCGGCAAGCTTGCCGGTGTCCCGGCGGGTCACCAGCAGATCAAACCGCGTTGGCTCCAGCACTTCACGTTGCACGCTGTATCCGTTTTGTCGGGCAAAGGCATCAATCAGCGCGGGCATCAGGACCGCGCCCATGGTGGCGGAGCCCGACATTTGCACTTCGGCCACGAAATCCTGCAGGTTGGGACAACCCGGCCCGGAGCAGGAAACACCTGACCCATCGACGGTCAGCTCGCCATACTCTGTCTCAAGCCGGTAGAATTCGCCATCAAAGCCCAGCAGTGTGCCGCTCAGCTTTACTTTGCCGTCACGTGAAATCAGCGTCACGTCCTGTGCCGCGGCAAAGTCAGCCCAAAACAGAAAAAGTGCGGCGCAGACCGCCGCACATCCCTTTGCCACCATGTGACCCCGTCGCGTTGCTATCTGGATGCGACTTTCAGGTCTTGCAGCAGATTATTCAACACCAGAAAGGATCCCTTGGCATCGCATTCCGGCACGGGAAGCGTCAGGTTCCGGGTTTTAACGGCTCCGTCGGCTTTCAGCTCAAGCGATTGGGCCTCGATCTCAATCCCGCAGTTGGTCTGCGTCACTTCCGCCTCGACGCTAAGCGCGATATCGCCGTTCCGGACGTTTGCATCCATAGGGAAGGTATAGACCTCGGCCAGCAACGGCTCTGGCGCGGAAGGATCACCGTGACGGGTCAGGACACCGCTCTCGCCAATGACCGCAGCGGCAATCGTGCCAGGAGCCCCTTCCCAGAGGTGACCCGCATCACCGTAGTTCGCGCCAAACTCGCGCACGTGGATCTGGAACCCGGTGTTCCCCTTCCACTGAAGCACGGCGCGCTGGAAATCACCCAGATCCTCCACGGTGGTCTGCGCAACAGCGCCTTGGCCGTCGGTAAAGGCCATGATGAAAACCGCCTCTTCGGCCAGTGCGGGGACCCGCATGCTCAGCATTCCGGCGCCAGACGTCGTTTCGGTAAAAATCATGCCGTTGTGATGGATGGTCACCCTTTCATTCGGCAGGCAGGCCGCCGACAGGCTCAATTCCACCATTGCCGCCGCCATGGCCCGGGCATTGGCGGTAATCTTACACTTCGGATCGGGATTTACGCTGCCCATGTCCACTGCAGGCGCATCTGGCGCATCCGGCATTGCGGGCGGTGCTGAGGTCTTGATGATCTCCGCATCGGTAGCCGGAATGGCGATGGCGCTGTCGTATTCCGCAGAGGTGAGCTTGATCTGCTGCACATCCAGCATTGCGTTGGCGGCGTTCACCGCTTCGATGCTTTCCATCTCCACAGGCTCCGCGGGCTGTAACAGGGGCGCCTCAGCACCGTAGCGCTTGTCGGCCGCTTCGGAATTCTGCATCACGAAACCAATACCGATTGCGCAGGCCAGGGCCCCGACGCCGGTCGCGATTTCCTTGATATATGCCATCTGTCCCGTCCCTTTCCCGGAATCGTTCCAGGGCAGGGTCGTTTACAAAGTGGGCTGTGGTATGACGATCAAAAGGGGAGTTTGGGGCGAGAACTGGGCCCTTTCGTCAGATTAAGCGGCCGTGGCAATGCTTGAACTTCTTGCCCGAACCGCAGGGGCAGGGCTCATTCCGGCCGGGGTTGCCCCAGGTTGACGGATCATCCTCCACAAAGCCGTCCGCGGCGTTGGCATTGCTTTCCTCTGCTGGTGCCGCCGCAGCGGCCATCGCGGCCTGCCGCTGGGTCATTTCAGCGATCAGCGCGTTGCGCTCCTCTTCGGTCATGGGTTGGATCTGGGCCAGTTTCTGGGTCACGTCCTGGCGCAGGCTGTCCAGCATCACTTCGAAAAGCTGGAAGGCTTCGTTCTTGTATTCGTTCAACGGATCGCGCTGGGCGTAGCCCCGGAACCCCACGACAGAGCGCAGGTGTTCCAGCGTGGTCAGGTGATCACGCCACTTCGCGTCAATGGTCTGCAGCAACATCTGCTTTTCGATATTGCGCATGTTCTCATCGCCAAAGACCTCGGCCTTTTCCGCCATCATCTGGTCCGTGGCCTGCATCAGGCGCTCGCGGATCACATCGTCGTCAACGCCGTCTTCCTCACACCATGCCTGGATCGGCAGATCCATGTTGAGGTGCTCCATGACCGATTGATGGAACCCGTCCGTATCCCACTGATCGGCATAGGTTCTGGGCGGCATGTAGGTCTCGATCAGATCGTCGATCACCTGTTCGCGCATGTCGGTGGTGATCTCGTTCAGGTCATCCGCCTCCATGATATCGCGGCGCTGGCCAAAGATGACCTTGCGCTGTTCGTTCATCACGTCGTCGAACTTCAGCAGCTGCTTGCGGATGTCAAAGTTGCGGCCTTCGACTTTGGCCTGGGCGCGCTCAAGCGACTTGTTAACCCAAGGGTGCACGATCGCCTCCCCTTCCTTGAGGCCCAGTGTGGTCAGGACTTTCTCCAGCCTTTCGGAGCCAAAGATGCGCATCAGATCATCTTCGAGCGAGAGGAAAAAGGAGGTGCGTCCCGGGTCGCCCTGACGCCCAGACCGGCCGCGCAGCTGGTTATCGATCCGGCGGCTTTCGTGCCGTTCGGAGCCCAGCACGTAAAGGCCACCGGCCTCAAGCACCTTGCGCTTCTCTTCCGCGTGCTCTGCCTCGATCCGCGCGCGGACCTCAATCGGGTCAGCCTCCGGATCTGCTGTGATCGCCTCCAGAACCTTAAGCTCGACGTTGCCGCCCAACTGGATGTCGGTGCCGCGTCCAGCCATGTTGGTCGCGATGGTGACCGCCCCCAGCTTGCCCGCGTCTGCAATGATCTGGGCTTCCTGTTCGTGCTGGCGCGCGTTCAGAACGTTGTGGGGAATGCCTTCGGATTTGAGCATCTGGCTCAACATCTCGGACTTGTCGATGGAGGTGGTGCCAACCAGGCAAGGCTGACCCTTGGCGTGGGCCTCCTTCACCTTGTCGATCATGGCCTGATATTTCTCGCCCGCCGTCCGATAGACCGCGTCATCCTCATCAACCCGCGCGATGGGCAGGTTCGTCGGGATCTCAACCACACCAAGGCCGTAAATCTCACCGAATTCTTCCGCCTCGGTCAGGGCGGTACCGGTCATACCGGCCAGCTTGTCGTAGAGGCGGAAATAGTTCTGGAAGGTGACTGAGGCGAGGGTCACGTTCTCGGGCTGGATCTGTGTGCCCTCCTTGGCCTCGATCGCCTGGTGCAATCCGTCTGACAGGCGGCGGCCCGGCATCATCCGGCCTGTAAACTCGTCGATCAGCATCACCTCGCCGTCGCGGACGATGTAATCCTTGTCCCGCTGGAACAGTTTGTGCGCCCGCAGACCCTGGTTGATATGGTGCACGATGGTTGTGCTTTCCGGATCGTAAAGGGTCTGACCTTCCTCGATCAGCTCTTCGTTGCGCAGGACACCTTCCAGAAATTCGTTGCCTTCGTCCGTAAAGGTCACGTTACGGGTCTTTTCGTCCAACTCGTAATGGTCATCCTGCAAAAGCGGGATCAGCTTGTCGATGGTCACATAAAGGTCAGACCGATCTTGCGCCGGGCCCGAGATGATCAGCGGCGTCCGCGCTTCGTCAATCAGGATGCTGTCGACCTCATCCACGATGGCATAGTGATGATGCTTCTGCAGGATTTCGTCGAGGTTCGACTTCATGTTGTCGCGCAGATAGTCAAAGCCCAGCTCGTTATTGGTGGCATAGGTCACATCGGCTTCGTAGGCCGCGCGCTTGGCCTGTGGGTCCATCATCGAAACCGCCGCACCCGTCTTCATGCCAACGGCGGCAAAAACCTTGCCCATCCAGTCGGCATCCCGCTGCACGAGGTATTCGTTCACGGTGACGATGTGCACACCCTTGCCCGGCAGGGCGTTCAGGTAGGCTGCAATAGCCGCTGTCAGGGTCTTACCCTCACCCGTCTTCTGCTCAGAGATATTGCCCCGGTGCAAAAAGATTCCCGCCAAAAGCTGCGTGTCAAAGGCGCGCAGACCCAGTGTCCGCCGCGCCGCCTCGCGCACGTTGGCAAAGGCTTCGGGCAACAGGTCATCCAGGCTCTCGCCTTCCCGGTGGCGCCTTTTGAATTCTTCAGTCTTGTCGATCAGACCCTGATCGCTCAGCTTCTCGAACTCAGGCTCAAGCGCGTTGATTTGCTCCACCAGCGGACGGGTCGCCTTGATTCTGCGGTCATTGGGGGTGCCAAAGACCTTTTTGGCGATTGTTCCGATACCCAGCATGTGTTCTCCAGCCGAAGTTCAAGATGTTGCGCGCCGATCTGCTTGCCCAGCGCCTGGTCAGCCCATAGATGTATGGGTGAAAGAGCGACTGAACCGCGCCCTCACAGCGATGTAAGGGCCGCACCATATAGTGTCAATGTAGCAGCCCCCGTGAGGGGCCTGAGGTAGGATTACCATGCAAAAACCAGCCATTTTCCTGGGGGCTCTCGCCCTTTCCACCGCCTTTGCCATGCCCCTGGCGGCACAGGATGAACCATCTGTCGATACCGTGGTCGCTACCGTGAACGGAACAGAGATTACGCTGGGCCATCTGATCGTCGCCCGCGCCACCCTGCCCGAACAGTATCAGCAACTGCCGGACGAAGTGCTTTTCACCGGAATCCTGGACCAGCTGGTGCAGCAGGCCGCCCTTGCCGACACCTACGAGGGGGATCTCCCGCCGCGCGTCACCCTGTCGCTTGAAAATGAGAGCCGTTCGCTGAAAGCCGGTGAAGTGCTTGAAAAGATCATGGGCCAGTCAATCTCGGACGAGGCACTGCAGGCCGCCTATGACGCACAGTACACCGACGCAGAGGCTGAGACGGAATACAACGCCTCCCATATTCTGGTGGAATCCGAGGAAGAGGCGAACGCACTGGTCGAAGAGCTGGAAGGCGGCGCCGACTTTGCCACGCTCGCCCGTGAGAAATCCACCGGCCCGTCGGGACCCGGCGGCGGATCGCTGGGGTGGTTCGGTAAGGGCATGATGGTCCCCTCCTTCGAACAGGCGGTCATCGCACTTGAAGCAGGGGCAATCTCCGCCCCGGTTGAGACGCAATTCGGCTGGCACGTGATCCGTTTGAACGAGGTGCGCCAGACCGAAGCGCCAACGCTTGAGTCCGTCCGCGAAGAGTTGGAACAGCAGATCCGGCAAGAGATCGTGCAACAGACCATTAATGAGGTGACCGAAGCCGCGGACGTGGACCGTTCCGGTGCCGAAGGAATTGACCCGTCGATCCTGAAGAACCTGGAATGGCTGGAGTAGGACCTTGGCCAAAATCACGAAAGTCTCGCCGCTCGCCCCCGAACGGTTCCCCGATCTGCCGGTGATCGGCGGTGTTGCCTTTGCCACGGCGGCCGCCGGCGTGAAATACCAGGGGCGCACTGACGTGATGCTTGCAACCCTTGTCCCCGGGACAACCATCGGAGGGGTCTTTACCCGATCCGCCACCCGCGCGGCCCCCGTACTGGATTGTCAGAACAAGATTGGTGGGGCCTCTGGCGCTGGTGCGGCGATCCTCGTCAACTCCGGCAACGCCAATGCCTTTACAGGCAAGAATGGCGTGGCCTCGGTCAAGGCAATCGCGAAGGCCGTCGCGGCTTCCTGTGAGGTGCCGGAAGATCGGGTCTTCACCTCCTCGACCGGTGTAATCGGAGAGCCGCTGCCGCACGACCGAGTCATCGCGGTTCTGGACGATCTGGCCGGTCGGACAGACACCGCGGCGATCGCCGACGCGGCCAAGGCCATCATGACCACCGATACTTTCCCAAAGGGGGCTTCGGCCGAGGTGGAGGTAGATGGCAAGACCGTCCGCATCGCGGGCATTGCCAAGGGCTCGGGCATGATCGCGCCAGATATGGCGACCATGTTGGTCTATATCTTCACCGATGCGGCCATCGCGCAGCCTGCGTTGCAGGCGATGGTCTCTGCCCACGCGGACAAGACCTTCAACTGCATCACCGTGGACAGTGACACATCGACGTCCGACAGCCTGATCGTCGCCGCGACGGGCACTTCTGACGTGGACGCAAGCGACAGTGACGCCTTCTCAGAAGCACTGCATGCCGTGATGCTGGAGCTTGCCCATCTCGTCGTGCGGGACGGGGAGGGGGCCACGAAGTTCGTCACCGTGGCCGTCACCGGTGCGGCATCAGACGCGGATGCCAAGGTGCACGCAATGGCCATCGCCAATTCCCCCCTGATCAAGACCGCCATCGCGGGCGAAGACCCCAACTGGGGCCGTGTCGTCATGGCGGTTGGCAAGTCGGGCGCCGCCGCCGATCGGGACCGCCTGTCGATCCGCTTTGGCGATCAGGAAGTCGCGAGAGACGGCTGGCGCAGTCCATCCTATTCAGAAGAGGCTGCCGCCACCCACATGAAAGGCACCGACATCGAGATCGGCGTCGATCTGGGTCTGGGTGAGGGCCGCGCAACGGTCTGGACCTGCGATCTGACCCATGGCTACATCGAAATCAACGCCGACTACCGGTCCTGAACCGCGATGAAGGTGATCCTGGTTTCCGCCGTGGCCCTGATCGACGTGGACGGTCGGGTGTTGCTTGCGCAGCGACCCGAGGGGAAATCCATGGCGGGCCTCTGGGAATTTCCGGGCGGCAAGGTGGAGCAGGGCGAAACACCCGAAGCCGCCCTGATTCGCGAATTGCACGAGGAACTGGGAATCGAAACCTGGTCTTCCTGCCTCGCGCCGCTGACCTTTGCCAGCCACAGCTACGACGAATTCCATCTGCTGATGCCGCTCTTTGCCTGCCGAAAATGGGAGGGCACGCCGCAGTCGCGCGAAAACCAGGCACTTAAATGGGTGCGTGCCAATGACTTACGCAATTATCCTATGCCCGCTGCCGATATTCCCCTGATCCCCATCCTGCGCGACTGGCTTTGATCGCGCAGATTCCCTTACCTGGCGTCGAACTGCGGAAACAATCGGCTGGCGAAATAGCCGATTGTTTAGTAAAATAAGGTTCAATTGCTGCTGGGGAAGTAACAATGCTGCGCACCATTACCATGGGGTCCTGCGTTTCTGTGCAGGGTATCTTCGTCAAGGACATGCCGGACGGTCGGATTGTCGTGAAAGTTGACGACAACACCTATTCAGGCAAACCGGTTACGCGAAAAAACTGACCAAGGCCAACAGGGACCAAAAATAAGGGGCTGCGTTTCCGCAGCCCCTTATTTTTTGTTCTGTCGATGCAGATCAGAGGTTCCGTTCAACCTCTTCCCGCTCGAAGATCTCAATCACGTCGCCGGGGCGGATGTCATCGTAGTTCTCGAAGGCCATACCGCATTCCTGACCGGACTGTACCTCCGGCACCTCATCCTTGAAGCGCTTGAGGGTCTTCAGAGTGCCTTCGTGGATCACCACGTTGTCCCGCAGCAAACGTACACCCGCGGAACGCCGCGCCACACCTTCGGTGACCAGACAGCCCGCAACCTTGCCGACGCCCGTGACCTTGAAAACCTCCTTGATCTCGGCGTAGCCGATGAAGTTCTCCTTGATCTCGTTCGACAACAGACCCGAGGCCGCAGCTTTCACGTCATCCACCAGGTCATAAATCACCGAGTAGTAGCGGATCTCTACACCCTTCTGGTTGGCCGTGTTCCGGGCCGATGCATTGGCACGGACGTTGAAGCCCATGATCGGCGCGCCTGACGCTTCGGCCAGACCCACGTCGGTCTCGGTGATTGCACCCACGCCGGAGTGAAGCACACGCACGCGCACCTCATCGTTGCCGATCTTCTCCATTGCCTGAACGATCGCCTCGGCGGAGCCCTGCACATCAGCCTTCACCAGGATCGGCAATTCGCTGACGTTCTCGTCCGCTTTGGCATTCGCCATAAGCTGTTCCAGCGTCGTTGCCGCACCGGCTGCGGCACGCTTGTCCTTGGCGGCCTTCTCGCGGTACTCAGCGATTTCGCGCGCCTGGGCCTCGGTATCGGTCACGTTCAGCACATCGCCCGCTTCGGGCGTACCGTTCAGGCCAAGTACCTCGACCGGGACGGATGGCCCGGCCTCTTTGACACGGTTGCCCTGATCGTCGACCAGCGCGCGGACCTTGCCGTACTGTTCGCCGACAACGAAGATGTCGCCCTGACGCAGCGTGCCGTTCTGAACCAGGACGGTCGCAACCGGGCCACGCCCGATATCAAGCTGCGCTTCAATCACCGCGCCCACCGCAGCGCGGTCGGGATTTGCCTTCAGTTCAAGGATTTCCGCCTGGAGCGCGATGGCTTCCAGCAGTTGGTCCAGGCCCTGGCCTGTGGTTGCCGAAACCTCCACGTCCTGCACGTCACCGGACATCTTCTCAACAATAACCTCATGCTGAAGCAGGTCCGTGCGGACCTTGTCGGCATTGGCGGCAGGCTTGTCGACCTTGTTGATCGCCACAATCATCGGCACTCCGGCCGCCTTGGCGTGGTTGATGGCCTCAATCGTCTGCGGCATCACGGCATCGTCCGCCGCCACCACCAGAACCACGATATCCGTCACCTGGGCCCCGCGCGAACGCATGGAGGTAAAGGCCGCGTGGCCGGGCGTGTCGAGGAAAGTCAGGACCGCGCCGTTGTCGGTTTTCACCTGGTAAGCACCGATGTGCTGCGTGATGCCACCGGCCTCACCCGCTACCACCTTGGCATTGCGGATCGCATCCAGAAGCGAGGTCTTACCGTGGTCAACGTGACCCATGATCGTGATCACCGGCGGACGTGACATCAGCTCTTCCGGCTTGTCCTCGACCTCTTTGATCACGTCTTCGACGTCGGAATCGGAGACACGTACAACCTTGTGACCGAATTCCTCGATGATCAATTCGGCGGTGTCGGCATCAATGGTTTCGTTCTGCGTCACCATCATGCCGTTGGTCATCAGCGCCTTGATCACCTCGCCCACCCGCTCTGCCATACGGTTCGCCAGTTCCGACACCACAATGGCCTCGGGAAGCTGGACATCACGCACAACCTTTTCACGCTCAACCGAGCCGCCCATCGCTTTCTTCCGGGCACGCTCTTGCTTGCGCTTCATGGCAGCCATGGAGCGATGACGGCCCCCTTCGCCACCGGCCAGCGCCTGGTTCACCGTCAATTTGCCCGAGCGGCGACTGTCTTCGCCACGGTTCTTCTTGTTGGTATCCTCGCGGTCACGCTCCTGCTTGCGCGGAGCTTGTGCCGGGGCCTGCTTGGCGGCGGGGCGTGCGGCGGCAGGCTCTGCCGGGGCGGCAGCAGCCTGTGCGGCGGCCGCAGCCTCGCGGGCCTTACGCTCTTCTTCCTCGGCCTTGGCCTTGAGGTTTTCTTCGCGCTCGCGCTCTTCGCGTTCCTTGGCCTCCAGTTCGGCCCGGCGACGCTCACGATCCTCTGCACGGGCCTTTTCGTCGGCCTCACGCTCCGCGGATTCCTCCGCCTCACGGGCCTTGGCGGCCTGCACGGCCTTCAGGCGGCGCTCCATCTCGGCGTCGGTGATTCCCGCGGGCCGCCTGGACGGATCCCCGCCGGCGGCAGGCTTGGCGCCTCCCGTGCTTGGCTTGGCGGCACCGGGCTTCGGCACCACAACGCGCTTGCGCTTGGTTTCAACCACGACGTTCTTGGTCCGTCCGTGGCTAAAGCTCTGCTTTACGTTGCCCGGACGCGCGCTACCGCGCAGTCCCAATGTTTTTTTGCCGTCACTATCGCTCATGAAGCTCGTCTATCCTTTCGAACGGCCGTTGCCGCCCTCGTTTTTGCGCACGCCTTTAAGTCGTTGGGCTTCCTCTACAACACGCAGAGTGAGTCCACCAGAGGCGAGCGCCCCATGTATCACAGTTTGGCGTCCGAATGCCAAACCCAATTCATCCGCCGTCAGCCACCCGATGTAGCGACCGTAATGCGGCGTGCTCAGTTTCGATTTCCCGCGTCCCGAGCCATCGCTGGCCTGTATCAGAACCTCGGCTTCTTCCGATTGCAGCCAGCTTTTGACTTTCTCATAGCCGGCGACGGCCTTGCCGCCCTTGCGCTGGAGCGAGATCAGGTCAACGACCCGCCGCGCCAGTTGTTTTTCCACCTCGTCAACCAGCCCCTCCGGCACGGTGACTTGGGTCTTGGCGGCGCGGCTGAAAAGTTTCTTTTTCACCGCCAGTTCAATCGCATCACGATCAGCTGCCACATACATGCCACGGCCCGGCAGTTTGCCAAGGATATCCGGGACGACCTGCCCGTCGGGGCCCACCACGAAACGGATCAACCCATACTTAGGTTGCACCTCACCCGTGGCAATGCACTTGCGTTCAGGACCGTCACTCCGGTCTTTCGAGACGCCACCGCGACCCATCAGGAGACCCCGAGGCCTGAGATCAGGCCTCGACCTCCTGTTCTTCTGTCTCGTCTTCTTCGGCTTCTTCCGCCTCAAGATCGGCAGGATCGACCCAACCCAGCATGACGCGGGCTGTCATGATCATGTCCTGTGCTTCCTCAAGGCTGATCCCGAATGGCTCAAGCGCACCATCGTCCTTCACGCGTTCCCCGTCGACCGTGGTCCAGCCACCGGCCAGTTCCCAGTCCGCACAGGTTGCAAAATCTTCGAGCGTTTTCACGTCGTCCTTTGCCAGCGCTTCAATCATTTGGGGTGTCAGACCCTCGAATTCAATAAGGCTGTCCTCGACACCCAAAGCACGGGCGTTATCAAGCGCCGCTTTGTTCTGCGCTTCCAGCACGTCACGCGCCCGCGCCTGAAGTTCGTTCGCGGTGTCCTCATC
This sequence comes from Sulfitobacter sp., assembly GCA_013002405.1. Classification (GTDB taxonomy): domain Bacteria; phylum Pseudomonadota; class Alphaproteobacteria; order Rhodobacterales; family Rhodobacteraceae; genus Sulfitobacter. The sequence continues at coordinate 771 of JABDKA010000200.1, read as the reverse complement.
GACGCCATCGATCACCAGCAGTTCGTCAACTTCGACGTAAGCGACTTCTTCGAGATTGGTAAATCCTTCGGCGACCAGCAGTTGCGCAAAGAATTCATCCAGATCCAGCGTGTCCATGAACAGCTTGGTGCGCTGTTCAAACTCTGCCTGACGGCGGGCGCTTTCCTGCTCTTCGGTCATGATGTCGATATCAAGACCGGTCAGCTGGGAGGCCAGACGCACGTTCTGGCCACGACGACCAATAGCAAGTGAAAGCTGCTCTTCTGGGACGACCACTTCGATCTTGCCCGCTTCCTCGTCCAGAACCACCTTGCTGACCTCAGCGGGTTGCAATGCGTTCACAAGGAAGGTCGGCTGATCTTCGTTCCACGGGATGATGTCGATCTTTTCGCCCTGAAGCTCGTTCACAACCGCTTGCACTCGAGAACCGCGCATACCCACACAGGCACCGACAGGATCGATGGAGTTGTCATAGGAAATCACGGCAATTTTGGCGCGCGAACCAGGGTCACGGGCAACCGCCTTGATCTCGATGATACCATCGTAAATTTCGGGCACTTCCATCTTGAAGAGCTCGGCCATGAACTCGGGCGCAGTACGTGACAGGAAAATCTGCGGCCCACGGGTCTCGCGGCGCACATCCTTGATGTAGCAGCGGATACGGTCGTTCGGACGGTAGCTTTCGCGGCCGATCTTCTCGTTGCGGCGCAGGATCGCCTCGCCCCGGCCCACGTCGACGATGATGTTGCCGTATTCCTCGCGCTTGACGAC
>JABDKA010000178.1 GCA_013002405.1 Sulfitobacter sp. | reverse complement strand
GGTTGGACAAGGCCGGTGGGCGTGGTTCGTCCATCACGCAAGATGGGCACCGGTTTGATCTGGGCCCGACAATCGTGACGGTGCCGCAGGTGTTCGAAAAGCTGTGGGAGGCCTGCGGGCGGGACTTTCACGCGGATGTCGATCTGCGCGCGCTCGATCCTTTTTACGAGGTACGCTGGCCCGATGGCACGAAATTCAGCGCCTGTGGAGACGATGCGCGGATGTTCGAGGAGGTGTCCCGGATCAATCCGGACGACCTTAAAGGTTACAAGCGGTTCCTGAAGGAGTCGCAGGCGCGATACGTCGTGGGCTTCGAAGGGATGGTTGCCCAGCCGATGCACAGGCTGTGGGAGACGATCAAGGTGCTGCCCACCTTTGCGATGCTGCGGGCGGACCGGTCGATCTATGGCCTTGCGGCGGCGCGGGTAAAGGACCCCAGGCTGCGCATGGCGCTGTCCTTCCATCCGCTCTTTATCGGTGGCGATCCGGCGCATGTGACCTCGATGTACGCGCTGGTGGCGCATCTGGAGAAGACCTTTGGCGTGCACTATGCCATCGGCGGGGTGCAGGCGATCGCCGATGCCATGGCCGATGTGGTCCGGGCACAGGGCGGGCAGATAAGGCAAGGGGTCGAGGTGGATGAGATCCGGCTGCAAAGGGGTGCCGCCGCTGGTGTGACGCTAGTGGACGGTGAGCAGCTGGACGCGCCGCTGGTGGTGAGCAACGCGGATGCGGGCCATACCTACGACAGGCTTTTGCGCAATCACGCCAAGCGGCGCTGGACCGCGGCCAAGCTGTCGCGGCGGCGCTGGTCCATGGGCCTTTATGTCTGGTATTTCGGCACCAAGGGCACAAAAGAAATGTGGCCGGACGTGGGCCACCATACGATCCAGAACGGGCCGCGCTTCAAGGGGCTGCTGAGGGACATTTTCATGCGCGGCAAGCTGGCCGATGACATGAGCCTTTATATCCACCGCCCCTCCGTGACCGATCCGACCGTGGCGCCGGAGGCGGACGATACCTTTTACGTCCTGTCGCCTGTCCCGCACCTGGGCTGGAAGCAGAGCGTGGACTGGCAGCTCGAAGAGCCGATCTATCGCGAAAAGGTGGCGAAGGTCCTGGAAGGGATCATGCCGGGCTTTCGGGAGCGGATCAGTACGGAGGTTGTCCTTACCCCGGAGGATTTCCGCGACCGCTACCTCAGCCCGCACGGCTGCGGCTTTTCGATTGAGCCGCGCATCCTGCAATCGGCCTGGTTCCGGCCTCACAACGTGAGCGAGGAGGCCCGGGGGCTTTATCTGGTCGGCGCGGGGACCCATCCGGGCGCGGGGCTGCCCGGGGTCGTGTCGAGTGCCGAGGTGCTGGGCAAGCTGGTGCCAGACGCACCAGTGGTGGCCGAAGAACCAAGGCTGGCGGCGGAATGATCGCGCCTTCGGATATGGAGCATTGCCGGGTGGTGATCCGCACCGGCTCGCTTTCCTTTCACACGGCCTCCAAGCTTTTGCCCGCCGATGTCCGCGATCCGGCGCTGGCGCTCTATGCCTTTTGCCGTCTGGCGGACGATGAGGTGGATGAGGGTGATCACAAGGCGCGCGCTGTCCTTTCGCTGCGCGACCGTCTGGATGAGGTCTATGCGGGCCGTCCGCGGAATGCGCCCGAAGACCGCGCCTTTGCCGCCATCGTTGAGCACTTCGAGATGCCGCGCGCCCTGCCGGAGGCGCTGCTGGAAGGACTGGCCTGGGATGCCTCCGGACGGCGCTATCAGACCCTGTCAGATGTGCGCGCCTATTCCGCCCGGGTGGCTGCAGCCGTTGGGGCGATGATGTGTGTCCTGATGCGCGTGCGCGATGCGGATGCGCTGGCGCGGGCCTGTGATCTGGGTGTGGCGATGCAGCTGACGAACATCGCCCGTGACGTGGGCGAGGATGCCCGGGCCGGGCGCCTGTACCTGCCGCTGGACTGGATTGCGGAAGCGGGCATGAGTCCTGAAGACTTCATGGCGCAGGGAAAGGCGATGGCCGAGACCCGGCGCATGGTGCGGCGGCTGCTGGCCGAGGCGCACAGGCTCTATATTCGGTCGGAGGCCGGCATTCCCGCCCTCCCGCGGCGCGCAAGGGCGGGGATCTATGCGGCGCGGTTCGTTTATGCAGGCATTGGTGCGCAGATCAGGCGCAATCACTATGACAGCGTAACCCGGCGGGCCCACACCTCGAGGCTGCAGAAATTGGGCTGGGTCGGTCAGGCCGGACTGCGCGCGGCGGCGAGTGCGCTTGTACCGCGGTCCCCGGTGATCTACGCCGCACCCCTGCCAGAGGTCCGCTTCCTTGTCGACGCGGGCGCGCGCGGGCTAAGTGGTGCGACGCGGGGCCGCACGGCGGCGTTGCTCGGTGTGCTGGCGGAGCTGGACGTGCGCGCCGGATCATCCCCGATGGCGGCGGAATAGGCACGACAGGAGCGCACCCTATGGATATTATTCTCTTCGGTATTTTTCTCTTGGCCTGCTGCGCTGCAGGGGCGACGGGGGCCATGTTTCCGCCGGGCAGCTGGTACAGGACACTGGAGAAGCCGCCCTGGACGCCGCCCGACTGGGCCTTTCCGCTGGCCTGGACCAGCATCTACATCCTGATCTCCTTCGCCGGTGCAAGGGTCGCCGTGCTGGATGATAATGCCTATGCCATGGCCTTCTGGGCCTCTCAGGCGGCTTTCGCAACGCTCTGGACCCCGATCTTTTTCGGGCTGCGCCGGATGAAGGGGGCGCTTTTGGTGATGGCGCCGTTGTGGATTTCGGTGGCGGCCTGCACTTGGTTCAACTTCGGTCTGGATTTCTGGGCAGGGTTGGCTTTCCTGCCTTATCTGGCCTGGGTCAGTGTGGCGGCAGCCCTGAACTTTACCGTCTGGCGCCTGAATCCCGGCGTGAAGCCGGTGAAGCCTTCAGAAATCTGAAGGTTCGCTCGGCCAGTGGGCGGGGCAGGGGGGCCAGCCCCCCATCGGACCCAAAGGTCCGATCCCACGGGAAGTTATTCAGCAAGATGACGGAGCAGGGTTGCTCAGAAACGCCAGCGCGCGCGTCGCGGGACCCGGACTGCCAGCATCGGTTTCAGGAGCGGGTGGGCGTAGCGGTTGAGGTCGAGCGCCTCGTGCACGCCCTGAGTCCGCTCACCGTTGATCTGGGTTTCCACGACAGAACGGGAGTAGAAGGGCGCATCCAGCATGGCCTTGGTCTGGCGCGGGATAAAACCGGGATCGGACCTGGTTTCGCGGCGCAGCGCCCAGAGGGTGCGTTTGAAG
>JABDKA010000168.1 GCA_013002405.1 Sulfitobacter sp. | reverse complement strand
ACATGCGTGAAGGCTACCCGCTGGAAACGGACGATGGCGCGGTGGCGCCGAACCAGGGCCCTTTCCCGGTTCCCAAGGACAAGACCTTTATCCTGCCCCACGGCCGCGGTGAAGTGGTGGTCCCCTCTGGCCAGCATCCTGACCGCCCTGTTCTGGCGCTTCAGCGCACCTCCAAGGCGGCAGGCTCTCCTTACGTGCCGACGGGTGATCCAATGATGGACGGGGTCGGCCCCGCCGCCTGGGCGCCACGCCGCGACGTGGCAGAGCTGGACGCCCACGGCCATGCCAAGATCAAGCCCATGTCATCGCTTGAAGGCTTCGAGGTTTCCGCCGGGACCGACCCGCGTGGCAAGGCCATCGTCACCGGCGACGGCGAGGTCGTGGGCCGCGTGACGGACATGTGGGTGGACGTGCCGGAACAGCTCGTCCGCTATCTCGTGGCTGATCTCAACCCAGAAGGGTCGGGCAAGGTGCGGCTCATTCCGATGAACTTCGCCCGGATCAAGAAAGACCGGGTCGTCGTCCGCTCCCTCTATTCCGCTAACATGGAAGGGATCCCGACGATCAAGGGCAAGGATGAAATCACGCTTTTGGAAGAGGAAAAGATCATGGCCTACTACGGCGGCGGCACCATGTACGCCGATCCCGCCCGCGAAGAGCCGCTGATCTGAAAACAGACAGACTGCCGGACCCCCCAGCCAGGGGTCCGGTCCTTACACAGGGATGACTGCCATGCACCACGATGACTTCAAATTCGAGCCCGTCCCGGGATTGCCCGAGGCCCTGCCGAAGGATGAACATATCCTCTGGCAAGGTCGGCCAGACAGCCTCCGTCTGGCCAAGGACGCCTGGAAACTGAACTGGGTGCTTGCCTACTTTGTATTTCTGGCGGTGGCACGGGTTGCGGCCTCGGCCCAGTCCGTGCCGCTGACCACCGCCATGGGCCACGGCATCCCGCTTTTGCTGACAGGGATGCTGGCAGGCGCCATCCTGATCGTAATGGCCACCGTGCAGGCGCGCAGCACGATCTACACGCTGACAAACAAGCGGGTGGCGATGCGCATCGGTGCGGCCCTGACCATGACGCTGAACCTGCCCTACACCCAGATCCGCAACGCGGAACTGATGCTGCACCGCTCGGGCAAAGGCACCATCGCCTTTGAACTGCTGGATGACACCCGCTTTTCCTACCTCATGACCTGGCCCCACACCCGGCCCTGGCGCTTTGCCCAGACCCAGCCAGCGCTGCGGTCCATCCCCAACGCCAAGGCCATCGCAGCCCTCTTTGCCGAAGCGGCGGAGGCGCGTGTGTCCGAACCCAAGATCACCCGGGCCACCCCCGAACCAGACGCAATCGCGGCGGAGTAAGAGACATGACACACAACACATCCCCCCTCGCCCATCAGATGAAGGCCCGCGACCGCGAAATGGTGCCGCGCGTCCTCGTCGTGGCCATGTTCGGCCTGATGCTGGCCTCTCTCGTCCTGGTGTCCTTCGCCCGCCTGACAGACCAGCCCCTGCGCGGCGTGCCCGCGGTCAGCGAGGTGGTCCGCGAGATGCCGATCACCCTTCTGGGCAGCAATTCAGACGGTGTCGCGGTCCTGGACGCAAGCGGACAGCAGATCGCCCATTCCGATCAGAAGCGCGCCGGATTTATCGGTGTCATCTGGTCCTCCGTCATCCGCCAGCGCCAGCGCTACGGGATCACCGAAAATACCCCGCTGCAGCTGCAGCGGTTCGCCAACGGCCACACGGCCATCCTGGACCCCGCCACCGGCTGGTCGATCGAACTGATCGGCTACGGGGCGGACAATGTCGCAGCCTTCGCCACGCTGATCGACTGAACCAAAGATTAAGGGACAAAAAAACCATGGGACTGATTACCCGCAGCAAAGAGACGGCCCCCTGCACCGTCACCATATCGCACCGCTTCGAGGAACTCTCGGCGCATGTGAAATTCAACAACGGCGCCGTGGTCTATCCCGGCGACTCTGTACTTGTGCACGGGGAAGAGATCATGGCCCCCTACGGTGAAGTCGTCGAGGAGGATCGCACCGCCACCATCACCCGTGCAAGCAAGCTCGAACAGCTCTGGACCCGCATGACCGGTGATTTCGAGTTCATGGAACTTTGCGAATTCTCCTTCTCCGAGGAGGTGCTGACATGAACGCCCCCACACATTCCGCCTTCGCCAATACCGCGGATGAGGCCATCGCCGCGCAGGACGCGCTTGACGGTCCCATGACCTCCGAACGGGCCACCGAAGTGGCGATGCAGAACACCCTGCTGACGCCCCGCTTCTACACGACCGATTTCGATGAGATGGACGCGATTGACGTGACCCCCGTGCGGGCCGAATGGGATGTTCTGATCAACCAGATGAAGGCCGACCCCAACAAGGGCCACTTCAAGAAGAACGAGGACTGGGACAAGGTCGACTGGGACGGGATGGAGCCCAAGCTCAAGGCCGAGTTCATCGACTTCCTCATTTCCTCCTGCACCGCCGAGTTTTCGGGCTGCGTGCTTTACAAGGAGATGAAGCGGCGCGGCTCGAACGAGGACATCACCACCCTCTTCCAGCTTATGGCACGGGATGAGGCGCGGCACGCCGGCTTTATCAACGACGCCCTGCGCGAGGCGGGTATCCGCGTGAACCTCGGTTTTCTCACCCAGCAGAAGAAATACACCTACTTCCGGCCCAAGTTCATCTACTACGCGACTTACCTGAGTGAGAAGATCGGCTATGCCCGCTACATCACCATTTTCCGCCATCTTGAGGCGCATCCGGAGCACCGTTTCCACCCGATCTTCAAGTGGTTCCGCGAGTGGTGCAACGATGAGTTCTCCCACGGGGAGGCATTCGCCCTGCTGATGAAGACCGATCCCAAGCTGACGCAATCCTTCGGCAACAAGCTCTGGATCAAGTTCTTCCTCACGGCGGTCTATTCCACCATGTGGGTCCGCGACCACCAGCGCCCCCTCTTTCACGAGGCCTTGGGTGTCGACACCACCTGGTACGGGCAGGAGGTTTTCCGCAAGACCTCCGAGATCTCCAAACAGGTCTTCCCCATCACGCTTGACATCGACCACCCTCGGTGGCGCAGGAACCTCGACCGGATGGAAGCAGCATCGCGCCAGGTGGCGGAAGGCAAGAAGCGCGGCGGTATCGTCGGCACCGCCAGCCGTATCTCGGGCATGGTCAAGGCGGCCAGCGCCTTTGTCGCCCTCTACACCATCCCGGCGCACAAAAACGCCGTGCCCGACAACCCCCGCCTGCAGCCGGCATACTAAGGAACGCCCATGTCGTCCCCCTGGACCGCAGCCCTGATCGCAGTTTTCGCCTGGTGGTTTTTCACCGGGGCGATCCTGCTGATCGTGCGACGGGCCGACGGGGGCGATGCGGTGGCCCACGGGCGCAACGTCTTCCTCTCTGTGCCGCTTCTCGCCCTGGGGGCGGCGGGGCTGATCCTCTCGTCAGTCAGCCTGACAGTGATTAACGTCTACATCGCCTTCCTCTCCACCCTGCTGATCTGGGGTTGGATCGAACTGGCCTTCCTGGCGGGTGTCATCACCGGCCCCGAACGCCACCCCTGCCCCGCGCACCTGACCGGCTTGGCCCGTTTCAACCGCGCCTGGCACACGGTCAGTCACCACGAACTGCTGCTCCTGCTGGGCCTTTTCGGCATCCTCACCGTGACCAGCCACGCAGAAAATACGGTGGCTTTCTGGTCCTACCTGATCCTTTTCGTGGCCCGTATTTCAGCCAAGCTGAACCTTTTCTTCGGGGTGCCGCGCATCAATACCGAATTCGTGCCCCAGCCCCTGCAGCACCTCAAAAGCTACTTCCGGCAGGGGCCCATCACCATGGCCTTCCCGATCGGTGTGACCTTCCTGTCGATCACCGCCGCCTGCTTTGCCGAAAGGCTCATCGCCGCCCCCACGGTTGAGGCCGCGACCGGCTTCGCCCTGCTTACCGCACTCGCCATCCTTGCCACGCTCGAACACTGGCTGATGGTGGTGCCCCTGCCCGACGCCAAGCTCTGGCGCTGGATGCTGCCCGACATCACTCCGACCTCCAAGGACAAGACCCATGAACTTTGACGCCCTGTTCCAAACCCAGCTCGACGCCCTCAAAGAGGAGGGCAACTACCGCTACTTCGCCGAGCTTGAGCGCAAATGCGGCAAGTTCCCCCGCGCCGCCAACCACGTGGACGGCGAAAAGCGGGATGTGACGGTCTGGTGTTCCAATGACTACCTTGGCATGGGCCAGAACCCCCTGGTGATTGAAGCCATGTGCGAAGCGGTAAAACGCACCGGCACGGGCGCCGGTGGCACGCGCAACATCTCGGGCACCAACCACGACCACCTGCTGCTGGAGGCGGAGCTGGCGGATCTGCACGGCAAGGAGGCGGCCCTGCTCTTTACCTCTGGCTACGTGTCGAACTGGGCTGCGCTCTCCTGCTTGGGCAGCCGCCTTGAGAACTGCGTGATCCTCTCGGACGCGGGCAATCACGCCTCCATGATCGAGGGCATCCGCCATTCCCGCGCGCAAAAGGTCATCTGGAAGCACAACGATTGGCGCGATCTGGAAGCCAAGCTGGCCGCCCTGCCCGCCAACGTCCCCAAGATCGTCGCCTTCGAGTCCGTCTATTCCATGGACGGTGACATCGCCCCAATCCGCGAAATCGTGGAGGTGGCCGAGAAATACGGTGCCATGACCTACCTCGATGAGGTTCACGCCGTCGGCCTCTACGGCCCGCGCGGCGGTGGCGTATCGGAACGCGAGGGGCTGGCCGACCGTATCACCCTGATCGAAGGCACGCTGGGCAAGGCCTACGGGGTCGTCGGGGGCTACATCACCGGCTCTGCCGCGCTCTGCGACTTCATCCGCTCCTTCGCCAGCGGGTTCATCTTCACCACCGCGCTGCCCCCGGCCGTCGCGGCCGCCGCCCGCGCCTCCATCCAGCACCTAAAGGCAAGCGGCGCGGAGCGGATGCAGCAGCGCAAACAGGTGGCCCTCCTGCGCCGCCTGCTGGATCAGGCGGGCATCCCCCACATGATGAACGAAAGCCACATCATCCCGGTGATGATCAAGGATCCGGTCAAGACCCGGATGCTGGCCGACTATCTGATGGAAGAATGGGACATCTACGTGCAGCCCATCAACTATCCCACTGTGCCCAAGGGCACAGAAAGGCTGCGCTTCACCCCCTCGCCCTTGCACACAGATGAGGATATCCAGCACCTGATGAACGCGCTCACGCATCTCTGGAAGCAGTGCGCCATCAGCCACGCGGTCGCCTGACCTCGCGTCGCCGTCCGGAACCGGGCGGCGCGCCAACCGTTGGTCCCTGCAATGACACACCGACTGCCTTTCCAGACGATGCTGCGCAACGGTGAAAGGGTCCTGATCCGTGAGGTCGGCCCCGCCGACCGGCCGCTGTTGAGGGAAGGCTTTGCCAAGCTCTCGGATCAGTCCCGCTTTTTCCGCTTCCTCGCCCCGCACCGCAAGCTTTCGGAGGCGGAGCTGGACCGCTTTTGCAAAGAGAACACCGACGAACACTTCGCCATCGGGGCCCTTTCCACCGGCGTGGAGGCTGACATGCCCATTGCCACCGCCCGCTTCGTCCGTGTGACGGAGGGTGCAGAGGAAGCCGAGATCGCCCTGACCATCATCGACAGCCACCAGCGTCTCGGGCTCGGCAGCCTGCTCATGCGCACCCTGGCAGAGGTTGCGGTTTCACGGGGCATCACCGCCTTCACGGCCCTCTTGCACCATGACAATGAAGGCATGCAAGGCCTGTTGAAACGCTTCGGCGGCCAGCGCGTGAGCGAAGGGCTTGAGGCAGAATGGATCTTGCCTCTGCCGCTGCCTGAAAAGAACAAGAAGACCCGCTCCCGCCCCGCTTGCGACATCCTCATCCCGCCTCCGCCAAAGCCAGGCCTCTGACCGCGCCGTTGCGGTGGATGTACTGTTGGCATATATTGCCAACAAGCAGCATTGGAGACACACATGGCCACGCGAAACGTCGTCCTCACCGACCATCAGGACAAGCTCATCGACAGCCTGGTGGCCTCCGGCCGCTTCCAGAACGCCAGCGAAGCCCTGCGCGCGGGGCTGAGGTTGTTGGAGGAAGAAGAGGCGGAGCTTTTGCAGATACGGGAAGGCCTGTGGGAAAGCCTCGCCCAGGCCGACCGGAGGGAGTTCACCGAAGGCACACCCGAAGAGATCTTTGAAAAGGCCTTCGATGAAGCAAAGGCTCGCCACGGCCTGTGAAGAGAGAACTCTGCTTCACCCCCTACGCGACCCGGAATTTGACGGATATTCTAGACTGGAGCATCGGCCAATTCGGGTCCGCCCAATCGTTGGAATACCGACGCGCGCTGCTGTCGAAATGTCACGCGGTCGCTGAAAAGGAATTCCCCACGCAGAGCTGCGCAATCCTACTGGGAGAGTCTGCCAGACCCGACCTTCGGTTCGCCCGCGAGGGACGTCATTTCATTGTTCAGAGGTATCGCGGCGCAGCCTGTGAGATCGTCGCCTTTCTGCACGAACGGACGGATCTCCCCTCGCGGATCAAGAAGCTGGAAAGCAAGGACTGACGGGGCGCTAACGCCAGTCAAAAAACCCTTCGCCCGCCCTTGCCAGCAGGTCGCGTGCCAGCTGGTCACCGGCTTGCGCCCCCTCCTCTACCGGGCAACTCACCGCATCGTCGATGGCCTCTGACCCATCCGGGCGCAGAACCTCACCGCGCAGGTGCAGTATGCCACCCTCCAGCTCCGCCAGGCCCGCGATGGGCGTCTCGCAGGAGCCGTCCAGCGTGGCAAGGAATGCACGCTCCGCCGCCAGCCGCTGGCCGGTGGGACCGTCGTGAATGGCCTCCAGCATCTCGGCCACGCGGGCATCCCCATCGCGCCGCTCAATCCCGATCGCGCCCTGGGCGACGGCGGGCAGCATCGTTTCCGTCTCGATGGGCGTTTTCGGAACCTCATCCATCCCCAGCCGGTTCAGGCCCGCCATGGCAAGAAAGGTCGCCTCGGCCACGCCCTTGTCCAGCTTCATCAGCCGCGTCTGCAGGTTGCCGCGAAACTCCACCACCTCCAGATCGGGCCGCCGCAGCTTCAACTGCGCGCGCCGCCGCAGGCTGGAGGTGCCAATGACAGTACCTTCGGGCAACTCATCCAAACCTTTCGCGCGCGGCGAAATAAAGGCATCACGCACGTCCTCGCGCGGCAGATAGCAGTCAAGCACCAGCCCCTCGGGCTGGATCGTCGGCATGTCCTTCATGGAATGGACTGCGATGTCGATCTTGCCCGAGAGCATGTCATCCTCGATCTCGCGGGTGAAAAGCCCCTTGCCGCCGATCTCCTTCAGCGGGCGATCTATGATCTTGTCCCCCGTCGTCTTGATTACGACGATGGTGAAAGCCTCGAAAGGCAGATCGAAGGCAAGGGCCAACCTTTCGCGTGTCTCGTGCGCCTGGGCAAGGCCCTTGCCCGCCGTCCCCTTGGTATCAAGCGCCATGGCGCTGGTGAGGGTGGCCACGGCGAAAAGCCCGCCGCCCAGTCCAATGCCGAAAGCGCCGGCGAAGAAGAGCGTCGCGGACATGAGCGGGGCGGCGAAAATGACGGCGGAAAAGGCCATGAGCCCCACCAGGATGCCGCGCGCGGCCATGCGGTGGGGGTTGATGGCATTCTTGAGCCAGCGGGCGGCCAGCCCGAAGCCGATAAGCGCCCCAAGCGCCCACATGGCCGTCAGAAGCGTGGTGGCCGAGACGGAAAGGCCCAGGATTTCGCCGCCGTAGGGTTCCAGCAACACGTCCTGCATGTTGAAGGCCAGCGTGCCGAGGAAGATGACAACCAGCAGGCGCGCGGCCTCGGTGTCCTTGGTCAGGTCCGCCCAGGCATCGCGGAATTGCGGGCGGGGCGCCTCACGCTCTTCCCGGCTCATCGGGTTGACGCGTTCCTGTTTCCAGAGGGCGATCAGGTTGAGTACGAGGGTCACGACGGCGGCGCCCTGGACCACTTGGACAAGCCGCAAGGCACTGAAATCTCTCAGCAATGTGCCAATCACGACGGCCGAAAGCGCCATCCCGATCAGGAACATGACATAGAGGAGTGCGACGACCTGCGGCCTTGTTTCATCGCTCGCGCGATCGGCGGCGAGGGCCAGACCGGCGGTCTGCGTCATGTGCATGCCAAGGCCGGTGAGCAGGAAGGCAAGGCCCGCGCCGACCTCTCCGGCCCAGGTGGGGCCTATGGCCTGGTCCCCCGAGAGGACGAGAAGCCCCATGGGCATGATGGCGAGGCCGCCGAACTGCCAAAGCGAACCGAACCAAAGGTAGGGCAGCCGCTTCCACCCGATGGCGGAGCGGTAGGTGTCAGACCGGAAACCCAGGAGCGCCCGGAAGGGGGCGACGAGGACGGGAATGGCGATCATGATGGCGACGATGGTAGCGGGGACCGACAGTTCGACGATCATGACCCGGTTCAGGGTGCCCAGCAGCATCACGGCGGCCATGCCGACGGAAATCTGAAAGAGCGACAGGCGCAGCAGCTGTCCAAGCGGCAGATCCTCGGATACCGCGTCCGAGAAGGGAAGCATCTTGAGGCTGGCGTTCTTGATGGCGCTGCGCGGGATGATCATGGGCGATACTCCAGCGCGTGGGAGATGTAGAAACCGCTGGTGACCCGCTCCACATCCCGCAGGCTGCCGCGCTGCAGGGCGGCGGCGAGTTTTGTCGGCGCGTGGGGCACCATGGTGGGGGAGCGGTCTGAGCGGGGAAAGAGCTTGCCCGCGCGCCACATGAGCATCAGGAGCGGGGTGCGCGGTGCGACGGTGAAGAGAAAGCTTTGGCCGAGGCGTGGGGCCATCCCTTGGAGCAGGCGCGCGATGTCGGGAGCGCTGTAGTAGATCAGGCTGTCCATCGCGACCACGTGGTCGAAATGGTCCAGCGTCGGATCGCTCAGATCGCCTGCGCGGAAGGTGAGGCGGCCGGAGAGATGTTCTGGTGCACGGCGCTGTGCGATGCCAATGAGCTGGGGCGAGATGTCGACGCCCGTGACGTCGGCCCCGCGTGCGGCCAGTTCAACGGCCAGCGCACCGGTGCCGCAGCCCGCGTCAAGGATGCGCACGCCGCGCAGGTCAGTGGGCAGTTGGTTCAACAGGAGGTCGCGCATCCGGTCCCGGCCCG
>JABDKA010000101.1 GCA_013002405.1 Sulfitobacter sp. | reverse complement strand
GACGTTGACATGGTCCAGCTTCATCGGCAGCGGCAGGCGGAGCCAGAGAATGCCGGGGGCGACCTCGATGCTTTCCGTGCCGTGCGCGGGGGGTGTTTCCCAGGGATAACGCAGGCCCTGTGGTGCTCCGTCGGCCATCAGGCGGCCAACTCGTCAAGGTTCATCGCGTAAAGGTCGTCCTGACCGACCCTCGCCTGTTCCAGCAAACCGGTATGTTCGGGCAGCAGCCGGTTAATGTAAAAGCGGGCGAGTTTTTCACGCGGGCCGCCCCGGTCTTGCATCGCTGCGCGCAGGTGGAAAGAAGCGCCCAGCACGCGGGCGAAAGCGTGCAAATAGGGCACCGCGCCCGCAAAACGGTCGGTCAGGTCTTCCTGCGCCACGATCCAGTCGGTCGTCTCACGCAGGGATTCGCTGGCCTGCCAGACGGCTTCGGCCATGTCGGGCAGATCGGCGCGCGCCGCCTCAGCCGCCGCTTCGATTTCGTCCAGCACGCGGCCGGCCATTTCTCCGCCGTCCATCATCTTGCGCGCGACTAGGTCCATCGCCTGAATGCCGTTGGTCCCTTCGTAGATCGCCGTCACCCGGACGTCACGGCTGAACTGTGCCGCACCCGTTTCCTCAATGAATCCCATGCCGCCGTGCACCTGGATGCCGATGTCGGCGACGCGAATGCCAGTGTCTGTGCCGAAGGCCTTGGCGATGGGAGTGAGCAGCGCGGCCCGTACCTCCCATGCCTTGTCGCCAGTGGCATGGCTCATGTCGATGGCTTGGGCACAAGACAGGGCGATGGCGCGGGCGGCAAAGACCTCGGCTTTCATCGTCAGGAGCATTCGGCGCACATCAGCATGGGCCGCAATGGTGAACCCGTGCAGCGACTTGCCCTGTTTGCGGTCAAGCGCATAGTCCAGCGCGTGCTGGTAGGCCGCCTCGGCCACGCCGACGCCCTGGGCACCGACGCCAAGGCGCGCGTTGTTCATCATTGTGAACATGGCCGCCATACCGCCCTCTTCGGGCCCGATGAGCCAGCCCTTGGCCTGCTCGTATTGCATCACGGCAGTGGGAGAGCCGTGGAGGCCCATCTTGTGCTCCAGGCTGACGACGCTTACGCCGTTGCGTGGGCCTAGCGTGCCGTTCTCATTGGGGATGAATTTCGGCACAAGGAATAGGCTGATGCCCTTGGTCCCTTCCGGTGCACCGGGAATACGCGCGAGGACAAGGTGGCAGACATTTTCGGCCACATCGTGATCGCCCCAACTGATGTAGATCTTCTGTCCTGAAATGGCGTAGGTGCCGTCGCCCTTCGGCTCTGCCTTGGTCTTGAGCGCGCCCACGTCGGACCCCGCCTGCGGTTCGGTCAGGTTTATGGTGCCGGTCCATTCGCCGGAAATAAGCTTCGGCAAGTAGAGCTCCTTGATGGCGTCTGAGGCGTGATGCTCCAGCGCCTCGATCTGGCCCTGGCTCATCAGAGGGGCCAGTTGCAGGGACAGACAGGCACCGCTCATCATCTCGTTGACGGCGGTCATCAGAGTAATGGGCAGACCCATGCCGCCATTCTCGGGCTGCGCGCTCATTCCGATCCAGCCGCCTTCGGCGATGGCCTTGAACCCATCTGCAAAGCCGGGGGACGTGCGAACAACCCCATTTTCAAGGCTAGCAGGATGCTGATCGCTCGCACGCTGCAAGGGGGCCAGCACCTCGGTGCACATCTTGCCCGCTTCAGACAGGATGGCAACGATCACATCCTCGCTTGCTTCGGCAAAACGGTCGGTCTGGCGGAGAGACGCGAAGTCGATCACGTGATCCAGGATGAAACCATATTCATCGACGGCTGCTGTGAAGGGCATAGGGGTCTCCTCTTGTTGGGCGGCGTTTGCTTGGCAAATTGGACGCAGCCCTGCTAAAGCCGGTCCACACCTGGCGTCAAGATGAAGTGGCGCAGAGAGACCTTCAACACAAACGCCGCGTCACGAGCCCCCGATGAAAAAACCGACAGAAGTGATCAAAGCCGATCCTGCGGGCATTGCGCGGGCCGCCGCCTTGTTAGCGGAGGGGGCCCTTGTGGCCTTGCCGACAGAGACGGTTTACGGACTGGGGGCCGACGCCCGGAACGGCCGCGCGGTCGCTGCGATCTATGCGGCAAAGGGGCGGCCCAGCTTCAATCCACTGATCGTCCATGTGGCCGATGCGGAGGCCGCGCGGCGCTACGTCGCGTGGAATGATTGGGCCGAAATTCTGGCCAGCGCCTTCTGGCCCGGTCCCTTGACGTTGGTGCTCCCTTTAAGGGAAGGGCATGGCCTGTCGTCGCTGGTGACGGCGGGACTGGACAGTCTGGCGGTCCGCGTGCCCGCGCACCCCGCCGCCCGCGCGCTGCTGCGGGCCTTCGGTGGACCGATTGCGGCCCCTTCGGCAAATCCGTCCGGACGCATCAGCCCGACGACGGCGGAGCATGTATTGGCCGGGCTAAAAGACAAGATCGCGGCCGTGCTGGACGACGGACCCTGCACCGTGGGGCTGGAAAGTACGATCGTGGGCCTGACTTGTGCGCAGCCAGAACTGCTGCGCGCCGGGGGGCTGCCGCATGAGGCGCTGGAGGCGGCGCTGGGGCAGAAGCTGTCTATCGCGGATGGGGCGGAGGTAATCGCGCCGGGGCAGCTGGCCTCCCACTACGCACCTGCCGCACGCGTCCGGCTCAATGCAAAGGGTTCGGTGGGTGATGAGGCTCTGCTGGGCTTTGGGCCGATGGACTGTGATCTGAACCTGTCGGAGAGGGGCGATCTGACGGAGGCGGCGGCCAATCTCTTTGATCATCTGCACCGGCTCGATGCGATGGGCCGCCCGATTGCCGTGGCCGTGGTTCCCGATAACGGGCTGGGAGCGGCGATCAACGACAGACTGCGCCGGGCGGCGGCACCGCGTGAGGAATAGATCGTTGTGAGCGGGGCGTGCAATTCCCTTGCAAGAGAATTGCCAAGAACATTCCAATAGTCTTGGAGCTGCACTATGATGAGCAAAGCGCGCGGTTTTGTTCCCGTCAGGCCCTGCCTGCCGCAGCGGACAGACCGGTCGGATCAATGCCCAGCGAATTGACCGCAGCGGCCCATTTCTCATCGTCCGGCAGATCGAAGACCAGCGCCCGGTTCGCGTCACAGGTCAGCCAGCCGTTCATGCCAAGCTCCCCTTCCAGCTGCTGTGGCCCCCAGCCGGCGTAGCCCAGCGTTAGAAGCGCCTTTTCGGGTCCCCGCCCTGCTGCGATGTCTTCCAGAATGTCGAGCGTGGCGGTCAGGCCAAAGCCCCCCTCAATCGCGAGCGTCTGCAGGGAGGAGCGGTATTCATCCGAATGCAGCACGAAACCACGCCCGGTTTCCACCGGGCCGCCAATATGAACGCCCAGGGTCTGGCTGTCCTTGGGTGGCTCCAGCGGCAGTTGGTCGAGGACATCTTTCAGGCTCAGCCCCTCGGCAGGTTTATTGACGATCAGGCCCATGGCCCCTTCGTCCGAGTGTGCGGCAAGAAAGATAACCGCATGGGCAAAGCGCGGATCCCCCATCCCCGGCATCGCGATCAGCAACTGACCCGTCAGATCAAGCGATGTATCGGTCATCTTTTCACGGTTGTTGTTTGGTGCAGCACAGTCTCAGGATGCAACGCCCCCCGCCTTCTGACAAGCCTGACGCGATCACTTTGGCGAAACATGGCTGATGCAAACGTGACTTGGAAGTGCGCGGAGGATGGCGCATTTAATGGATATGATGAAACAAGCATTTCTGAGTCTGTTCCTGTTCGCTGCCTTGTCGCAAGCGGCAGCGGCGCAGCAGCGACTGGAAAGCCCGATCCGGGGGGAAATCCTGACCGGCTGGCAACAGGCGGACGGCACCCGCATCGCGGCGATCCGGCTGGAGCTGGAGCCGGGATGGAAGACCTACTGGCGCAGTCCGGGGGATGCGGGCATCCCACCCCAAATCGATTGGAAAAATTCACGGAATCTCGCGGGCGTCGGCCTGATCTGGCCTACGCCCCGCGTCTACCGCGAGGGTGGGGTGACCACGATCGGGTACAAGGACGTGCTGGTCCTGCCTCTTTCCATCGCGCCCAAGCGTGCGGGCCAACCGATCACGCTGCGCGCGGCGCTGGATATCGGGGTCTGCAAGGATGTCTGCATCCCCCATCAGATGAGCCTGAGCGCGACAATAGATGATGCGGTCACCCGCCCTACACCCGCCATTGCGGCGGCCCTTGCCGCGCGCCCGCTTTCCGCCAGCGAAGGCCGCGTCCGCGATGCAACCTGCAGGCTGAGCCCGAATGCCGATGGATTGGAGATTGTGGCAAGGGTCACCATGCCGTCGCTCGGGGGGCGCGAGGTGGTGGTGATTGAGCCAGGCTCGCCCGACATCTGGATGAGCGAGACGGACGTCACCCGCCAGGGCGGTGCCCTGACGGCCATCGGCGACATGGCGGCCATGGGAGGCAATGCCCTGGTGCTTGACCGCTCTGACATCACGATCACCGTTCTGGGCCGGGACCGGGCGGTTGAGATCCAGGGCTGCGACGCGGGCTGAACCGCGCTAGGATGTCGCAGGACCCCGGCGCATCAGGACAAAGGCCAGCGCGCCCACTCCATATCCCACAACCGCAATCACCCCGGCGCCGCCAATGAAGAGCAACAGCGCGCTTGTCATCGCCTGAAGGTTGGCGAGCATCGGCAGGGACTGCCCGAGAGGGCCAAAGAGCACCCCCTGCAGTGCG
Organism: Sulfitobacter sp.; assembly: GCA_013002405.1. GTDB lineage: Bacteria > Pseudomonadota > Alphaproteobacteria > Rhodobacterales > Rhodobacteraceae > Sulfitobacter. The sequence continues at coordinate 35,628 of JABDKA010000101.1, read as the reverse complement.
GTATAGCCGATCGTCAAAGCCCCCCAGCCCAGGATCAGGCCCCAGAGCAGGACAAGACCCCACCGCAGGGTGCCCACGGGTGCGCGCACACCGCGGCGCATGGCACGCATCTGGCGTGAGATATCATGCTGTGCGGCCACCAGTGCGGGCACCACAAGCAGGACCAGGAACATGCCAAAGCCCAGTCCGTAGACCAGCGTGATCACCGTGGGTTTTAGAAACTGGGCTTGCTGGCTTTGCTCATAAAGCAGCGGGGCCATGCCCAGAACGGTAGTCATCGTGGTCAGCATTACGGGGCGCAGACGGTCCGCCGCCCCGTCGATGATCGAGGGGATGAGCCCACGGGTTTCGGCATATTCGTCGATGGTGGTGACCAGGACGATGGAATCGTTGATGATGATGCCCGTCATCCCCAGAAGGCCCACGACCGTGAACATGGATAGAGGGACATCCCACAGGGCATGTCCGTAGATCGTGCCGACCAGTCCGAAGGGGATGATTGCCATGACCACCAGCGGCCTGGTCCAGGAACCGAAGACCCAGGCGAGGACCAGAAAGATCCCGGTCAGGCAGAGGATGAGACCCGTCAGCGCATCGTTGAGGAATTGATCCTCCTGTTCGCTCAGCCCCGCCAGCCGGAATTCCACCTGACGTTCGGAGGCGATGCGAGGCAGGATTTCGGTTTGCAGCGCCTCACCGATCTCGGTCGCGCGGGCGGGATCGTCTTCCGAGATGTCCCCGGTGACGGAGATCAGCCTGATGCCATTCTCCCGCCGCACCGTGGAAAAGCCCGTTCGCCGCTCAACGCTGACGATGTCGGCGAGGGGGACGTAGAGGCCCTGGGGCGTGCGCATCTGGGTCCGGTCAAGGAAATCGGCGGTCAGTTCCCCCTCCGGCAGTTCCACCCGGATCGCGGCAGAGCGCGGACCGTCTGGATAGGTTGCCGCCTCAATTCCGCCCAGCCTGTTGCGCAGGGCGCGGCCCAGGGTGTCGATGGTAAAGCCAAGGGATTGCCCCTGTGGGGTGAGATCGAGGATCAGCTCTTCCTTGTCATATGCAAGGTTGTCCTGCACAGCGGAGACTTCCGGGTATTGACGCAGGGCATCCTGCAAGTCTTCCGAGGCGGCCTTGAGCGTGTCCGTATCCGCCCCGTAGAACTGCACGTCCAGCGCATCGCCCCCGGGGCCCGAGCGCCAGCCGCGGAAGCTGACCGTTTCGGCAAGCGGGTGCTGGACCACCTCATCCTGGACCTCGGCCACGAAGGCGAAGGAGGAGTAGCCCGGACGCAGATCGGCGTCGATCAGCTCAATGGCGATGCCGCCCAGCAGGTCCGCATCCTTGCTGTCGGCGCCTGCCAGACCATAGCCCGCGTTCCCGCCCAACTGCGCCATCACGTAGTCAACCGGGTTCAGGCCATCGTTCTCCGCGGCGAAGCGGGCCGCGACCGCTTCGGTCGCTCGCTGCATTTCGCGCATCATCTCGAAGGTATCTTCCCGCGTGGCGCCCTCGGTCATGATGAAGTTGCCGGTGACAGAGCCGCGTTCAGGCGCGTTGAAGAACCGCCACTGCACCTCACCGGAAATGAAGAGGGCAACCTGGCTGGCCAGGATGACAACGACCCCTGCCAGCACGACGTAACGCGCGGCGATGACGCCCGCCATAAAGGGCCGGAAGAGGCGTTCGCGCATGAAGACAAAGCCGCGGTTCACGGTGCGGCTGGGCCAATCGTACCAATGCTCCTTCGCGGCAGCCTTCATGGCATGGGCCATATGATTGGGCAGGATGAGAAAGCATTCCACAAGGCTTGCCGCCAGAACGGCGATTACGGTGAAGGGGATGTCCCGGATCAGATCGCCAAATCGTCCACCCACGGCCACCAGGCCAAAAAAGGCGATGATCGTCGTCAGAGTCGCGGCGAAGACCGGCATGGCCATGCGCCGGGCGGCATTCTCGGCCGCCTGCATGGCGCTTTCGCCCTTGGTGCGGAACCGGTGGTCGGCATGTTCGCCGACCACGATGGCATCGTCCACCACGATCCCCAGCGTGATGATCAGCCCAAAGAGGGAGACCATGTTGATCGTCAGGCCGCCCAGATACATGAGCGCGATGGCCGCCCCCATAGCCACGGGGATACCCGCAGCGACCCAAAAGGCGGTCCGTGCGTTCAAGAAGAGAAAGAGCAGGCAGATGACGAGGCTCAGGCCCATGAGCCCATTGTCGATCAGCAGGTCCAGACGGCTGGTGATGGAGGCAGCGCGGGTCCGGATCAGTTCCAGTGTCACAGTGGAGGGGAGGCTGGCCTGCAGTTCCGCAGCGACCCTTTCGACCTTTTCCTGAATGCCGATCGCGTCGCCCTTGTCGGAGCGATCCACGCGCACGGAAATGGCCGGGTCATCGCCCACAAAAAAGCTGCGTTCACGGTCGACGCCCTGTTCGCGCACGGTGGCAAGATCGCCTACGGTGAGTTTTGACCCATCGGGGTTCGAGCGCAGTACGATCCCCGCGATTTCCTGCGCGCTGCGCTTTGCGGTGCCGGTGCGCACGCGCGCGTTGGCGCCAGACACGTCACCTGCCGGATCGGCATCCACCTCCTCGGAGATGGCGGCGGCGATCTCGGCCATGGAGATATCGAAGGCGATCAGCTTTGCGGAAGGTACTTCCACCCGCGTTTCGGGGGAGGCAACGCCCTGAATGGTGGTCCGGGTCACCCCGGCGGCAAAGAGCCGGGTGACGAATTCATCGGCGAAACGACCCAGCTGTTCCGGATCCACCGGGCCGGTGATCACCACATCAGTCACCCTGTCCCGCCAGGCGCCGCGTCGGACGGTGGGGTCTTCGGCCTCTTCGGGCAGGGTGGTGATGGCGTCAACGGCTGTCTGCACATCCGTGGCTGCACGCGCCATATCCCAACCCGGCTCAAAATCGAGTGTGATGACACCCCGCCCCTCGCGGGACGTGCTGGCGGAGCTCTCGATGCCCTCTACAGCCAGAAGGGCGGGCTCCAGAACCTGGACGATGGCCCGGTCGACATCTTCCGCCCCCGCACCTTCCCAAAGAGTGCTGACGGTCACGTTGTCGACGATCACGTCGGGAAAGAACTGCGCCCGCATATTGGGTGCCGAGGCGATGCCTGCGACCAGCAGGACCACCAGCAGCAGGTTCGCCGCCGTTCGGTGCCGGACGAAGTAGCTCAGGATCCCCTCGGCTGCGCCGCTGACTGCCCGCGCCATCGCTTAACTGCCCATCCGGCTTTCCAGCCGGGCAACCATCTGGGCCGGGACACGGGCTTCCTGCAGCCGGGCCAGGACACGTGCCTTGGCCTCCTTCGGCATGCGCGTGTTGCCTTCGACAAAGGCCACCAGTCTGGCGCGCCGTTCCTCGGTCAGTTCCAGCATTTCGGGTTCCGCCGGGGCCGCCCCGCTGCGGTCAATGGGTTTGACGCTGATGCCCGCACCCAACAGCGGCGAGCGTTCCGCGACCACGCGTCGGCCCAGGATGGGCCCACGGACCAGGACATCGTCACCCTGACGGCGCAGCACAATGACCTGAGCGGCCTCAAGCCGATTCTCCGGACCAAGCAAGAGCACTTCGCCCTGGGCATCCACCGAGGAGGAAGGCAGTCGGATGACATCCCTCAAGACAGGCTCACGCACGCGGACAGTGACGAAATCACCGGGCTTGAAGCCCCCCGTGTCGGTCAGGGCGGCAAAGATCAGACGGCCCGTCGCCCCCTCGCCAGCGGCGGCGGAGGCGCGGCTGATGCGGCCCTTCGCCTCCAGATCGACACCGGCGACATCCAGCGTCACGGTGACGTCACCCCGGATGAGATCACCCTTTTCGTCAAGCAGCCGAGCATATTGCGCGGTTGAGACGCGGAAGGAGACCTCAAGATCATCGGGATCAATGAGTTCAGCGAGCCTTTCGTTGGGAGAGACAAGCCGCCCGACGACCACGCTGGTTTCGGACAGGGTCCCGTCGAAGGGTGCTGTGAGTGTGGTGTCATCGAGGCGTCTCTGTGCCTCTGCCAGAGCGATGCGGGCGCGGGACAGACGGGTCTGGGCCTGATCGACGCGGGCCTCTGCCTGGGCAACGGCCTGACGCCGGGACAGAACCGCCTGACGCGCGGCGGAAGCGGCGAGTTCCGCCGTTTCGGTCTGGATTGCGGTGCCAACGCCTCTTTCGGCCAGGTCCTGCTGGCGCTGGAAGGCACGCTCACGAAGAACAGCCTGTTCGTCGGCGGCGGCCAGTTCATCCTGTGCCAGGATCAGACCCCGGGCCGCATCGCGTTCCTCCGCCTCGGCATCGGCCAGGTCCGCGCGGGTGCGGTCAACGGCGGACTGGGTATCGGCAGGGTCAAGACGCACCAGCACCTGTCCTGCCCTCACGCTGCCCCCATCTTCGAACGCTGGGTCAAGCGCGATGACACGGCCCCCGTTGGCGGCGCGCAGCTCAAGCAGGCGGCGGCTTTGCACTTCACCGAAGCTTTCCAGCACCGGAACAACGTCCTGAGCCACGGCGTCGATCAGATTGACGGCAAAGACCCTTTCACGCGCGGGCGGCGCGCCTGGGGCATCGGCCATGCGTTCCCGCACCGCACCACCGATCAGCGATACGGCAAAGACCAACAGCCCGACCGCGGCGGCGGCCAGGAAAAGTCCGATCATGGTTTGGCGCAAAAAACGCATCTTCTTCCGATCCTTGAGCGGCGCATCGGCCCGACGAGTATAACCTAGTGGTTCGGGCCGGAATACCAAGTTTCGGGTATGTAACGTTGTCGGTTCGGATTTCCGTCGTCTGAATGGCGCTGAGGACCAATTATTTTCGGCGCTTGTGCTCTTCCAGCCGCGGCATGATCTCAACGAAGTTGCAGGGCCGGTGACGGTAGTCGAGCTGGCGGCCCAGGATTTCGTCCCAGGCGTCCTTGCAGGCCCCCGGTGATCCGGGCAGCGCAAAGAGATAGGTGCCCATCGCAACACCCGCTGTGGCGCGGCTTTGCACGGCGGAGGTGCCGATCTTGTTCATGGAGACGATCGTGAAGACGGTACCGAAGGCGTCGATCTCTTTCTCGTAGACGTCGCGGTGCGCCTCAACCGTGACATCGCGGCCTGTCAGGCCGGTCCCTCCGGTGCTGATGATCACGTCGATATCGCCATCCTCACACCAGACCCGCAGCTGATCGGCGATCAGGCGGCGTTCGTCGGCCACGATGTTCCGCTCTGCCAGCTTGTGACCCGCCGCCTCCAGCCGCGACACCAGCACATCTCCCGATCGGTCATCCTCGGGCGTGCGGGTGTCCGATACGGTAAGGACGGCAATGCGGACGGGAATGAATTCCTTACTCTCGTCGATGCGGCTCATGGAGCGGGGTCCTTTTTCAGGTGTGCCTTGAGGCTCAGCAGATCGGCCCAGGCTTCGCGTTTAAACTCGGGACTGCGCAGCAGGTAGGCGGGGTGGAACATCGGCAGGGCGGGCAGGCCCGCCGCTTGCGCCCAGGTGCCGCGCAGGCGGGTGATGCCGCGCTTGCCCAGCAGGGTGACACAGGACCAGTTGCCAATCAGGACCAGAATTTCGGGTTCAGCCAAGGCGATATGGCGCAGCAGGAAAGGCTTCATCATGGCGATCTCTTCCGGCCTGGGATCGCGGTTTTGGGGCGGACGCCAGGGCAGGACGTTGGTGATGTAAAGCGGGGCCTCTTCCCGGTCGCGACCCATGTCGATGGCGGCGAACATCCGGTCGAGAAGCTGGCCCGCACGACCGACAAAGGGTTTGCCCGCCAGATCCTCGTCCCGGCCGGGGGCTTCACCCACCAGCATGACGCGCGCATCGGGGATGCCGTCGGAAAAGACCAGGTTGCGCGCGCCCTTTTTCAGATCGCAATGCGGATAGGCCGCCATCGCGGCGCGCAGATCGTCCAGGGTATTGGCAGCTGAGGCCATTCGCTCGGACTCGGCGACTGCGTCCGGCGCGCCGCTTACCGGAACAGCAGTGGGTTGCACGGCGGGCGCGGATGCCTTCGTGGACACGGCCCTGGGTGCTTCGGCGGGCACCTCATAGCGGTTCACGGGCGCATCCAGGATTGCCTCGGTCACGCCGAGTTCGATCTGCCAATCCAGCAGCGCGAGGTCGTGGTGAAAGGTCGATGATTCCATGGCCCCATCCTATGCCCTGCCGTGGCTGAGCAAAATCCCCACCTTGCCGCCACGAAGGCGCGCGCTCTATAAGGGCGCAACTTCGAAAAAGGCGCGCGCCCCATGTCCTTTCCGCATCGTCATCTGCTTGGCATCGAACAGCTGTCACAGAATGACATCGTTACCCTTCTCGATCTTGCCGACCGCTACGCCGATCTGAACCGTCAGCCAGACAAACACGCCGATGCGCTGGTGGGACTGACGCAGATCAATATGTTCTTCGAGAACTCCACCCGGACCCAGGCGAGCTTCGAGATCGCGGGCAAGCGGTTGGGCGCAGACGTAATGAACATGGCAATGCAGGCCTCCTCCATCAAGAAGGGGGAAACGCTGATTGACACGGCCATGACGCTCAATGCGATGCACCCCGATCTTCTTGTGGTCCGCCATCCCCAGTCGGGCGCTGTGGACCTGCTGGCGCAGAAGGTCAATTGCGCGGTGCTGAACGCGGGCGACGGACGGCACGAGCATCCCACCCAAGCCCTGTTGGATGCCCTGACGATCAGGCGGGCCAAGGGACGTCTGCACCGCCTGTCTATCGCCATCTGCGGTGACATCGCGCACAGCCGCGTAGCGCGGTCCAACATCTTGCTGCTGGGCAAGATGGAAAACCGCATCCGGCTTATTGGGCCCCCCACCCTCATGCCTTCGGGCATTGCGGATTTCGGGGTCGAGGTATTTGACGACATGGAAGAGGGCCTTCGGGAGGTCGACGTGGTGATGATGCTGCGCCTTCAGAACGAACGGATGGACGGCGGCTTCATCCCTTCCCAGCGTGAATATTACCACCGTTACGGGTTGGACGCCAAGAAGCTGAAACATGCCGCCGAGGATGCAATCGTCATGCATCCCGGCCCGATGAACCGGGGCGTAGAGATCGACGGAACCCTGGCCGACGACATCAACCGAAGCGTTATTCAAGACCAGGTAGAGATGGGTGTGGCGGTGCGCATGGCGGCGATGGAGTTGCTGGCCCGCAACCTCAGACAGGCTGACATTCAGGAGGCATCGTAAACAGTGACAGAGATATCAGTACCCGCATTCGAACAGGGCACAACGCGTGTCTTCGCCCTTTCCCTGTCCGATGGGGCCGCGCAGGAATTGCGCGAGGATCCCGCCGCGCAGGCCCAGATCATCGGACTGGACGAAGTGAATTCCACGGGGGTGGAGGTTTTCCGCCTGAAGGATCTTAGCGATCTGGGGCTGGTGGGTTATCTGCGCGAGGGCGTGGATGCCAATGAAGAGGATCTGCAACGCGACCGCCGCAAGCTGATGGCGCTGGAAGGCTGGGTGATGCTGGTCCATTCATCGGCCTTTAACGACAAGTCCGCGACCCTGCGGCCCCTGCCTGAGGCCACCCTGATCGGGACCTACGCCCAGGAAAAGCCCGAAGCCCGTGAGATCCTGCTGGAGAGCGAGGCGGCACAGCCATACACCGGCGCGCCGACCGACAGACCGCCGCAGGCCCCCCGCGGCAGGGCCAGCGGATCGCTGGTCATTGTGGGCCTTGTGATGCTGGTGGCGCTTGTCCTTTGGTGGGTCTTGAGCTGAGCGCGGGAAAGAAGGAGAGAGCCATGGAAGAGCCGAAAGATCCCAAGATGTCGGGCCGCATCGCGATGATCGCCCTGCTGGTGGCCTTTGCCGTCGTGGCCATGATGATTTGGATCGCTGGATGAGGCGCGTCTTTGTGAACGCGCGGCTGATCGATCCTGAGGCGGGACGCATCCTGTCAGGGACATTGGTCACCGACGGGGAGGTGATCGAGAGCGTTACGGAAAGCACGCCTAAGCTGCCCGCCGATGCAGAGATTGTTGATTGCAACGGCAAATACCTTGCGCCCGGCATCGTCGATCTGGGCGTCAAGGTCTGTGAGCCGGGGGAGCGGCACAAGGAAAGCTATCGCTCCGCAGGCCTTGCCGCCGCAGCGGGCGGTGTGACCACGATGATCACCCGGCCCGACACCGATCCTGCAATCGACAGTCCCGAGGTGCTGGAATTTGTCACCCGCCGCGCCAATGTGGCGGCACCGGTCCACGTGGTGCCCATGGCCGCGCTGACCAAGGGCCGGGCGGGGCGCGAGATGACGGAGATCGGGTTCCTGATGGACGCGGGTGCGGCCGCCTTTACCGATTGCGATCACGTGGTGAGCGATGCCAAGGTCTTTGCCCGCGCCCTGACCTACGCAAGCGGGCTGGGGGCCCTCGTCATCGGCCACCCGCAGGATCCTGTGCTCAGCGCCGGGGCGGCAGCCACATCCGGCAAATTCGCCTCCCTCAGGGGATTGCCCGCCGTTTCCCCTATGGCGGAGCGGATGGCGCTTGACCGGGACCTGGCCCTGGTTGAGATGACCGGCGCGCGCTATCACGCGGACCAGATCACCACGACGCGCGCCCTGCCCGCGCTTGCCCGGGCCAAGCGGAACGGTCTGGACGTGACAGCCGGCGTTGGGATCCATCATCTGACGCTGAATGCGCTGGACGTGGCGGACTACAGGACCTTCTTCAAGCTCAAGCCGCCCCTGCGCGACGAGGATGACCGCCTGGCCGTGGCCCAGGCCGTGGCCGAGGGGCTGATTGACATCATTTCATCGATGCACACGCCGCAGGATGAGGAATCAAAGCGCCTGCCATTTGAGGAGGCCGCTTCAGGTGCTGTCGGACTGGAAACGCTGTTGCCCGCTGCGATGCAGTTGGTCCACGGGGGGTTGATCGACATGCCGACCCTCTGGCGCGCGCTATCCCTGAACCCCGCAAAGCGGCTGGGCCTGCCGGGTGGCAGACTTGCCGATGGCGCTCCGGCGGACCTTGTCCTTTTCGACGCCGATGCGCCCTTCGTCCTGGACCGGAGCAGGCTGCGGTCCAAATCGCTCAACACGCCGTTTGACGGGATGCGGATGCAGGGTAAGGTCCTTGCGACCTACGTTTCAGGGTCCTGTGTCTACGAGGCCGACTAATGCCACTTTTGGAATCCGCAACAAGTGTTCTGATCTTCTGGGCAGTGATCGGCTATCTTCTGGGCTCAATCCCTTACGGCATGATCCTGGCCCGCGTGATGGGCCTGGGTAACCTGCGCGAAATCGGGTCCGGCAACATCGGGGCCACCAACGTGCTGCGCACCGGCAACAAGACCGCTGCCGCTCTGACCCTGATCCTGGACGCCGCCAAAGGTGCCTTTGCGGTCCTGCTGGCCCGCACTCTTGCCGCGGAGGACGCCGCACAGGTGGCCGCGCTGATGGCCATGCTGGGTCACTGCTATCCGGTCTGGCTCAAGTTCAACGGGGGCAAGGGGGTGGCGACCTTCCTCGGCCTCATGCTGGCGCTGGCATGGCCCGTGGGCATCGTTTGTTGCATCGCCTGGCTGATCGGCGCAGCTTTGACACGCATATCGTCGATGGGGGCGATCGTGGCCGCCTCAAGCTCCACCTTTCTGTTGCTGCTGCTGGGCTACGGCTACGTGCTCGCGCTAGGCGCAGTCCTTACTCTGCTTGTCTTTTGGCGGCACCGGGCAAACATCAAACGTATCCGCGCAGGTACGGAACCCAGGATCGGTCAAAAGGGGTGATACCGCCCGCAGACGTCGGAAAAAAACTGCGTGCGATCCCGGAAGGCACCTACCGTGGCTGGGCGCAGGACAAGCAATGGGTCGCGACCAAGAGCCATTTCAACGAAGGCCGTTCCATCAAACTGGTGGCCGAGGAATTGGGCGGGGCGGACTTTATCAGTGCGAATTTTTACGATCTTGAAAAGGGTGCCCGGCTTTTCCCCTGTGAAATGTCGGCCGAAAAAGTCATCACCTTCATCCGCGAATTCACGCCTGATCTGACATCAGTGGACCTGCAGACCCTCAAGTAACGGTTGCGCGGGTGACTGCAGCATATTGACAAGGGTGATGTTCCACTTGCCTGACGCGGACTGCGTACAATAGAAACAGGTCTCCCTTTCGCCGATCACCTTGCCGTTGACGTCCAGGTCGATCCAAACAAGGGCCACCCGCACCGACCGGCTGCCAATAATCGTTTCGGTAATGTTTTCGAATTGGGTCTTGGCATAGCCGTAGCGCTTCAGATTATCGCGGTATTTCGACAGGATACGGAGCAAGGTTAGCCTGTCGGGAATGTGAATAATCTGCTCTCCTACGTAGATCGAAGTTGGGGTAACAAAACCGGAAGCCATGCCAGCGATGTGACCCTCTGTGAAAGCTCTTGCTTTCTCCTTAAACATTCCACTGATCGATTGCATAAGTTACCTCCCCAATTTATTCTTAAATATTATTGTGATCCTTGAATTAGCACCTGGGTGTGCGAATGCAATCAAAGATACTGCGCGAATAAAAACCATATACACTCGAATGCAATGCACTGATTGGCATAATCGCACCAATCATTTTCACGCTGATTTACTGGACTAAATCAAGTAGTTAGCGAGGCAAACAGATGAATAATAACCAGTTGAAATATAGCAGAATTTGTTCCGGGACTTGCGCGCAGCCAAACACGAAGATGTGATGTGAGCTTCACGCTTCTTGCGCCGTACATTAGAAAAGAACGCGCGAAATGGAAATGCCGCTCCGGCTTTCGCTGATTTCTCCGAACTGAATTCCGTGATGGTTTGGCCCAGAGGCTTTTGCACATGTTTGAAATCTCACGGTTGAGAGTTCAGGCGACGAATTTCAGTGCGCGCAGTACAAGGTCAGACCTCCTGTGACAGTAAGGCAGGAGGATTGGGCTGATGCTCTAATAGCTGTATTCGGCGTAAATCCGGGTCAGGTCGCCTTGCCATTTGCCGTGATAATCATCCAGCAATTCGTCTGCCGGAACTTTCCCGCTTTCCACGCTTTCTTTCAGGGCATTCAGGAAATGCGTCTCATCGGGGACAAGACCGCCTGCGCCCGCACGGGCACGGGCCTTCAGGCCTCCTTCTGCTATTGCGACGGTCTCCCTTGCGAGATCGTGCATTTTGATCCCGCCGACCTGCGCCTGAAGGGCATCAACACTGGCCTGAACGCGCAGGCCCTCGCGCTCTTCCGCTGTGAAGTGCTTGACCAGGTCCCAGGCGGCGTCCAGTGCCGATTGATCGTACATCAGCCCCACCCAAAAGGCCGGCAAAGCGCAGAGACGCCGCCAGGGGCCCCCGTCGGCACCCCGCATTTCGATAAATCGTTTCATCCGCGCCTCGGGGAAGGCAGTGGTCAGGTGGTCGGCCCAGTCGCTGAGGGTCGGCGTTTCACCGGGAAGGGCGGGCAGTTCACCCTTGAGGAAATCGCGGAAGGACTGGCCCAGTGCATTGATATATTCGCCGTCCCGGTAAACGAAATACATGGGGACATCGAGCGCGTATTCCGCCCACCGTTCGAACCCGAAGCCTTCCTCGAAGACGAAAGGCAGCATGCCCGTACGGGCCGCATCCAGATCGCGCCAGACCCGACTGCGCCAGCTCTTGTGGCCGTTGGGCCTGCCTTCGAAGAAAGGCGAATTGGCAAAAAGCGCTGTCGCCACCGGCTGCAGCGCCAGGGCCACGCGCATCTTCTGCACCATGTCCGCCTCCGACCCGAAGTCGAGGTTGACCTGTACAGTACAGGTCCGCCGCATCATGACCCGGCCCATGGTGCCGACCTTCGTCATGTAATCGTTCATCAATTTGTAGCGGCCCTTGGGCATCAGATCCATCTGGTCGTGAGTCCAGATCGGGGCCGCCCCCAGCCCAATAAATCCTGCCCCGATATCATCGGCCACATCCTTGACCTCACGCAGATGAATATTCACCTCATCGCAGGTCTCATGGATCGTCTCCACCGGCGCACCGGAAAGCTCTAGCTGGTCGCCGGGTTCGAGAGAGATGTTGGCGCCATCTTTCTCAAGTCCGATCAACTTGTCCTTTTCCAGCAGGGGCGCCCAGTTGTGTCGGTCACGCAGGCCCTCCAGCATCGCACGGATGGAGCGCGCGCCTTCGTAGGGCAGTGGCAGCAGGGTCTCCTTGCAGTAGCCGAATTTCTCGTGCTCGGTCCCAATGCGCCAGTCTTCTTTCGGCTTGCACCCCTCAGCCAGGTACTCAGCGAGCTGTTCGTGCCGTTCGATGGGCCCGCCACCGGATTGAGGAATGGACATGAGGGGCTGCCTTTCTGGTTACGCGGGCTCAGGGATGGGCGGAATTGACGAGGGTGTCAATGCAGCAACAAACCCTCGGGCCGGCTGGTTCCGCGTTGCCAGACGACGATGGCCTGACGGCGGTTTGACTTGAGCGCGCTCAGCATCTGTTCGGTGCGCAGCCCCGGCAGGCTGGCAAAGGCATCGAACAGGGCATCGGACCCTTCGGCGTTCACGGGGATCAGCAGCGGCGGCGCACCGCGTTGCTCCAGCCGCCAGTGGGCCGGGAACATATTGCCGTCGATGGTAAGACTTTCCAGTTCCCGCAGGGCGACGGAGCCACCGGTCAGGGGGCCGAAATAGGTCACTTCCCCTTCATCCACCGCCACAGCGCCCGGGCCGCCCCGCCCGCTTCTGAACCGCGCCCGCTGGACACCAAGCCAGATCAGCGCAGCACCACCAATGATCATGGGGATGCCGACGAAGTCGAGCAGGAAGCCGATCCTGAAGGTCAGCCAAAGCCCCGCCAATAGGAGAGCGCCCCCTGCCAGCACCTCGCGCCAGTGCCAGAGCGTGGCGCGCGCCTCAGCCCGCAGGAAGCTCATGACCAGTCCCCGTGAGTCTGCTGCCAAAGGGTCAGGGCCGCCACAGCGGCCGTATCAGCGCGCAGGATGCGGGGGCCAAGGGCGATGGCATGGGCGCAATCCATGCTGGCGAGGCGCTTGCGCTCCCGCTCCGCAATGCCGCCTTCGGGGCCGATCAGGATGGCAGCGGGCGCGGCAAGGGCGGCGGGTAGACCGGAGGTGCCACCCGCCAGCGCCTCATCACAGAACATAATGGAGCGGTTGGTGTCCCAATCTGCCAACAGCCGATCGAACTTGGTTGCCGCCGCTACTTCGGGCACGAAGGTCGCGCCACATTGCTCTGCGGCTTCAACCGCGTGGGCCTGGAGACGGTCCACCTGGACCCGGCCCGCGTTGGTATATTCGGTCATCACCGGGACGATCCGTGCCGCCCCCATCTCAACGGCCTTCTCCACGATGAAATCGGTGCGCGCCTTCTTGATCGGGGCAAACAGGAGCCAAAGGTCTCGCGGCATCTGCAGGGGGCGGGTCTGTTCAATGCAACTTAGCGCACCGCCCCTCTTCCCCGCCTCAGCCACCTCGGCCAGCCATTCGCCGTCACGGCCATTGAACAGATGGACCGGATCGCCGACAGATTGCCGCATCACCCCGAAAAGGTAGTGGGCCTGTGCCTTATCCAAAGGAACCGATTGCCCCTGCCCCAAGGGCTGATCTACATACAGTCTGATCTTCGCACGCATGGACCTGATATATGCAAGACCGCCCCCCTTCACCAGATGCCACGGGCACGGTCTCGGACGCGCCCAGTGACAACTGGGTGGACCGCTACGCGCCCGCCGCCGCGCGCCCCTACCTCCGGCTAAGTCGGGCGGACCGGCCGATCGGCACCTGGCTGTTGCTTCTGCCCTGCTGGTGGGGACTGGCGCTGGCCATGCTTTTCGATCAGAGCCCGCGTTGGGAGGATCTGTGGATCTTCGCGGGCTGCGGCATCGGTGCCTTCCTGATGCGGGGGGCGGGCTGCACCTGGAATGACATCACCGACCGGGATTTCGATGCGCGGGTCGCCCGGACTCGGTCACGTCCCATCCCCTCGGGACAGGTGAGCGTGAAAGGTGCGCTGATCTGGATGATCCTTCAGGCGCTCCTCGCGGCTGTCATCCTCTTTACCTTCAACCGCATGGCGATCCTACTGGGGGTCTCCTCGCTTCTGCTGGTGGCGATCTATCCCTTTGCCAAACGATTCACATGGTGGCCGCAGATCTTCCTCGGCCTTGCCTTTAACTGGGGCGCGCTGCTGGCCTGGACCGCCCATACCGGATCGCTGGGCTCTCAGGCCGTCCTGCTTTACGCCGCCGGTATCGCCTGGACGCTTTTCTACGACACGATCTATGCCCATCAGGATACCGAAGACGATGCCCTGATCGGCGTGAAATCCACCGCCCGTCTCTTCGGGGACCGTACCGGACATTGGCTGCGCCGTTTCCTGATGGCGACGGTCGGACTGATGGGTCTTGCAGTAATTTTCAGCGGAATGCCCAATGCTTCGGTGCTGGCCCTCGTCATCGCCCTTGGCGGCCCCTGGGCGATGGGATGGCACATGGCCTGGCAGCTTCGTGGCCTGGACATCAACAATTCCGCGAAGATGCTGCAATTGTTCCGCGCAAACCGCGACACCGGCATGATCCCGCTGATCTTCTTCGGTTTGGCCCTCTTGCTTTGATTGCGCCCTCGGCCCCCCGGGCGTATCAAAGATTCGACAATAATTAGACAAAAAGCTGCATGCGACTGTCCTCCTTACTCATCATCGCCACGACCTTTTTCGCAGCTGCAGTCGCGGCTTTGGTGGCGGCCAGCTTTTCGGTCACGCTGATTGAGGAGAACTCCGAAATCGGTGTGCGCGACGCCCTGGATCAACGTGGCATGACCTGGGCCGAGGTCGAGGCGGACGGCCTGCAGGTGACCGTTGCCGGGACCGCCCCGACGGAGGCAATCCGCTTTTCCGCGCTCAGCACTGCGGGCTCCATCGTTGAGGCGTCCCGCATCATCGACGAGATGGAAGTGGCCGCGCAGGCGGTTATCGCGCCTCCGCGATTTTCGGCCGAGATTTTGCGCAATGACCGGGGCATTTCAATCATCGGACTGGTGCCCGCCAACACCGACCGCGAGGCCGCGATCAAGCGGTTCGAACGCGCCGCAGGGGGCCCGAACGTCGCCGATCTGCTCGAAACCGCGGATTACGAGGTGCCTGCCGGATGGGATGATGCGCTGGCCTTCGCCATCACGGCCATGTCGCAACTGCCCCGGGCCAAGGCCTCCGTTGAGGCGGGGCAGGTGACGATCACGGCCATTGCCGACAGCATCGAGGAAAAGGTGGAGATGGAAAAGCGGCTGCGCCGCGCGCTTCCCTCCACAGTCCGCCTGAACCTGGATATCGCAGCCCCACGCCCTGTGATCACGCCCTTCGCCCTGCGCTTCCAGATGGACGAAGAGGGCTCCCGCTTTGACGCCTGTTCGGCGGATACCGAGGCCGCGCGCATCCGAATCCTGGCTGCCGCCACGCGGGCGGGGGTTACCGGCACGCCGCGCTGCACTGTCGGACTGGGCGTGCCCAGCCCCAGTTGGTCCGAAGCCGTCAGCGCCGCAATCGACGCGGTGCAGCGGCTTGGTGGCGGATCGGTCAGCTTTGCCGATGCCGACATCACGCTGATGGCCTTGCCCGGCACCGACGAGAGCTTTTTCGACGATGTGATCGGCGCACTGGAAACCGGCCTGCCGGATGTCTTTGCACTGCAGGCCAAGTTGCCAAAGGTGGTGGACCCCAATGCGGGCCCGCCTGAATTCACCGCAACGCTCAGCCCCGAAGGACAGGTGCAGCTGCGCGGCCGCGTGACCGATGCAGCCATGCGCGAGCTGGCCAACAGCTTTGCCAAGGCCCGCTTTGGTTCGGACAGCGTCTATACCGCCGCACGGGTTGCGGAAGGCCTCCCGGACACCTGGCCCTCCCGCGTGCTGACGGGGCTTGAAGCCCTGGCTGCCCTCAACAACGGGGCCGTGACCGTCACCCCCGACAGCCTCAGCGTGACCGGTGACACTGGCAATCCAGACGCAAACAGTGAAATCGCGTCCCTGCTTGCCGGGAAACTGGGCCAGGGTGCCGACTACACCATTGAGGTTACCTACCGCGAAAAGCTGGACCCGGTTCTGGGCCTGCCCACGCCCGACGAATGTGAGGCGGAGATCGGCGAAATCCTGAAGATCGGTAAGATCACCTTTGAGCCCGGCAGCGCCACGATCGACTCCACCGCTTTGGGGACCATGGACGACATCGCCGAAATCCTGAAGCGCTGTGGCGATCTGCAGCTTGAAATCCAGGGCTACACCGATAGCCAGGGCCGCGAGAGCATGAACCTGGCCCTGTCCCAGAGCCGGGCGGAATCGGTCCTGAACGAGCTGCGTGCCCGCCGGGTTCTGACCGGCTCCTTCGTGGCCAAGGGATATGGGGAGGAGAACCCCATCGCCAACAACAAGACCGAAGAGGGGCGCGAGGCGAACAGGCGCATAGAGTTCAAGCTGATCCGCCCCGACACGGTCGAATCCGTCAAGGAAACTACGCTGGAAAGTGTCGCCCAATCAGGCGATACAGAGGCCCAACCGACTGATCAAGGCACCTCCGATGAGCAGAACTGAATTCGTCCTCGCAACGGCCATTATCCTTTTCGTGGCCTTCTGCCTGGGCTGGTTCGCCAATTGGCTGTTGCACCGTTTTACCCGCGTGGCAGCCGATGACGTGGCACAGCTTGACCGGATGAGCCAGGAGCTGCACGAGGCGGAAGAGACCCGCGATCAGGCGATCACCTACCTGCAGCAGCGTGAGGCGGAACTGACCAATCAGCTGTCCCAGACGGAGGCAGAGCTGCGCGCCGCCATGGACGGTCTTCGCGATGCCCGCCACGAGGCCGAGGAATTGCGTTCGCACCTGAACCGTTCGGGTGCCGCCTCAGCCGAATAGGCCCAATCATAAAGGTCTAAATGTCGATCAGGGTACCGTCAGACAGGCGCAGGTCGCGCGGCGGCTGACACCGTGGGACGTGCTGCCCAGGAACAGTCCGCGCAGATCGCCCAGACCCCGACGGCCCGTTACAATCAGATCCGCCTTCGCCGTCTCGGCGCGGGTAATCAAATCGTCGACCGGATCACCGTGGCCGATGTGCACCTCGACATCCTTTTGACCACATTCTTCGGCAAGGGCCTTGGCCCGCGCGCCTATCTTCTCGGCCGCCTCACGCAGCAGTTCCTGGTGGGCCGCGTTGGGGCCCACGTAAAAGCCCGAAATAGCCTCGGCCGCGAAGGCAACGGTTTCGTCCTTCGGCGTGTGAGATATCTGCATGGTCGCGCCAAATTTCTTCGCCATTTCGCAGGCCATCTTGAGCGCGCGCTCGGAAGGTTCGGACCCGTCGAACCCGACCAGAATAGATTTAATCATGCCTTATCTCCCTCACACCAGTTGCGCCACACTATCGCGCTGCGGCAAGGGTACCTTGATGTGCATCAAGCTGTAGGTAAAGCGATTTACCAGCGCGACAGGGCCTCTTCGTCTTCATCCCGGGCCGCAACCCATTCCGCGCCCTTGGCCGAGATCTCCCGCTTCCAGAAGGGCGCGCGGGATTTGAGGTAGTCCATCAGGAATTCCGCAGCGGCGAAGGCATCCTTGCGATGCCGCGCGGCAGTGGCGACCATCATGATCATCTCACCGGGGGTCAGCCGCCCGAAGCGGTGGATCACCAGGGCGTCCCCCAGGGCAAAACGTATCATTGCCTGCTCCGCGATGTCCTGCAGGGCCTTTTCGGTCATACCGGGATAGTGCTCGATCTCCATCGCCTCCATCGGATCGTCAGGCAGATCGCGCACGACGCCGGTGAAGGTGACGATGGCCCCCATATCCCGGTGTCCGGCGGCGAAGGCCGTGCTTTCCGCACCCAGGTCGAAGGCCTGTTCCTGCACAGAAACACGCATCGCTCAGCCCCCTGTCATGGGCGGGAAAAAGGCCACCTCACGCGCTTGCTCTATCGAGGCGTCGAAATCCGTCAGCTGCTGGTCAACCGCCACACGCAAGGCCGTCAGATCGGAGAAGGCCATGGCATAGCGTTCTTCCCGCGCGCGCAGTTGCGTGACCAGATCCATCACCGTGCGGGCGTCGGTCTCTACCCGCTCTCGCGGCAAGCCGATCCTTTCGCGCACCCAAGCGAAATAGAGCACGTCCATCACTTTCCCTCCTTCAGATGTGGCAAGGCCTTCGTCAGGTAATCCAACCCTGTGATGGCCGTCAGCCCCGCCGCGATCCACAAAAGCCAGAGCCCGGCAAGCCCGGCCCATTCCATGCCTAAAAGCTTCCAGCGCAGGCCCAGCAGATCCTCTTCATCCCCGTTGAGGATGGCAGAGATCATCCGCTCATCCATCCCGAAGACCGACATGCCAAGATAGTGCTCAAAGACCCCCTGGCTGAAGAGCACCGCAATGGCCGTCATCTGGAAGGAGGTCTTCCATTTGGCCAGCTTCGTCACCTTCAGAGTGCCCGCCACATCGCCAAGGTATTCACGCAGGCCCGAGACAAAGACCTCCCGGAAGAGGATCACCGTCGCCGGCAGGACCAGCCAGGGCGACCAGCTGGAAAACCCCACGATGACCATCAAGGCGATCACCACCATCGCTTTGTCGGCAATGGGGTCCAACATCGCGCCCAGCTTTGTCTCCTGTTTCCAGGCGCGGGCAAGGTAGCCGTCGAACCAATCCGTGAGCGCAGCCAGCAGGAAGAGCACCAGGGCAAACCAGTCGGCGTAAGGCCGGGTGAAGTAAAGAAACATCACCGCCACGCCCGGTGCCGCGGTCAACCGCAAAAGCGTCAGAATGTTGGGCAGATTCCACTTCATGGCGGCACCCTACATCGCGCCATTGGCAGGGAAAAGCGCCATCGCTCCTGCCTTCACTTTGCCGGATCAACTCTTGGGGGGAGTGGGGGGCATAGCCTCCCGTCAAATCGATCGAAGGCGCGCCAGCGCTCCTTTGAATCAGCCGCGCTCGTGAAAGAAGGCGTAGATCGTCTCGGCCAGTGTGTCGGACACGCCCTCAACCGCCTTGAGATCGCTGAGGTTGGCACGGCTCACGGCCTTGGCGGACCCGAAATGTGCCAGAAGGGCGCGCTTGCGCGCCGCCCCCACGCCGGGCACATCATCGAGCGGGGTGGCGCCTACGGCCTTGGCCCGCTTGGCACGGTGGGTACCGATGGCGAAGCGGTGCGCCTCATCGCGCAGGCGCTGGATGAAATAAAGGACCGGATCGTTGTGCCGCAGGGCCATGGGCTGCTTGCCCATGCGGTGAAACTCTTCCTTGCCCGCATCCCGGTCGATCCCCTTCGCCACACCCACCATCGGAATATCCTCGACACCTCGTTCGCGCATGATCTGGGCCACCGCACTCACCTGCCCGGCCCCGCCGTCAATCAGCAACAAATCCGGCCAAAGCCCGCCGCTGCGATCGGGGTCTTCCTTGATCAGCCGCTTGAAGCGGCGGTTCAGGACCTCTTTCATCATGCCAAAGTCATCGCCGGGCACCAAATCATCGCCCTTGATGTTGAACTTGCGGTACTGGCTTTTCATCAACCCTTCGGCCCCGGCGACGATCATCGCGCCTACGGCGTTGGTCCCCTGAATGTGAGAGTTATCGTAGACCTCGATCCGCTCTGGCACCCTGGGCAGGTCGAAGGCCTCACGCAGTCCCTTCAGCAGTTTTGCCTGTGTCGCGGTTTCGGACATCTTGCGCGCCAGGCTTTCACGGGCGTTGCGCAGTGCTGAATCAACCAGTTCCGCCTTCTCCCCGCGCTGCGGCACCAGCAGTGCGACCCGACGGCCCAGCTTGCCCGTCAGAGCGTCCGCCATCAGATCGGGGCTTTCGATCTCATGGCTCAGGATCAACTGCCGAGGCGGTTCGCGGGTGTCGTAGAACTGGCCGATAAAGGCCTCCAGTACCTCGGGTGCTTCCACGTCCGCAACGACGCGCGGAAAATAGTCCCGGTTGCCCCAGTTCTGATTGGCCCGGATGAAGAAGACCTGCACACAAGCCTGCCCGTCCTGCAGGTGAAGCGCGATGATATCTGCCTCCCGCACGCCCTTGGGGTTGATCCCCTGTGCCGTCTGCACCTGGGTCAGAGCCTTGATCCGGTCGCGCAGGGCCGCCGCCCGCTCGAACTCCATCGCCTCAGAGGCGGCCGTCATCTCCGCCGCCAACCGTGATTGGATGTCAGTGGTCTTGCCGGTCAGGAATTTTTCGGCGTCCTTGACGGAAGCGCGGTAGTCTTCGCGGCTGATCTTGTCCACGCAGGGGGCCGAGCAGCGCTTGATTTGGTACTGCAGACAGGGCCGCGTGCGGCTGTCAAACATGGCATTGGAACAGTCCCGCAGCAGGAAAACCCGCTGCAGCTGGTTCAAGGTGCGGTTCACTGCCCCTGCGCTGGCGAAGGGACCGTAGTAGGCGCCGCGCTCCTTCTTCGCACCACGGTGCTTCTTGATCTGGGGGAAGTCGTGATCGGCCGTCACCAGGATATTCGGAAAGCTCTTGTCGTCGCGCAGCAGTACGTTGAACTTGGGCTTGAGCTGCTTGATCAGGTTTTGCTCTAGGAGCAGCGCCTCGGTCTCCGTCTTCGTCGTCAGGAACATCATCGAGGCGGTCATTGAGATCATCCGCGCGATGCGCGGGGAGTGCCCTGAGGGCCGCGCATAGTTGCTGACTCTCGCCTTCAGATTGCGTGCCTTTCCGACGTAGAGCACCCGGCTTTCGGCATCGAGCATCCGGTAGACGCCTGGCGATTTGTCAAGCGACTTTAGGTAGGATTGGATCACCTCGTGACCCTTTTGCACGGTTTGAGACGAATCGGTCATGGACTGCTCTGATTCTCTGGTTTGCTGCAATATGTCATGGCTTCCGACAAGGATTAACCTTTCCACGGATGCTGTGGATAAGTTTGCGGGTAACTCTGCGGCTGTCAGAATTTTTCGTTGTTTTCGGCAGGCTTCCGTGAAGTGCCCGTTTTTTGGTCGCTATTACAAGTCGCTGAAAAATAACGATATTTTTTGAAGATTTTGACAACCTCCTGAAATTGCTAACTTTTTGTTACATCCTCGATGGTTGACCCAAGGGAAGTGCAGAACTTCCCGCGCCACGGGTCATTCGGGGCCAAGAACGTCCGGTGTCCGCCATCCCAGATGCTGTCCGCCGTCGATGCACAGAAGCTGCCCGGTGACCCCCCTGGAATCGAGGAAATAGCCGAGGGCGGCTGTGATTCCTTCGGGGTCCGACCCGCGCCCAAGAACGGTGTTGCGCCGCTGGTCACGAAAATGTTCGGCGCTTTGCCGTGCGCCCTGCAGCGTCGGACCCGGGCCGATGGCATTAACCCGGATTGCCGGAGCCAGTGCCTGCGCGGTGGTCCGGGTCATTGCCCAGAGCCCCATCTTGGCCAGGGTGTAGGTCATAAACTCGGGCGTCAGCTTGCGGACCCGCTGATCGACCATGTTGACGATCAGCCCGGTGGCGACGGGCTCCCCCGCCGCATCCGTATCAGGCACCAATCCCTGAGCCGCCATGGCCTGCGTCAGAACGAAAGGCGCGCGCAGGTTGCTGCCCATGTGTCGGTCCCAGCTTTCACGGCTGGCGGTCTCTACACTGTCGTATTCGAAGATCGAGGCGTTGTTGATCAGGCAGGTGATCGGCCCGCCAAGTGCCTCTGCTGCGCGGGGCAGGAGCGCCTCGGTCTCGGCTTCCTTCAGAAGATCGGCCTTCAGCGCCTCCGCGCAGCGGCCCTTGCCGCGAATTTCGGCCACGACCTCCTCCGCTCCGTTGGCGGAACTGGCATAGTGCACAGCAACGTCAAAACCACGGTCGGCCAGGTAGAGCGCCATCGCACGGCCAAGCCGGTGACCGGCCCCTGTCACCAATGCACGCGTCATCGGTGCCTCCTCAGATCAAAACAACAACAAGATAGATCGCATATAGGGCGCTCAGCCCTATTCCCCATAGCCGGGTGATGTCGCGGCCCAGATAGACGAAAGGGATCAGCAGCAGCGATGCGCCCAGCATGACCCAAAGGTCAAAGGTCAGGAAGGCCGGGTCAACCGCAATCGGCCCCACCAGGCTGGCAATACCGATGATGGCCAGCAGGTTGAACATGTTGGACCCGATCACGTTGCCCAGGGCCACGTCCGCCTGGCGGCGCAAGGCTGCAACCACGGTCGTCGCAAGCTCTGGCAGGGAGGTTCCGATAGCGACCAGCGTCAGGCCGATCACCGTGTCGCTGACCCCGTAAGTTCGGGCAATAATGCTTGCATTGTCGACCAGCAAACTGGCACCAAGCGGCAGCCCGACAATTCCGAGGACCAGATAAATCACAATTTGCCAGGTCGGCATGTTGGGGTCCGCGCCTTCTGGCTCTCCCGTCTCGCCTTCTTCCTTGTCAGCCGCTCGGTGCTTCTGCGCGTCGCGGAAGGCGTCGCCAAGGACGTAGGCAAGCCCGCCCAGCAGGACAAGGCCCGCGAGCCAGTCAAAGACGCCCCGGAAAGCCAGTGCGATAAAGAGCAGCGAGGCCGCAATCATGAAACTGAAGGTCTTGCGCGTCTCACACTCGGAGGTGTGCATCGTCGCAAGCAGCGCGGGAATGCCCAGCACCAGCAGGATATTGGCGGTGTTCGAACCCACCACGTTGCCCAGCGCAATGCCCGGCGCATCCTCCAGAACCGCCTTGATCGAGATCAGAAGCTCCGGCGCGGAGGTGCCGAAGGCTACGATGGTCAGGCTGACGATCAGGGCAGGCACGCCAAGGCGCAGCGACAGATTAACGGCCCCCTTGACCAGCGCATCCCCCGCCAAAAGCAGGATGACAAGGCCAAGCCCCGCCAGAACCCAGGGCATTAGCATCAGCCCTTACCTCCGCAGGCGCAGGGCCCCTTGCCAATGCGATAGCGCCCACAGGCGGGGCACTTGGTCTGTTTCAGACGCTTGGAGCCCAGCCAGTGCATCTTGCCAAACCAGGCCAGTGTGCCCATGAAAACCAGAAACAGGAGAACGATCTTGACGATCATGGATCAAAGACCGAAGCGCGCGTAGGCGGCCCGCTCCTCAATCCCCATAACTGCATCGTCGATCACGCTGGCCCCGATACGGGACAAAAGGCCCCGCCGCGCGCCGTAGCGGCGATAGCGCACCTTGTCGCCGAACCGCTCTTTCATCTTGGGACCGATATGGCCGATCCCGTCGATCAGCCCCAGATCTGTCGCCCGCTTGGCAAGCCAGATCTCACCGGTGAAAAGATCGCGGTCCTTGACCAGCTTGGCACCGCGACGGGTGGTGATGTGATCCTTGAAATTCACATGGATGTCTTCCAGCAGCTCTTTCAGCCTGGCCACATCCTCGGGATTTTCGGGGCGGAAGGGATCCAGCATGCTCTTGGATTTTCCGGCCGTATAGACACGCCGTTCGATCCCGTTCTTTTCAATGAATTCGTGCACCCCGAAAGAGGCTGAAATCACTCCGATGGACCCCACAACCGACGAAGGGTCGGCATAGATCTCATCCGCCGCGGCGGCCAGCCAGTAACCGCCGGAGGCCGCCACGTCTTCGACGAAGGCGATGACCGGGATCTTCTTTTCGTCCGCCAGCCTTCGGATGCGCGAGCCGATCAGCGAGGATTGCACCGGGCTACCACCCGGTGAGCTGATTTCGAGGGCGACCGCGTCGGGTTTGCCCTTGCGAAATGCCTTTTCGATCACCGGACCAAGGGTGGTGTCGTTCAGCGCCGCGCGGGGCTGCCCACCGATCACGCCGGACAGGCGGATGACGGCAACGGTCGGGTCGGATTTGAGGAAGGGCATCCAGTTATTCATGGCACCCCATGTAGAGTGGGTGGTTGGGGCAAACAAGACACGGGCGCGCTTTATTCCCGGATGCGCCAGCCAGTCTTGAATATCCACCAAATCACCCCAAGGCAGACCGCTGTGAAAAGCCCGATTGCAAACAGACTGGTGATGATCGGCACATCGGCCGTCCCGAAGAAGGCCCAGCGGAAGCCCGAGATCAGGTAGACCACCGGATTGAACATGGAGATCGTCTGCCAGAAATTGGGCAACATCGAGATGGAGTAGAAGGAGCCGCCCAGGAACACCAGCGGCGTGACAATCAGCAGTGGCACGATCTGGAGCTGTTCAAAGTTCCCCGCCCAGATGCCAAGGATAAAGCCGAAGAGCGCGAAGGAGATTGTGGTGAGAACCAGAAAGAGGATCATCGCAAGCGGATGCTGGATACTGAAATCGACAAAGAACTTGGCCGTGATCAGGATGATGACCCCAATGATCAGCGCCTTGGTCGCCGCCGCGCCCACGTAGCCGATGACAATCTCGATAAAGCTGATGGGGGCGGTAAGAAGCTCAAAAAAGGTGCCGATGAACTTGGGGAAATAGATACCAAAAGAGGCGTTCGAGATGGACTGTGTGATCACCGTGAGCATGATCAGCCCCGGCACGATGAACGCGCCATAGCTCACGCCCTCCATTTCGGCGATGCGGCTGCCAATGGCCGCCCCGAAGACCACGAAGTAAAGCGAGGTCGAGATAACGGGCGCCAGAAAGCTCTGCGCGATGGTGCGGAAAAAGCGAAACATCTCGAAAACAAAAATGGAGCGGATGGCGGTCCAGTTCATGCCGCATCCTCCTTGTCCTTATCATGGACGAGACCGACGAAGATCTCTTCCAGGCTCGACTGTCGTGTGACCACGTCCCGCAGGACCAGCCCCGCATCGGCCACCTGGGCCAGCAACTTGGTGATGCCGGTACGTTCGGCGCGGGTGTCGTAGCTATAGATCAGCGCCTTGCCATCCTCCGACAGGCGCAGTGCGTCCGACTGCAGGCTCTCGGGGAGCGCGTCAATGGACTTGGTCAGCTGCACTTCCAGTTCCTTCTGGCCCATGCGCTGCATCAGGGTTTCCTTATCCTCAACCAGCATCAATTCACCCTTGGCGATCACACCCACCCGGTCAGCGATGGCCTCGGCTTCTTCGATATAGTGGGTGGTCAGGATAATGGTCACACCATCAGCTTTTAGGCCCGCGACCACCTCCCACATGTCCTTGCGCAGTTCCACATCCACCCCAGCCGTCGGCTCGTCAAGGAAGAGCACGCGGGGATCATGTGCCAGCGCCTTGGCAATGAGCACGCGGCGTTTCATGCCGCCCGAAAGCTCACGGATCTGATTGTCCTTCTTGTCCCACAAGGAAAGTTGTTTCAGTACCTTTTCCACCGCCGCATCGTCCCGGCCCTTGCCGAAGAGCCCGCGCGAAAAGCGCACCGTGTTGATAACGCGTTCGAAGGGTTCAAGGTTGATCTCTTGCGGGACGAGGCCGATCATCGAGCGAGCGGCACGGAAATCGTCTACGATGTCGTACCCGCCCACCGTGACGCTGCCACCGGTCGCGGTGGTGATGCCGCATATGGTTGAAATCAGCGTGGTCTTTCCCGCACCGTTGGGTCCAAGCAGGGCCAGGATCTCGCCCTCCCGGATGCCCAGGTTCACGCCCTTAAGCGCTTCGAAGCCGTCCTTGTAGGACTTTCGCAGGTTCTTGATTTCTACAATGTCCGCCATGGTCAGGTCTCTCCCTCTGGGCGGGGAACCTAGACCGGGAAGAAAGAAGTAAACAGTGTATTCTATTCCTTGGAGCGGCCGAACCAACCCTTTTTCTTCGTCGCGTCCTCTTCGGCCGCTGCCGCGCCCTCATCGCCCGGACCCTCCAGCGCGTCCTGCAGGTTCTGGAAAAACTGGTCGGCCATTTTCTTGGCAAAGCCGTCGATGATCCGGCTGCCAAGCTGGGCGAGCTTGCCACCAACCTTGGCCTCCACGTCATAGCTCAGCTCGGTGCCGCCGTCCTTTTCCGTCAGCCTCACGTCGGCACCGCCCTTGGCAAAGCCCGCCGCACCGCCCTTGCCCGAGCCGTCGATCTTGAGCGACTGGTTCGGCACCATGTCCGAGATCGTGACCTCACCCTTGAAGGTCGCCTTCACCGGCCCGACCTTCTGCACCACTGTCGCCTCGAATCCCTCCTCGGGTGATCCGGTCACCTCCTGCGCGCCCGGCACACACTGTTTCAGCGTATCGGCATCCAGCAGGGCGGCGTAAACCTCTGCCGGTGTGACGGCGATCTGGCGGGTGTCGGACATCTGCATCGGGGCGCTCCTTGATTTGGCTGAAACGCAGGATAGCAGCTTGGCCCAGCGCGCCAAGAGCCTGTCGCAAATGAACTGGACAGATGAGTGCCACCTGATAGGTCCGGGACATGACCGAAGCCCCCCAGAACCGCCCCGGACTGGCCATTCTCTTCATAGTCATCGGGATGACGGCGATTTCGCTGAACGATATGCTGATCAAACAGCTCTCGGGCGGCTACGCGCTGCATCAGATCGTCTTTTCCCGCTCGGCCATCGGGATCGGGCTGAGCCTTGTGCTGGTTCATTTCGAAGGCGGCTTTCACCTGCTCAGGACCAGGCAGCCGGGGCTGCACGTGCTGCGTGGGGTGATGATCGTCATTTCCAACATGACCTTCTTTGTCGCCCTCGCCGCCATGCCCCTGGCCGAGGCGACGGCGCTTTTCTTCGTGGCCCCGCTTTTCATCACGCTCCTGTCGATCCCCCTGTTGGGCGAGAAGGTCGGCCCCCTGCGGCTCGGCGCGGTGGCGGTGGGGTTCGTCGGCGTGATCATCATGCAGCGGCCCTGGGCCTCTTCCGAGGCGCTTGAGGTGTCGCGGCTGGTACTGCTTTTGCCCATCGTGGCAGCGGTGACCTATGCGCTGAACCAACTCATGACGCGACGGCTGGGCGTCACCGCCAAAGCTTCGGTCCTATCTGTTTACATCCAGGCGATGTTCATCGTTGTGTCGCTGGGATTCTATGCCGTGGCGGGCGATGGCCGTTTTGTCGGTGAGGGTGCCAGCGCCTCGCTCACCTTCCTGCTGCGCGCCTGGGTCTGGCCCGCACCGGGGGACGGATGGGTCTTTATCGCGCTCGGGGTCAATTCGGCAGTGATCGGCTATTGCCTCAGCCAGGCCTACCGGCTCGGGGACGCAGCCACAGTGGCACCCTTTGAATATGTGCTGCTGCCCATGGCAGTCATCTGGGGTCTGGTGATCTTTGGCGAATTGCCCGCCTGGGAGGTCTGGATCGGTATCGCACTGATCCTGTCGGCCGGGCTCTTTGTATTCCTGAGGGAACGGCAGAAGGCAAAGGCGATCACGCGGGGCTACGGGCTGCGGCGTTAGGGACGCGCTGAAGCTTTGGAAATAGGGGCAGCGTCGCCGGGCGATCCTCAAAGCTCTCGCGCCCCGCTGATCTGAAAGTCCGGACTAACCGTTCACCTCGATCACCACCTTGCCCGTGGCCTTGCGGGTCCGCAGCAGGTCCAGCCCCGCGTTCGCCTCCACCAGCGGCAGCACGTTGCTGACATGCGGGGTGAGCTTTCCTTCGGCGTACCAGTCAAAAAGCGTGCGGAAGCTATCTGTCAGGACCCTGGGGTTCAACTTGGCGTAGCCGCCCCAGTAAAGGCCCAGCACGGTAAGGTTCTTGACCAGCAGGTAGTTGGCCGGGATCTGCGGCACCTCACCGCTGGCAAAGCCCAGCGGCAGGAGCCGCGCTTCCGCGTTGCAGGCGCGCAGAGCGGCCTTGAACTGATCGCCGCCGATGGGGTCATAGACCACGTCCGCCCCGCCCAGGTCCTTGACGATCTGGCGGATGTCGTCGGTGTCTGAATTGATCAGATGATCGGCCCCCGCCTTGCGGCAGATCTCCAGCTTTTCCGCGCCACGCGCGCAGGCGATGACTTCGGCGCCCATGAGTTTGCCCAATTCCACCGCCGTTAGGCCGACGCCCCCCGAAGCGCCCAGTACGAGTAGCCTTTCACCAGGCTTCAGATGGGCCTTATAGTCGAGTGCCACATGACTGGTGCCGTAGGCGATAAGAAAAGCCGCCGCATCGACCGAGGTCATGTTGTCCGGGATGGGAACACAGATGTCAGCGGGAATTGTGGCGAATTCCGAAAGCCCGCCAAAGCCCGTATAGGAGGCAATGCGCTGCCCGACAGAAAGGCCTTCAACGCCCTCGCCCAGCCCCTCGACGGTGCCCGCCAACTCCATCCCGATGGTAAAAGGCAGGGGCGGCTTTTCCTGGTAAGTGCCCTTGATCAGCAGCGTGTCACCGAAGTTCAGCCCGCATGTTTCGACCTTGACCAGCACCTCGCCCGGCCCCGGCACGGGGAGTTCCAGTTCCTTCAACTCAAGCGGTTGGTCGTAGGCGGTAACTTGCATGGCGCGCATCGCGGGGCTCCCTCTCTCGACGTCGCGCGCATCTGCTCAGAGCTTCGCCGATTTGGCAAGGTTTGCCTCAGCGCGGAAAGGTGACCTCGGCCCGCAAGCCTGGTGCGTTGTCCTGCAGGGTCAGGGTCGCCCCGTGCAATGTGACGATCGCGTCGACAAGGCTGAGACCCAGACCGTTGCCAGGTGTGTTGCGACTACGGTCAAGGCGATAAAGCCGCTTGCGCACCTTGTCGCGTTCATCTTCGGGGATGCCTGGGCCGGTGTCGGCAATGGTGAGACGGATCCCGTCTTCCTGTTCCTTGAGGGAAAGGATCACATCGCTTCCCGGAGGCGAATGGCGCAGCGCATTCTCGATCAGGTTCGAGATCATCTGGCCCAGCAGGGCCTTGTCCCCTTCGACGGGTCGAACCTCTTCCAGACGGGTGGTCAGAGACTGGCCAAGTGCGGTTGCCGTGGGCTCAAACACCTCCGCCATCGTGTAGCACATATCCGCCAGATCGACCGGGGCGAAGCGTTCCCTGGGCGAGCCCGCCTCTACCCGAGCCAACTGCAGCAATGCCTGAAAGACCTGGCCCATATCGGCCACCTCGGTCTGGCTTTTCTGAACAAGTTCGGCAGTCTCGCCTTCCTCCGGCAGATGCCGTTCCAGATCGTCAAGGTAGAGCGCCACCCGCTGCAGCGGCGTCTTGAGATCGTGGGCGATGTCGGAGGAGACCTGCTTGAGGGCCAGCGTCGCGCTCTCCTGGGCACCCGCCATCTGGTTCAGCTTGCCGCCAATCTCCCTCAAATCGTCGGACCAACGTGGCCCGATCTGTACCCGCGCGCCCAGATCACCGCTGGTCATCCGATCCAGCGCCCGGCTCATGACCTCCAC
Organism: Sulfitobacter sp.; assembly: GCA_013002405.1. Classification (GTDB taxonomy): domain Bacteria; phylum Pseudomonadota; class Alphaproteobacteria; order Rhodobacterales; family Rhodobacteraceae; genus Sulfitobacter. The sequence continues at coordinate 6,509 of JABDKA010000101.1, read as the reverse complement.
ATGCCGCTTGGACCGGCGGGCCAAAACCAGACCGCCGCCCAGGGCGATCAGCACGGTGGGCAGAAGCGACAGGAGCAAGATGTTGAGAAAAACCGTGCCCAGTGCCCGGATCTCTGCCCGACTGCGGGCCACCGTGATCAGGCCGCCGTGCAGTGTATCGGTCAGCGAAAGATAGGCCCCCTCGAACTCGGATCGCGCGGGATCGAGCGAGATGATGTGAAACCCCTCATCGTCGCGCGCGATGGCACCATTGCCGTAGATCCGGCCGGAGGGGGAGATGTAGCTCAGGATCAGGCGGTTCGGATCAGCCTCGCGCGATTCCGCTTCGACCAGAAGGGCCACCGCACGGGCGTTGGGCGCAGCGCGAAAGCCTGCAAGGTCCTGCCGCAGGTCGGCACGGATGGACTGCTCAAATGACCGTTGGGTGAAGGCATAGCTGGCGACAAGGCTCACCAGACTGACTGCAGCAAAGAGCGCGACCAGCAGGATCGCCAGCCGCAGGGGCATGGAGCGCCAGAGCTTCTTCACGCAACCACCCGGTAACCCGCGCCCCGTACGGTTTGTATCAACTCACTGTCGAAGGGCTTGTCCACCTTGGCGCGCAGACGGCTGATGTGGGTCTCAACCACGTTGGTGCCGGGGTCAAAAGAGATGTCCCAGACCGATTCCAGCAGCATCGTGCGGGTCTGCACGCGGCCCTTGCGGCGCAGAAGGTGCTCCAGCAAAGCAAACTCCCGCGGCAAAAGGTCGATCTCACATCCGCCACGCTTCACCCTCCGGGTGATCAGGTTCATCTCCAGATCCTGCGCGCGCAGCACCGTCTCCGCCTCCTGCGCCTGGGGACGTCGGGCAAGGGCCGCCACCCGCGCAGACAGCTCACCGAAGACGAAGGGCTTGGCGAGGTAGTCATCCGCCCCCGCCTGCAACCCCTCGATCCGGTCCTCCACGTCACCCATCGCCGTCAGCAGCAGCGTGGGCGTCACGTTCCCCGCCGCACGCAGCGTCTTGAGCAGGGTCAGACCGTCCACTTCCGGCAACATTCGGTCCAGCACCAGAACGTCGTAATTGCCCGATGTCGCCTCAATCAGTCCCGACTTGCCGTCACTCACCAGATCCACGGCATGCCCCTCCTCGCGCAGGCCGCGCGCGATGTAGGTGCCTGTTGTGGCGTCATCTTCGACAACGAGCAGTTTCATGTCCGGTCCGTCCGTTCCTGATCAGGCCTCTATATAGTCAAGGCTCCGGGCGCGGGAGCCTTCCTTACATAATTGTATAGCCTGACAGGGAAGCCTGTAAGGCAGGCCCGTTATCTGAGCGCTGCAAAGTGAAAAACAAGGAACACTCGAATGCGTTCAATTCTGACCAAAGGGAGCGCCGCGCTGGCCCTCAGCGCCGCTTTGATCTCCTCTACCGCACTTACCGTAGCACCGACCGCCGCCCTTGCCGTGCCGCCGGGCGGCTACGCTGATCTGGTCGAGGAAGTCTCGCCCGCCGTTGTCTTCATCGAGGTGACCGCCAAGGCACAACAAATGTCCGGTGTCCTGCCCGAAGGGTTGCCCGACGAACTGCGCCGCCGCTTCGAAGGCCTGACACCCGGCCAGGGTGCGCCCCGTGGTGGCCTGGGGTCCGGCTTCATCATCTCCGATGAGGGCCAGATCGTAACCAACCATCACGTCGTTGCAGGGGCCGAGACGGTTACCGTCAAACTGGCTGACGGCCGCAGCTTTGAGGCGGAAGTCGTGGGCAGCGATCCCATGACAGACATCGCTTTGTTGAAGGTTGAGGCGGATGTGGAGCTGCCCACCGTTTCCTTCGGCACCTCCGAAGGCCTGCGCGTGGGTGACGAGGTGGTGGCGGTGGGCAACCCCTTCGGCCTGGGCGGGACTGTCACTTCCGGCATCATCTCGGCCCTGTCGCGGAACATCAATTCCGGCCCTTTCGATGACTTCATCCAGACCGACGCGGCCATTAACCGGGGCAACTCGGGCGGTCCGCTCTTTAACAACGCGGGTGAAGTGATCGGCGTGAACACGGCCATCATCTCGCCGGGCGGCGGCTCCGTCGGGATTGGCTTTGCCGTGCCCTCCGACCTCGTGCAGACGGTTGTCGCGGACCTGGCCGACGACGGTAAGATCATGCGCGGCTGGCTGGGCGTGCAGATCAAACCCATGTCCCAGGAAGTGGCCAACGTCCTCGGCTACGAGGCCCCCAAGGGCGCCGTGATCGAAGCCGTGAGCGACGACAGCCCAGCGAAGAAAGCGGGCCTGAAGCAAGGCGATATCATCCTCTCCTTCGGCGGGACCGAGATTGAGGAACTGCGCGACCTGACCCGCGCGGTTGCCACAACGACGCCCGAAAAGGCCACCACGGTCACCGTGCTGCGCAAGGGCAAAGAGGTCACGCTCGACGTGACGGTAGGTGCGCTGAAACCCAAAGCAGCGTAACCCGCCCAGACCCCGGTCGATCGCTGCCCCCTTGACCGGGGTCCAACTATCCCCGCGCTACCTGCGCGGGGCTTTTTCGGGTTCTGGAGGCCCCTCAAGGTGGAACGCTGATATCTCATTTGCGATGCGGCGCATGTCATCGGGTGCCTGGACCCGTCCGGCGGAGTTCTTATCGTAGAAGGAATAGGCCGCCGATCCCCCGACCAACTGATCGAAAGCCGGTTGGTGGCTCAATCCCCCAAAGGCGACGGGTCGGGTAGTGTCAGCGATTTTCGGGTTGGAAAAGCGTCGGGCGATCAGTTGAAGTTTGGTTGCCGGATCATGGCTGGGCGACGTGCGGAGCGATCTCCTTTGCGACCACGCGGTGCAAAAAGACACGAATGCCGGGGTGGGACATGGTTTCGGCAATCGTGACAATCCCGGGCGATTTGCCCAAGACGCAAGTGGTCTGGTGGGCGCAAGCTCTTCCATGTTGCGCACTTTTGAGTTTCTCATATATTCGGTCGCAAACCCCCCAACCGCTCCGCCCGTGCGGTCAGAACGTATTCACCAAAAGTCGGCAAAATTTGGCGCGAGCAACGTTGTAGCTCTTCAAGTCGAACAACCGCGTTAGGCTGCGGCTGCATCGCGCACCCGAGAATCCAGCCGCTTAAGGAAGGGAAAAACCTTGTACCTAGGCATTGATCTCGGCACTTCAGCGGTCAAAACCTGCATCATCGCGCCAGAGGGGACGGTTGTCGCGACAACTGAACGGGCCTACCCTCTTCAACACCCCTTCGAAGGCGCGAGCGAGCAGAGCTGCGAGGATTGGTGGCAGGCAACCTGTGCCGCGATAGGCGCGCACGATCCGGCGATGCGGCGGTTGATCAGGGGCATTGGGCTGTCCGGCCAGATGCACGGTGCGGTCCTTCTCGACCATCACAACCGCCCCCTGCGCCCTGCCATTCTGTGGAACGATTCCCGGGCCGAAGCTGAGTGTACCCAGCTTTTGAGCGATGAGCCTTCCGTTGGAGAGATCACCGGTGTCTGGCCTATGGCGGGCTTCACGGCGCCGAAAATCCTCTGGCTCTCGCGGCACGAACCTCGGATCCATGCGCGGATCGCTCATATCCTTCTTCCGAAGGACTTTATCGGTCTTCAATTGCACGGTGAAAGGGTCACAGATCCATCCGATGCCGCGGGCACCTCCTGGTTCGACCAGCGCACCGGGTCCTGGTCACAACGCATGTGTGAGATCAGCGCGACCTCTCCGGAATGGTTGCCGCAGATCCGCTTCGGAACTGAGATCGCCGGGTATCTGTTGCCGGAGGTGGCAGAGCTGCTGGGCCTCGATGCCGGATTACCGGTGTCGACAGGTGCAGGTGACGCCGCCGCAGGGGCCGTGGGTATTGGCGCGGTCGAACAGGGAGACGGTTTCATTTCACTGGGAACGTCGGGCCAGCTTTTCGTCACGCAGGATCAGTACAGACCAAACGTCGAAAGCCGCATTCACGCCTACGCCCACACCCATGCGGGCTATTGGTTCAACATGGCTGCCATGCTGAACGGTGCAAGACCGATGGCCTGGCTCGCGGAGTTGCTCGACCGACCCATTGTAGACCTGCTTGAGGAGGCTGCGGCGTCCGACCCGGACAATCTGCTTTTCCTGCCCTACCTTTCGGGAGAGCGTACGCCGCACGGAGATACGACGCTGAGAGCCGGTTTCTACGGCCTCAGTGAAACCACCAGCCACGGCAGTCTCATGCGGGCGGTGACGGAGGCGATCGCCTTTTCCTTCGCCGATGCTGCCGGTGCGCTTGAACAAGCCGGAACATCCGTCGAAACGCTTCTGGCGATCGGTGGTGGCACGCGAAGCGACCTGCTGATGCAAACCATCGCTGATATCCTGAATTGCCAGATCGGACGAAGCGACGGATCCGATATCGGACCGGCACTTGGCGCAGCGCGGCTGGCCCAGATCGCGTCAGAGGCATGCCCAATGAAAGAGGTTGCCAGGAAACCCATCACGCGGGCGTGGTTTGAACCTCAGGTCTCGGCGATGCCGCGCCTGAGCAGAAAACTGGCGGCCTACCGCGCCTTCTATCTAGGCGTGAGAGAAGCGCGCAGTCTGCTTGAGTAGCCTGACGCAGACTTCTGACGGCAGCGGAGCAGACGTGCCCCTCCTTGGCCAAAGTTCCCCCTTGGTGGAGTTTACGGCGCGGTCAAAGCCGGGCGAAGGCCAAGAGTGAAGCACCTGCCCGCTGTATTTCGAGCGCATCAGGTAGCGCGAATGGCCGCTGTATCGAAGAGAGGTCTGATCCGGCAATTCACTGCCAGGTGGGTTCAGATCGGGCATAGGCCCTAAACGAACCAAGGCCTCCGCCTTCAGCACAGCAAAGCACAAGACGATCGCTTTCGAAGGCCCAGGACTCCACTCGCTCCAATATCTTCCGCCACCGCCACCCCCCAATTCTTGACGATTCTCGTCCGGTTTCGCTTGAGTCTCCACGTCATTTGACACAGATATGTCCGAACCTCAGGCCCCAGATCAGGAGTTCGCGTGTCCCTCTTCCTTGTCGTCGCCTTGCCCTTTCTGGGCGCTTTGTTGCCCGGATTGATGAACTCGGCGGGCAGACAGGCCTGTGCCGGGGTTACCTTTACCGTCACGCTTGCGGCCTTCATCGGGCTTTTGACGAACCTGCCCAGCGTACTGGCCGGAGAGGTGGTGACCACGGGCGTTGACTGGCTTCCCTCCCTGGGGATGAACGTGAATCTGATGCTGGACGGGCTGGGCTTCTTCTTTGCCTTCCTGATCCTGGGCATCGGCCTTCTGATCATCACCTACGGGCGCTACTACCTCGCGCGCGAAGACAATATGGGGGAGTTCTTTACTTACCTTCTCCTCTTCCAGGGGGCGATGGTAGGCATCGTCCTGTCCGACAACGTCCTGCTTTTGCTGGTTTTCTGGGAGCTGACATCGCTCTCCTCGTTCCTTCTGATTGGCTACTGGAAGCACCTGCCCGAAGGCCGTCAGGGTGCCCGCATGGCGCTGGCCGTGACCGGCATGGGGGGCCTTGCCCTGATCGGTGGTATGCTGATCCTCGGCAATATCGCGGGTTCCTACGATCTCAGCGTGATCCTGCAGAACCGCGAGGTCGTGCAGGAGAGTTCCCTCTATCTGCCCGCGCTCCTGCTCATCCTGCTGGGTTGTTTCACCAAGTCAGCGCAGTTCCCCTTCCACTTCTGGCTGCCCCACGCCATGGCGGCCCCCACACCGGTTTCGGCCTACCTGCACTCAGCCACCATGGTCAAGGCGGGGATCTTCCTCATGGCGCGGCTCTGGCCGGTCCTGTCTGGGACGCCGGAATGGTTCGTCATTGTCACCACGGCGGGGCTGGTGACGATGGTGCTGGGGGCGGTGATCGCCTTCTTCAAACACGATCTGAAGGCGCTCCTCGCTTTCTCCACCGTATCGCACCTCGGCCTCATCACCATGCTGCTGGGTACCGGCACGGCTTTTGGGGCCATGGCAGCAGTTTTTCACATCCTCAACCACGCCACCTTCAAGGCCGCGCTCTTCATGTCAGCGGGCATCATCGACCATGAGGCGCATACCCGCGACATCCGCCGCCTGGGCGGCCTGCGGAGGCTCATGCCTGTGACCTTCGTCATCGCCACGCTGGCGGCCCTTTCGATGGCCGGTATCCCCTTCCTCAACGGCTTCCTGTCCAAGGAAATGATGCTGGAAGAGGCCAACCATACAGTGCTTTTCAACTCACCCATGCTGGTGCCAGCGCTGGCCGTCATCGGCTCCCTCTTCTCGGCCGCCTACTGTTTCCGCCTGATCGGTCATGCCTTCCTTGGCCCGGTGCGCGACGACTATCCGGCCAAGCCCCATGACCCCGGATTCGGCATGTGGGGGCCACCTGCCCTGTTGGTGGTGCTGGTCGTCGTCATCGGCTGCGCGCCCTTCCTGGCGGAGCCCTTTGTGAAACTGGTTACCTCCTCCCTGCTGGGCACCGCGGCCGAGGTCCCGAAGGCTTATTTCAAGATCTGGCACGGTCTGGTTCCGGCTCTCTACATGTC
>JABDKA010000085.1 GCA_013002405.1 Sulfitobacter sp. | reverse complement strand
GTCCAGCGCCGTCACCAGCCGGATGCGCGGCAGGAAACCGGGCGGCCCTTCTGAGTAGATGTCACGCAGACGGCGCGCCATTCGCTGCGTGTTCACGATCAGGTCGACCGGGACCATTGCCTCTGGCGGCTGCCCTTTCAGCCGCTCCCGCAGTCCTGTTACCAGGGCGACAGGAAAATCGACGCCGGGGGCCAGCCCAAAGACGCGCGGATGATCGGCGGGTTCAAACATCCCGGACCCCCAGCATTTTTTCGGCCAGCCGGATACCGCCAGGATGTCCCACGTCGCACCATCTGCCGGGATAGGCGAGACCGAAGAGCCGGTCGCGCTCCAGCATGAGATCCCAGATAAGGTTGAGCGAGAAGGCCTCTTGCTCAATCCTTTCCAGCAGGTCGGTCTTGATGATCTGGATGCCGCCGTAGATGACGCCGGGACCACGGAAAAGCTGCCCACTTTCGGCGCGCGTGAAATCGCCCTGGCTGTCCTGACCGATGGCCCTTGCCACCGGGACGGTCATCATCAGGGCATCCATCCGGTCTGGCATCCAGGCTGCTTTCAGCAGTTTGACGGGATTTGGTCCGGCCCAGATTGCATCGGTGTTCATCGTCAGAACTGGACCTTGCCCCAGAAACGGCAACGCGTTGCGCAGCCCGCCGCCGGTTTCAAGGATTTTCGGTTCTTCGGTGATGGTCCGAACACCAACAGGTTCCAAGTGCCTGGAAAGCATGTCCGCCCTGTAGTGCAGGTTTGCGACGATGTGGTCGCACCCCGCATCCCGGGCCAGCGTCAAGGCGTGGTCGATCAGGGGCTTGCCCGCGACCTCGATCAGGGGCTTGGGCCGGTCGCGGGTCAGCGCGCCCATCCGGGTGCCGAAGCCGGCCGCGAACATCAGGACGGGGAAGTTGCGCATCGGCTTTTCAATCGGTTCAGGAAGTCCGGCGTGGGTTCGGGCAGGATGGGGCCAAGGACCTGTGCAATCCTGGCAAGGTCGGGATGGGCCAGATCGCGCAGGACGTAGTTCCAGACGCGCGGGATCAGATCGACGTAGTGCGCCTTGCCGTCGCGCTGGCAGAGGCGGGCGAAGATGCCCAGGATACACAGATTGCGCTGGGCACCAAGGATCGCGTAGGCCCGTTCGAACGCTGATTGGTCCATGCCCGTCGCGGCAAGGTAACGGTCGATCATTTGCGTCTCCATCAGCGGCGAAACGTCTCGCCGCGCGTCTTGCAGGATGGAAACGACATCATAGGCCGGGTGCCCCAGCAGCGCGTCCTGAAAATCAAGCTGCCCCACCCGGGCGACGCCCTGCCGATCTGGCAACCACAGCAGGTTCTGTGCGTGATAGTCCCGCAGTATGACGACCTTCGGGGTTTCTTCCAGTGATTGAGCGAGGGGGCGGAAGGCGTCATCGAATGCCGCGCGGGCCCCGGTCGGTGTGTCCTGAGCGTACCAGTCGAAGATCAGCCGGTTCATCCCGGCCATCCAGACGGGATCGCAGGGCGGCAGATCAAGCGGATCGGCCCGGTGGAGATGTACCAGCACGTCGATAGCGGCGGCGTAAAGCGGCTGTTCCAGGCTGGCGTCCAGCGCCATCAGGCTGGCGTAAAGGTCATCGCCAAGGTCTTCGATGATCAGGAATCCCTGCGCTTCGTCCGCCTCAAGCAGCTTTGGTGCGCTTAGTCCGGAGGCTACTAGGTAGTTCGCGATGCGGATGAAGGGGCGCACATCCTCCCCCTTTTCCGGCGGGGCATCCATGAGGATGGCGGTGCTGCCATCGGGGCGCGTCAACCTGTCGTACCGGCGGTTGGACGCGTCTCCGGCCACGAGCGTCCGATTGCTGGCGGCCCAGGGCGTGGCGGCAAGGAAATCCGCCATCCGGGCGGTGCGGTCGCTCAACTCAGCCACGGGAGGAGTTTCTTGTGCCATTTGGGGGCGGTCCAGTTCAGTGTGATGCGCCTTTGGTCCTCTGTTTCGCCCTCTTCGAAGATCAGTTCAAGCGCGTCATCGGGCGCAAGGGGGCCAAGCCTGTCGGGCCATTCCACCAAGCAGATCGCGCTATCAAAGGCCTCCGTCAGGCCAAGCTCCTCAATCTCGAGGGTTGAGGTGAGCCGGTAGAGATCGGCGTGCCAGACCTCACCGACCTTGGTTTCGTAGGTCTGAACCAACGTGAAGGTGGGGGAGGGGACGTCCTCTGGCTGCGCCATCAGGGACTGGATCAGGCTGCGGGCGAAATGGGTCTTGCCCGCGCCCACCTCACCGCTCAACAAAAGGGTATCACCGTCCCGCAGATTGGTGCCCAGAAGGGCGGCGTGGCGAGCGGTTTCATCGGCGCTGACAAAGATCAGTTGAGGGCATTCGGCGGACATGGCGCATGGTTACTGGCCCCCAGTCCGCCCGCAAGCCAAAACCGGGGTTTCCGGCCAATTATGGGGCCTCGGCCGTTGCGGCAGGCGTTGCTGGATGTGGTGTTCCGCGCGCCCGAAAGCGGATCATGCGGGCCCCTGGTGCGATGCAGCGCAGTTGTACCTCGTGTCCCCCATCGGAGGCGGGCACGAGGGTTTCGGTCACCGGATCCTCCAGCGCCATTACAAAGGCTTCGACCTGGCACCAGTCCACTTGCTCAGCGGCCTTCGTCTGCCAGACTGAAATGCAGTCGCGGATCGTCACATCGGCAAAGGCGGCTTCGGGGTTCTGGTTCCACATGTCGCGGTAGGCGGCGTTGGAAAAGGTCAGTACGCCGCTGCGGGAAAAGACGACAATCGCGTCTTCGATGATATCCAGCAGGCACTGGCCTATTTCCAGTTCCCTGCGGATATTGCGGGTCATCATGATCTCTGCTGTGATATCGTCAATCAGAATGGCGGTCGCGCCATCGGGATGTGGGCGGCCTTGCACGCGGAAGGTGCGCCCGTCGTCGAGTGACCAGGTCTCCTGATAGCCGTCACCGGATGCGCGGTGCATCAGGTCGGCAATCTCCCCCCGCCAGCTGGCGTAATTCTTTGGCTCCGGCATGCAGCGGTTTTCCCGAAGCTGGTCGAAGAAGGAAACCATTGTGGGCCGACCGCTCAGGAAAGGGGCCGGGAGTTGGGTCAGGTCCACCAGAGAAGGATTGAAAAGGGCAAGCTGCTGATCACGGTCGAAGATCGCCAGCCCAGTGGGCAGATGCGCAAATATCTTGGCCAGGGTCTGCATGAAGGTTCTGCCCGCCGTTTCCGCCTTGACCTGGGCATTGATGTTCGTGGCATGGCAGACGGAGTAGCCGTCAGCCTGGGCTGTGGAGAGGAGGAAGTGCGGGCTTTCCTCTTCCGGGAGGCCATTGAGTTGCACCCGCATCGGTGCGCCAGGCTGGGGCAGGTCGAAAAGCGGATCTTTCCGCGATAGTCCCGTCTGCCGCAAAAGAGTGGCGTAGGCGGCGTTGTGCCAGACAACCTTTCCCGCACTGTTCACCTCAAAGGCGGGGTGGGGCGCTGTCCGCTGAACCCGGCGCAGGGTTCGCAGTTCTTTCGGGATCTTGGTTGGACTGGCCTGTTCCGGCGCACGTTCGCAGAACTCCACCCAGCACAGGTTATCGCGCCAGGTCAGTTCGATCTGCTCGGCCCCGGCGGGATCGGACCCTTGCAGGTTCAGGCTGCCCCGTGCGCCGGTGCCCGGAGAGGAAGGTATGCCGGGAAACTTTTCCGCAAGGGCATCGCAAAGATCGTTCCAGTTATGCTCTCCTGGGGCAAAGCCAAAGCGGTCCAGTGCGCGATCGGTCGCGTGGTGCAGGAACCCGCCGTCAAAAAGAAGGGCCACAGGTTCCCTCACGTGTCCCTTGGGTGCTGTCGCGACGCGACGCTTTCCGTGCGGTAGCAGAAAGACAGACAAGGCTGTGGCGACAGCGATTCCCAGAACCAGCACGAATTCCGCCAACTGGATCACGGCTATGACTCCCCCGACGCAGAAATGCAGCCGTTAGTTTCGTTCGCCTTGGTTAACGAACCGTTAACCTGACCCGTGGACTGTCAGATCGTGATCGGTCTGTTCGGCTGGCGGGCCAGTTCCGCCATTTGATCCTGTGCATCGAGCTTTGCGCGCGGCCAGATTACCTCCACCACTGCGCCGGCGAAACGGCCCTGTCCGGCCCCGTTGGCAAAGCGCAGCCTGGCGCCCGTGCGCTCCAGCAGCGTTTTTGCGATGAAGAGACCCAGACCCATCCCTTCGTACCCCGCGCGGTCCGTTCCGGTCCGTTCACCCGGATGGCGGCGCATGAAGGGGTCCCCGATGCGGCCGATCACGTGGGACGGAAACCCAGGACCATCATCAATGATGCGCACCGAAATTTCACTATCGGTCCAGTTGGTTTCAACCAGGACCTCTTGCCGCGCGAAATCGACAGCGTTTTGGACAAGGTTGCGCAGACCGTGGATCACCTCGGGCATGCGCAGGATGGTCGGCTGCTGCTGCGGGTCGCCGGCCCGGTCGGCGTGGTCCAGCAGCACCATCTTGCCGCGGTCCATATGCGGCTCTGCCGCCTCGCGGATCAGGGCCTCAAGCGGGGTCTGCTTGATGTGCATATCGTCCTTTCCGGCGCGGCCCATGTCGCGCAAGATATCCCGGCAGCGGTCCGCCTGTTCACTGATCAGCGCGGCATCCTCGGCCAGATCGGCCTGCGCCGGGTCTGACGACAGTTCATTCAGCAGCTCCGTACTGGTCAGTTTGATCGTTGCGAGCGGGGTGCCCAGTTCATGCGCCGCCGCCGCGACAACGCCGCCCAGATCCGTGAGCTTTTGTTCGCGGGCAAGGGCCATCTGGGTGGCGGCAAGGGCATCGCCCATGGAATGAATTTCTGACGTAACGCGTCGGGAATAGGCACTGGTAAAGAGGATCGCGATGATCAGGGCGGCCCACTGACCAAAGAGGAACAGGCTGGGCATTTGCAGCACCTCATCCTCTTGCGTGATCAGCGGCAGGTGAATCGCCGCCAGCAGGCTGACAAGAAGGATCGCCGTGATGTTCAGCACGATGATGGATCGCAGGCTTAGTGCGGTGGCGGATATCGTGACGGGCCCCAGCAGCAAAAGCGCGAAGGGATTGTTCAGCCCCCCGGTGACAAAAAGCAGGAAGCCAAGCTGTAGCAGGTCGAACAGAATGATACTGAGGTTTTGCCTTTCTGTAAGGCGCTTGTTTTCGGGATAGATGAAGGTTGAGACCAGGTTGAAGATGATCGACACACCCACCGCGAAATAGCACAGGCCCAACTCCAGTTGCATACCGTAGAACCGCTGGGCCACCGTGATTGCGGCCAGCTGTCCGCCGATGGCCACCCAGCGCAGCAGGATCATGGTCCGCAGCCTTATCCAGTTGGCCCGCTTGGGGCCTCCGAGAGGACGGATTGACGACTGCGTCATCTACGCACCTTTTCCTTGTTCGCGGCGTCTACAATGAAGATATAGGCTATGCCGTTCCCAATACACGTGAAAGACGGTCAAACCGCGCAGGAGACTGACATGAGAAGACCCATTGCCATCGCCGCTGTCTGTGTTGCGGCCGCCTTTTTGCTGGGCACGCTCTGGATTACCTCACGGCCTGACGGGGCGGACCGGTTTGCCGAGTGCCGCGCCTCTGCCGTCGCGGGGGACATTGGCGGACCCTTTGAGCTGATCAATGCGCGCGGTGAGACGGTCACTCAGGATGATGTGATCACCGAACCGAGTCTGATCTACTTCGGCTATACCTTCTGCCCCGACGTCTGTCCGCTGGACGTGGACCGCAACGCGCTGGCGGTCGAGATCCTGGAAGAACGGGGCCACATGGTGACACCCGTCTTTATCAGCGTTGATCCGGCGCGCGACACGCCAGAGGTGGTCGGAGAATTTGCTGAGGTGATGCACCCGCGCATGATCGGCCTGACCGGATCCCAAGAGCAGGTTGCGGCGGCAAGCAGAGCCTACAAGACCTACTACCGCGCCCAGGAACCCGTGGACGGTGAATATCTGGTCGACCATTCAACTTTTAGTTATCTGGTGCTGCCCGAAGTCGGATTTGTTGACTATTTCCGCCGTGAAGTAACGCCGGAAGAGCTGGCCGACCGTATGCAATGCTTCGTTGAAAAGCTGTGAGGATTTGACCGTTGCGCAAGTCAATCCATATTGCCTCCCAACGGAATGATTGAACTGAGAGCAAGATGAGCCTTGATATGACAGATATAGGCCCCGACAAAACGCTGCTGCTTGTCGATGATGATGAGCCCTTTCTGCGGCGGCTCGCGAAAGCGATGGAAAAGCGGGGCTTTGATGTGGAAACCGCAGACAGTGTTGCCGCGGGCAGCGCGATTGCGACGGCACGGCCTCCTGCCTACGCGGTGATCGACCTGCGGCTTGAGGATGGCAATGGGCTGGACGTGGTCGAAAAGCTGCGGGAAAAGCGGGAAGACGCGCGGGTCGTGGTTTTGACCGGCTATGGCGCGATCGCCACGGCGGTTGCCGCGGTCAAGATCGGCGCGACGGATTATTTGTCCAAGCCCGCCGATGCCAATGACATCACCAACGCACTGCTGGCCAACGGCGATGACATGCCGCCGCCCCCCGAAAACCCAATGAGTGCGGACCGCGTGCGGTGGGAGCATATTCAGAGGGTTTATGAGCTGTGCGACCGCAACGTGTCAGAGACAGCGCGCCGCCTGAATATGCACCGGCGAACTCTGCAGCGGATCCTGGCGAAACGCTCGCCCCGCTGAGAAACGCGGCCCCGGTCCCGGACGTAACCGTGACCCTAAGCCAGACGATGAGGCCCCGGATCAAGTCCGGGGCTTCGTCGCTTCAGGCCGCTTACAGATCAAACCGCTTGAGCCGTTTGTCCACGATGGTGCCATCGGCCATCTTGTAGCCTTCGATCACGCGATAGTCCTGAAATCCCCGGCTTTGATAGTAGATCAGCCCGCCTTCGTTGTCCGCACGGATGTTGGCGTTGATCCAGACGTAACCAAGCGCCCCAGCCGCCTTGCGCGTTGCTGCAAACAGGGCGGAGCCGATGCCGATGCCGGTCTGGCCAATCTGCACGAAGGTCGCGATCTCTGCCGCCTCTTCCGGAAGATAGTCGGCCGGTTCGATCCATTGAAACCCGACAACCTTTTCCCGGTCGTCCAGGGCCACGTGCCAGGCAGCGCGGGCAGGATCCCGGTTCATCCATTCCGCGATGTCGCTGCCGGTAACCTTGCGCACCAGAGCGGTGCTGCCGCCTTCCTCGATGATCTCATTCAGAAGCCGCGCCATGTTGGCGGTGTCCAGCGGGGTTGGCGGGCGAACCGTGATCACGTCATTTCCTTCAGCAAGCTCAGGTGCCGCGCGGTGAAGGCATTGCGCGTCTCCACCGGGGGGCGCAGCAGGATGTGCAGCCCTTCCATCAGCGCGGGATCGGGTTTGCCGAAAAAGCGTGTCGCCTCGGCTTCTGAAAATCCGGCAATCTCCGTCGCCTCCATCCAGGCGCTGATTTTGTCCGCCCGCTTGATCTGCCGTTTGATCGTTGCGGGTATCGCGGCGGGCAGGCCAAAGCGCAGATGCACCGCCGCCGTCAGCCGATCGTCAAGCGCGCCGTAGTCCGGGCCCACGGCGGCCTTCACCGGCGAGATCATGTCACCGATCACATATTCCGGCGCATCGTGAAGCAGGGCGGCAAGCCGCCATTTCGCCGGTGCACGCGGGGTGATGCGGCCAAATATCGTCTCTACCAAAAGCGAATGTTCGGCCACTGAATAGGCATAGTCCCCCCGCGTTTGACCGTTCCAGCGGGCGACGAAGGCCAGGCCGTGGGCGATATCCTCAATCTCAATATCCACGGGCGTGGGATCCAACAGATCAAGCCTGCGGCCGGAGAGCATTCTTTGCCATGCACGGGGTTGCCTGCCCATCTGAAGAAAATCTCCGCCGCTTAAGAGTTTGGGAACCAACTATGGGCCACACCTGTTTTCACCACGAAGGAGAGAACGATGAAACCTCATTTTTTCATTTCCGTGATCGCTTTGGTCCTGACCCTCGTTGCACCGGCCGCGATGGCCCAGCAGGTCTGCATGGACGCGGGTGAAATGAAGGCGTCCTTGATCGACTGGTACGGGGAGAGGCCTGTCTCAGCCCCTACCGAAAGCAACGAACAGCTGTGGGCGTCGAAGGATACCGGTACCTGGACGATGATCAAGCTGCTGTCCGATGGAAAGGCCTGCGTTCTGGCGCAGGGGAACGAATGGATGGCCGGGATCGATCAGGGTGAATTACTTGCCCTGTTGGAACAGTAATCTCTCATCAACCTGCGGCACCAACGGTCATTGAGGCTGGCTGGCAAAAATGCTAGGCGGCGCGAAATGATTGAAGAGGTGCCCCATGGCCAAAGACTACATCGTAAAAGACATTGATCTTGCCGCCTACGGGCGCAAGGAATTGGATATTGCCGAAACCGAAATGCCGGGCCTGATGGCGCTTGGGGAGGAGTACGGCGAAAGCCAGCCGTTGAAAGGTGCGCGGATCGTCGGCTCGCTGCACATGACGATTCAGACCGCCGTTCTGATCGAAACGCTGACCGCCCTTGGCGCCGATGTCCGCTGGGCCTCCTGCAACATTTTTTCGACACAGGATCACGCCGCCGCGGCGATTGCCAAAGCAGGCGTGCCTGTCTTCGCGATCAAGGGTCAGACGCTGGAAGAGCATTGGGATTACCTCGACAAATCCTTCATGTTCGATGAGGGCCCGAACATGATCCTCGACGACGGTGGCGATGCGACCCTTTATGTCCTGCTGGGCGCGCGCGCCGAAGCGGGTGAAGAGATCATCCCGGTGCCAACCTCCGAAGAGGAAGAAGTCATCAAGGCGCAGATCAAGAAGCGCATGGCGGCGTCGCCCGGCTGGTTCACCATGGTACGTGATCAGATCAAAGGTGTGTCCGAAGAGACCACGACAGGCGTGAACCGTCTCTACCAACTCAAACGTGACGGCGGCCTGCCTTTCCCTGCAATCAACGTGAACGATTCCGTTACGAAGTCGAAGTTCGACAACAAATACGGCTGCAAGGAGTCGCTGGTCGATGGCATTCGTCGGGCGACTGACACCATGATGGCGGGCAAGGTTGCCGTTGTCATGGGATATGGCGACGTTGGCAAGGGGTCCGCCGCGTCGCTGGCGGGCGCAGGTGCGCGGGTGATTGTGACTGAGGTTGACCCAATCTGTGCGCTGCAGGCGGCGATGGACGGATTTCAGGTGACGACGCTTGAAGATGTGGTCGGCACGGCCGACATCTTTGTCACCACCACCGGCAACAAGGATGTGATCCGCATCGAGCATATGCGCGAGATGAAGGACATGGCGATCGTCGGCAACATCGGCCACTTCGACAACGAGATCCAGGTTGCCGCGCTGAAGAACCACAAGTGGACCAACGTCAAGGAACAGGTGGACATGATCGAGATGCCGAACGGCAATCGTCTGATCCTTCTGTCGGAAGGCCGCTTGCTGAACCTTGGCAACGCTACCGGCCACCCCTCCTTCGTGATGTCGGCCTCTATCACCAACCAGGTGCTGGCGCAGATCGAGCTGTGGACGAAGGGCGATGAGTACAAGAATGACGTCTATATCCTGCCCAAGCATCTGGATGAAAAGGTGGCCCGCCTGCACCTTGACCGGATCGGCGTGAAGCTGACGAAGATGGACCCGGAGCAGGCAGCCTATATCGGTGTGAGCGCAGATGGCCCGTTCAAGCCGGAACACTACCGGTACTAAGGCACCAAACGCGTCGAAATTCGAACGCTGTCCCTCTGACGGGGGGCAGCGTTTTTCGTTTGCGGGAATGCTCTGGTATCTGTTCGTGCGGCCCATGACAGAACGCCGCGGGTTTGGAACGATCGGTTTACACACTCGTTTTCTCTTTAACGAATTATCCACTTTCGAGAGGAGAAAGAGATGACAATTAAGACCCTGAAAATGACCGCCGCCGCCATCGCCCTGACCGCAGGCACCGCCTGGGCCGGATCCCACACAAGCGGCACCGCAGCGATGGAAGCGGAGCCGACGCAGCAGGCCGAGACCGATCAGAATAAGCGCCTGACCGAAACGGCCGGGTCAACGGACGCGCCTGTCCGGTATACGGAAGAGAACGTGCGCGCCGCCACCGAAGGGCAGATCAACATCGCCGATGGTGGCGGCTATGATTTTTCCGACACGCAGCCGACCCTGTCGGGTGACGTGGACGACGACGGCACCATCGCGACCGATGACTCTCAGGAAACGGCAGATGTCCCTGTAGACGCAAACAAGACCTACGTGGGCGGTGAAACGGTCACCCCCAAGTTGACAGCCAATCAGGAGATGAGCGTCGATTACACCAAGAGCATGATCAGCGAAGAATTCGGCGGGATGACCGCCGGTGATCTGGTCGGTCTGCGTGTTTACGCCGCCGATGGCGAGCGGATTGGCGAGATCGACAATGTCGTGCGGCTGGATGGTAAGATGGCCGTCGTGGTCGGCATCGGCGGGTTCCTCGGATTTGGCGCGCAAGAGGTCGCCGTGCCGCTGAACGAATTTGAAAAGGGCGGGACGGATGAGATACGACTTGTTCAGATGACCGCTGATCAGTTGAAGACCAAGCCGGAGTTCGATGCCTCTGCCGCTGAGGAGCTTGGCGAGAACATCCCGGTTGACGAAAAGCTGTAGTCCCCATCGAATAGGAAAACCGAATGGGCGTCCAGCTGGGCGCCCATTCTTTTGGTCCTTACCGTCCGATCACCCGGAGGAGCGGTTGTTGGATTTCTTTCGGCGCAAGAAACCGCGCCCTTCCCTCGACAGCGACCGCACGACCAGACCACCCCGGCGCTGAACCAGCTCGACTTTTTCCAGCAGCGGAAACCTTTGGCTCAGCGCTTCGTGCTCCCCCGTGGTGTCCTCAATGCGGCGGAGCCTTTCTTCAAAAATGTTGTTGGCTGCTTTCACGCTCTTGCCTCTCTCAACCGCGCGTAAGTTCGCGTTAATCTAGAAACCCGGGGCTTGGCGATTTTGTGACAGATTTGGTGTTTTCAATCGACAGTATGCCACGTTGTTGCCACGGGGGAAGATTGGACAATTTTTCCCTTTGAGGCGTGACACACTGCGATTAGGCTCCCCTCGATAAACAATTCCAACGATGAAATATCCAATAAAGGGAGAAACTGGATGGGCAAACGGGATGAGTGGATCGCGAAGTACGCGGATGACTTGAGAAGCAAGTGTGGCATGGAACCTGACATGGACCTTTTGACCAAGGTCACCATCGGGTGCGGGCCGTCGATTTACAACGCCGATGCGCAAACCGTTGCAGCGGGACAGGCGAGCGAGCTGGAGACGGTCAAGAAGAACTTTCTGATCAAGAAACTTGGTTTGTCCGACGGTCCCGAGCTGATGGCGGGGATCAACAGGGCGATTGAGATCTACGGCAGTTCCGAGCGCAACAAGTACCGCGCAGTGGTTTATTACATGCTGACCAAGCATTTCGGGAAAGAAGCCGTTTACGGCTGATCCTGACAGAACGGTTTTCAGGCGCCCGCCCTTTCGGCGGGCGTTTTTCATTTGAGGTTCCTTTTAAGGATAAGGCGCTTTGGTGCGCGCGCCCAGTCTGCTACAACGTCTGTACCGGCCAGGATGGCCAGAACAGTTTCAATACGTGTGTGGTGGTTTTGGGAGCACACGGGGTGAGAAGGGTTCTGGCATCGCTGTCAGGACCCTTTTTTCGGGCTTCCTCTCAGAATAGCGTCAGCACCAAACCCATCAAAGCGCAGCCAAAGCTGGCGTAACCACCGTCGATCAGGGTCAGCCTGAAGGGTCGTCCGGCGTAGCCGTTGTTGATCATGATCCAGGGGCTGATAAAGAAAAGCCCGATGCCAAGGCCGGAAACAACCCCTTCACCAAGGGTGTCGATCCCCGAAAGGGCGAAGGTGTGGCGCATCATCCCCGCCACCAGCAGCATCGCGATTCCCGCCAGAACAAAGGGCGCCTTGCCGTAGCCCTCGGGCGTGCCATCCGGCCCCATCTTCATGCCGACGTCCGCCATCCAGGGCTTGGCAAAGACCGAATACCAGAAGGCCCCGAAGGCAAATGACGCCGCCGCCGCAACGACAACCGATAAATATTCCATCTCATCCCCCTTTTCAGCACCGCAAATATTATGCGCCTGAAAGCGCGGTTTTTCTACGGCCTGGTGTCACCCATATCGCAGACAACACGCCATTCCGCTTCGGTCACTGGCTGCACGGACAGGCGAGAGTTGTTGACCAGAACCATGTTTGAAAGGCGTTCATCGGCCTTGATCTGGTCCAGACTGACGGGTGTCTTGAAGGGGCGCACGGCCTTTATGTCCACACATTCCCAGCGGTCATCGTCCGTGGTGCTGTCAGGGTGCGCTTCGGCAATGATTTTCACGATGCCAACGACGGATTTTTCCTTCATCGAGTGATAGAAGAAACCCAGATCACCTATTTTCATCTCACGCATGAAATTCCGGGCCTGGTAATTGCGCACGCCGTCCCATTCTTCTCCATCGTCACCCTTGGCGACCTGATCGTCCCAGCCCCAGGTGTTGGGTTCCGATTTGAAAAGCCAGTAGGCCATCAGCCGATCACCCTGTTCCAGTGGGTCAGGGTCACGCTTTGGAACAGACCCGCCTGGCCGTACGGATCCTTGTCAGCCCAGGCCTGCGCGGTCTGCATGTCCGGTACGTCGAGGATGATCAGCGACCCGATCATCGTCCCCTCTGCATCCAGCAGTGGCCCAGCCTGCGCGACCGAATCAGAGGATTTGAGATAGTTCAGGTGCGCGGGCCGGTTTTCCTGCCGGACCTCCAGCGCACCGGGTTTGTCATGGGCCATCAGGGCGACGAACATATCATTCCTCCTTCAGCGGTCGGTTAAACAGGGCGGTCATGGCGCTGCGCACATCTAATCGGTTGTCGAGCAGGCCTGCAACGGCCGCAGTGATCGGCATATCCAGCGCGGCCCGTTCAGCCATATCATGCACGGCACGCGCGGTTGCGGCCCCTTCGACGGTGGTGCCGCTGTCAAAGTGGGTGCCTTCGCCCAGGGATTGACCCAGCCGGTAATTGCGGGACTGGATCGAGGTGCAGGTGAGCGTCAGATCACCGAAGCCGGAAAGACCCGACAGCGTTCGGGGATCCGCCTTCAGATGATGGGCAAGCCGCTGCATTTCCGCGTATCCGCGTGTCATGAGCGCGGCACGCGCGCTTTCGCCCAGGCCCGCACCCATCACCGCCCCGCAGGCAATGGCAATCACGTTCTTGAGCGCGCCGCCCAGTTCCGCCCCGACGGTGTCCGTCGTGCGGTAAAGCCGCAGGTTCGGCGTGGTAAGCTCTTCCTGAAGCCTCTTGCCCGCGGCCTCATCCGCGCAGGCCAGTGTCAAGGCGGTGGGCAGGCCGCGGGCAATGTCATTGGCAAAGCTGGGACCGGTCAGGATCGCCGCTGTCGCACCCGGCAGCACCTCTTTGATCAAGGCAACCGGGCCCATCCCCGTTTTCAACTCAATGCCCTTGCAGCAGGCGACGAGGGTCTTTTGCCGCAACAGGGCCGCATGTTCAGACAGAAGGCCGCGCAGCTTTTGCATGGGAACGGCAAGCAGCAGGGTCTGTGCGCTGGCCGCTACCACGATATCGCCGGTGACAAAGAGCCCCTCGGGAAGAGGATGGCCGGCCAGGCGGGACCTGTTCTCGCGGCTTGTCGCCATGTCGCCTGGATCGCGCGCCCACAGCGTGACCGGCCCGTTCTGGGCAAGGGAGATGGCCAGGGCCGTCCCGAAGGCCCCCGCACCAATCACCGCGATGCTCATGCCTTGGCTCCTTTCTTTCCGCTGCCAAGCATGCCTGGCTGAGAAGTATCCAATGGCCAGCGTGGTCGTGCGGCAAGCGTCAGATCATCGGGTTGCCGCAAGTGCATCTGTTCGGCCGCGGCAAAGGCGATCATGGCGGCGTTGTCTGTGCACAGGTTCAGCGGCGGTGCGACGAAAGCGGCACCGAATTCCTGTGCAACAGTCTCTAACGCGGCGCGAACGGAATGATTTGAGGCCACTCCGCCCGCCACGCAGAGGGTTGGCGGCGGACCCCCCTCGACAAGCGCAAAGGCGCGGCGGGTCTTTTCGGCAAGGACCTCAACAACGGCGGCCTGAAAACTGGCCGCAAGATCGGCCTGATCCTGTACGGTGATCCCGTCTTTTTCATCTACGATCCTGTCACGCGCCCGCAGCACGGCTGTCTTGAGGCCAGAGAAGGATAGATCACACCCGGGCCGGTCCAGAAGCGCGCGGGGAAAGGCGAAACGGGTTGGATTACCCTTATTAGAGACTGCTTCAATGATAGGTCCGCCGGGTTGCGGAAGTCCGATCAGGCGGGCGACTTTGTCAAAAGCCTCCCCCGGCGCATCGTCGATTGTGCCGCCCAGACGGGTGAAGTCATCCGGTCCCGTCACCAACAGGAACTGGCAATGTCCGCCCGAAACAAGGAGCATGAGATAGGGATAGGCCACGCCATCGGTCAAACGGGGTGTCAGCGCGTGCCCGGCAAGGTGGTTCACGCCATAAAGCGGCTTACCACTGGCCAGGGCCAGCCCCTTGGCGCACATCACGCCCGAAACCACCCCGCCGATCAGACCAGGGCCGGACGTGACAGCAATTGCGTCAATCTCGGATAGGGCCAAATTGGCCCGTGTTAGAGCCTCTTCCGCGCACAAATCCAGCTTTTCCGCATGGGCGCGCGCGGCGATCTCGGGTACAACGCCACCGAAGGCCGCGTGCAGGTCGGTCTGGTCTGCAACGACAGAAGACAGCACCCTGGCACCTGCCTCATCCACGCGCACGACGGCGGCGGCCGTGTCGTCACAGCTGCTCTCCAGTCCAAGGATGGTCATCGGTGCGCGCATGGTCTTCTCGTTTGCAAGCGGGTGTCACCGCAGGTAACACCGACACCCATGGCAAACAATGCTGAGACCGATATCGACGCGCGATCGCTATTGCTGACGCGGCCCCGCGAAAGCGCCCAGCGTTTCTTGGGAGAGCTTGATGCGAAGCTGATGGCGGGGGTGACTGTCGTGGTCTCACCGCTGATCGAAATTGTGGCCATCGGCAAGAAACCCAATCTGTCCGCCTTTGCCGGGGCGATATTCACCTCTGCCCATGCGCCACCCCTTGCGCCGTGTGGTGAGGGTAAACCGGCCTTTTGTGTGGGTGCAGGTACGGCCAGAGCTGCCCGGGTCCGCGGCTGGGATGTTCTTCTGGTGGCTGAAACGGCGGAGGATCTGGTGGCGCAAATCAAGGATTCACCAACCCCGCTTATCCATCTGTCCGGTCGCCACCGCCGGGGAGAAATCGCAGAGCGGTTAAGTGCAACTGGGACGGAAACGAAGGTGCACGTGCTTTATGATCAGCGGCCACAGGCCCTGTCGGGTGAGGCGCAGCAGCTTTTGCGGGGGCCGACGGGTGTGGTTGTACCGCTCTTCTCCCCCCGCACGGCCAAGCTTTTCTACGATCAGGTCACCGATCTGTCGAAGGTCTTCGTGATTGCCATCAGTGATGCGGTTGCGGAGTTGGTTGAGGGAAGTGGCTGCCATGAAGTGATCACCGCCCGGGCACCGACGGGCGTGGAAATGCGGCGCAGCGTTGAAATGCGCTTGAGAGGCACCAGGTTAGCTTGAAGCCCGCTGTGAATGGCGGATAAGGTCAGCAGACACCGGAATCGGAAAAGGGGAACAGCGTGGCGAAAGCGAAGAAACCGGCTTCAGGCAGCACATCGGCGTCGCCCGCTACGAAAGTCACTCCCGATACCGTAAAGTCTGACGCGGCTGCGGCAAGCAAGACCGATAAGGCAACTTCCACGCCCGCCGGGTCCGAAAAGACGCCTCCGGCGGCCAAATCAGCCTCTGCGGCGACTTCCAAGTCCAGTTCCGGGGCTACGGAACCGCCGTCAGACAAAGCCGCGGATGCGCCCAAGGCCGGAACGGAGAAATCCTCTGCCGGGGCGCAGGCTGCCGCGACCGCGAAAGAGAAAACAACGTCAACCAAGTCTGAACCGGCCAAGCCGACACCGCCCGCCAACCCGGCGGCAAGCGCGAAGACCGGGACATCCACGGCTGAGGAACCAAAGAAGGCCGAGCCCACAAAGCCCACCTCAGCCGGTGGCGATGCACCAAAGATGACTGAGAAAGCCCCGACCCCTTCGCCCGCGTCGCAACAGCGCAAGAGTGGGGGGTTTTGGCCGCTTGTTCTGGGCGGCGTTGTTGCAGGGGCCATCGGTTTCGTCATTTCCGAGGCAAACCTGCTCCAACTGCGGAGCGAGAGCGACAACCTGGCCGTGATGGTCGAAGAACAGCAGGCCGCTATAGAGGCCCTGCAGAATGCCCCCGTCCAGACTGCGCCCGCCGAACCTGTTGACCTATCCGGGATTGAGAGCACCCTCGCTGACCTGCGCGCCAGCATTGACGGGATCGATAGGTCAATCGAAGGACTTGATGGCCGCATCAGTGCGCTTGAACTGCGCCCGACGGGTGGCGGCGCTGGTGAACCCGACGCTGACTATTCGGCCGCCCTTGCGGCGCTCCAATCTTCCATCAATGCGCAAAAGGCCGAGATTGATGCCCAACGGACCGAGATCGAAGGGCTGATCGCCAATGCCCGCAGTGTTGAGGCGGCGACGGCCGATGCCGCCCGTGCGGCGGCGGGGCAAAACGCCCTCGCGCGCATCACCGCGGCCCTGGCCAGCGGCGCAAGCTATGACGATGAGGTTGCCGCCCTGCGCGAAGCCGGTGTGGAAAACCTGCCCGACGCGCTGACGGCACCCGCTGAAACCGGCGTTACCACCCTTGCCAACCTGCAGGCCCGTTTCCCTGAGGTGGCACGCGATGCCCTTGCTGCTGCCCGTGCGGCAGATGGGCAAGAGGCGGAAGACGGATTTGGCGGCTTCCTGCGTCGTCAGCTTGGTGCCCGGTCGGTCACACCCCGCGAAGGGAATGATCCCGACGCCGTGCTGTCCCGCGCAGAGGCCTCCGTGCGCGACGGCCGCATCGCTGAAGCCCTTGCAGAAGCAGAGAACCTGCCCGAAGCAGCCCGCGCCGCCATGAAGGACTGGCTGACCGATGCACGCGCCCTTGCCGATGCCCGCTCCGCCGCCCAAGAGCTGTCCCAACGCCTGACGGCAAATTGAGGAAATCAAGAATATGTTGTGGTCCCTGATCAAGATTATCCTGTTTGTCGCCGTGGTTGCCGCCCTTGCCTGGGGTGCAGGCTACCTGCTTGAGGCGCAGGGCGGCGTGCAGGTCACCCTGATGGGGACCGAATACAGCTTCGGCCCGCTCCAGTCCGTTATTGCCGTTGCCCTGTTGCTGATTGCGGTCTGGCTTTTTCTCAAGGTCCTGTCGCTGCTGCTGGCAACCTGGAAATTCCTAAACGGGGATGACACGGCCCTGTCGCGCTATTTCGACCGGAACAGGGAACGGAAAGGGTTCGACGCTCTGTCAGAGGGCCTGATGGCGCTGGCCAGCGGTGAGGGCAAGCTGGCTCTCGCCAAGGCGCACAAAGCAGGTCGCTATCTGAACAAACCTGACGTGACAAACCTTCTGACCGCCCAGGCAGCCGAAATGGCGGGGGATCAGCGGCAGGCAGAGGAAACCTACCGCAAACTGGTGGAGAAAGAGCAGACCCGCTTTGTCGGCGTTCGCGGGATCATGAAACAGAAGCTGGCCCAGGGCGATACGGAGACGGCGCTGAAACTGGCGGAGAAGGCCTTCGCGCTTAAACCCCGTCACGTGGAAACCGGCGATACGCTGCTGCAGCTTCAGGCCGAGAAGGAGGACTGGGCAGGTGCGCGCAAGACCCTGAGTGCCAAACTCAAGAACGGCCATCTGCCACGCGATGTGCACAAGCGGCGCGATGCGGTACTGGCCTTGTCACAGGCCCGCGACGTCATCGCCGAAGGCAAAAGCATCGAGGCGCGGGAGGCCGCGATCGAGGCGAACCGTCTCTCGCCCGATCTTGTGCCCGCCGCGGTCATGGCCGCGCGCGCCTATATCGAGCAGGGCAAATCGCGCTACGCCGCGCGTCTTCTGACAAAGGCCTGGAGTGTTCATCCGCATCCCGACCTCGCCGCTGCCTTTGCTGAGATCCAACCGGATGAAAAGCCCGCCCAGCGGATCAAGCGGTTCCAGAGCCTGACCAAAGCCAAGCCGGATCACCCCGAGACCAAGATGCTGAAGGCGGAACTCCACATCGCGGACGAGGATTTCCCCGCCGCCCGCCGCGCGCTGGGCAATCTGGTCGAGACCGATCCCACCGCACGCTCCGTCACGCTGATGGCGGCGATCGAACGGGGCGAGGGGGCGTCGGATACGGTGGTCAAGGGCTGGCTGGCCCGCGCGCTGACCGTCCCACGCGGACCGCAATGGATCTGTGACAACTGTCAGCATATCCACGCCGAATGGAAACCGGTCTGCGAAAACTGCCACAGCTTCGATACACTGGCCTGGAAGACACCGCCCATGTCCGAGGTGGCCATGCCGGGCGGGGTGCAGATGCTGCCCCTGATCGTGGGCGCGGTGGAGGACAAGTCCGGCGCCGACGGAGCAGACAAGGTCGCCACCCGCGCGGACATAGAGGACGCGCAGCTGGTGGAGGACGAGGGAGATGGGGAAAAGAAAGAGGAGAAGGCCGAAAAATAGGTCTTCCCCCCTTCTCACACCTTTGCTAAGCCGCATCCCCAGAGTGCCGCTGTAGCTCAGCTGGTAGAGCACGTCATTCGTAATGATGGGGTCGGGGGTTCGAGTCCCTTCAGCGGCACCACAGGTTCTTCCGAAGGTAGGTGCCGAAGCCTGTGCAGGCGGCATTCGTTTTCTAAAAGAAAACGATGAGTGCCATGGCTCCAGGACTTTACCTTCAGTGGCGCGACCTATCCATGAGGCCCTTTTTTGGTCCCGAGTTTGGGCCTACTTCCCCTTCCACACCGGATCCCGCTTCTCCGCGAAGGCCCGTGCGCCTTCCAGTTGGTCTTCTGACGCGTAGAGCACGTCCACCGATCGCAACTGGCGTTTGGTGATGCGGTTCATTGCGTCCTGGAACTTGCTATCTTCCGCATCCCGCACGATTTCCTTGATTGCAGCGTAGACGAGCGGGGGCCCGGAGGCGAGGAGGCGCGCAAGCTCCCAGGCGCGATCCATCAGCGCCGCACCGGGCACAATTTCGTTGATCAGGCCCCAGCCCTTGCCCTCTTCCGCGTCGAACCAGCGACCGGTCAGCAGCAGTTCCATCGCGATGTGGTAGGGGATGCGCTTGGGCAGCTTGACGGATGCCGCATCCGCCACCGTGCCAGAACGGATTTCCGGCAGGGCGAAGGTTGCATGATCGGCGGCAAGGATCATGTCAGCCGAGAGGGCCAGTTCCAGCCCGCCGCCGCAGCAGATCCCGTTAACGGCTGCGATGACGGGCTTGTTCATGTCGCGCAGCTCCTGCAGACCGCCGAAGCCGCCGACACCGTAGTTGCCATCTACCGCGTCCCCCTCTGAGGCGGCTTTGAGATCCCAGCCGGGGCAGAAGAACTTCTCGCCCCCGCCGGTGATGATGGCGACGCGCAGGTCCGGATCATCGCGGAAGGCGGCGAAGGTGTCGCCCATCATGACAGAAGTCTTGAGGTCAATCGCGTTGGCCTTGGGCCGGTCAAGCGTGACTTCGAGGATCGCGCCCTCACGGCGTGTCTTGATAGGGCTGTCGGTCATGGTCTCTCCTTTTCGGGGGCAAGGCGCAGGAGCGCGTCGGCGGCGATGGCATCGGTCGCGGTGCAGATCAGGGGGTTAATCTCGATCTCATGCAGCCGGTCGGCGTGGGCGATGGCGAAGTCTTGCATGGCCTGAATGCTACGGTGAAGGGCAGGGCGATCAACAGGCGGGGCGCCACGGTAGCCCCCGAGCAGCGGGGCGATACGAAGGGCGTCGAGGGCTTCGTCGATGTCATCGGCACTGGCAGGGAGGAGGAGCGACCGGCTGTCCTTCAGAAGCTCCGTCAGTGTGCCGCCCGCACCGAGGGTCAGGACAAAGCCGTGGACCGGATCGCGGATGACCCCGATCAGAAGCTCGGCAATACCGTCAGCGATCATTTCTTCGATGAGGAAG